>JBAZHQ010000277.1:0-6142 GCA_041652235.1 Opitutaceae bacterium | reverse complement strand
CTCGGCATTGGGAGTGGGTCGAATGGCGCTGTTTTTCCATGAAGCAACGGTCTGCACAGGCGTGAGGCACGTCGCGTATCGTTGCTTGCCATGCCGGGCTTCATCTCCAATCCTGCATGGAATCGTCCGAGCATCTCCATCGGTGCCGTGTTCGATGCTACTTTGCTTACACTGCTTACCCAATGAAAGTCCTGGTCGTAGACGATGATCCCGCTGCACAAAGGATACTGAAGCTCTTTTTGGAGCGTTCGGGCTATTCGCCAATCGTCCTCTCCGATGGCAGCAAAGTGCTCGATAGCGCGCTCGGGCCCGAACCGCCGCCGATTATCATTCTGGACTGGATGATGCCCGTGACCGACGGGCTTGAAGTGCTCAGAAGGCTGCGCGCCTCGAAGTTGAGGGACCGCCCCTACGTGCTCATGCTCAGCTCGAAGAGCAGCAAGGAAGACATTGCGGCGGGCCTGGATGCGGGGGCGGACGATTTTGTTTCGAAACCTTTCAATGTTTCCGAGATGCAGGCGCGCCTTCGGGTGGCCTGCCGCACCTATCAATACCAGCGGGAGCTGCAAAGGCAGATCGAGGACAACGAGCTGCTCAACCAGCGCAATAACCTGCTGAGCGAGCTCATCAGTCCGCCCCTCGATGCGGGCACGGTGCTTTCGGCGCATAGCGCCTCCGCCCAGATTGACGCGGCAGCCAAGCCCGAGTTGGATCATTTGGTCCAGTTCACCGACCACGAGATCAGGTTCCTGCTTTCGGCTACTCTGATGGAATTGCGCCTTGCCCTCGAGGGCGCGCAGCCCCGCACAAGGAAAGATGAGCTGGCAGCGGGCGATTGCTGCGCCTGGACCACGCTTCTGATTCCCTCGCAGGATTGCTGGGTGGACATGGTCATCGCAACCCGGTTCGAAAACGCCGCGTTGATTTTCGAAAAATCCCTGCGCCGCAAACCGCACAATGAATCGGAGATGCTCACCCTGTGGTCGGAGATAGTGCGGCGCATCGCCCAGGGCTTTCTGCGCAACCTTTATGCCCGTGGCGGAGAGATACTTCATCCCCTCATGCCGCGATCGCAGAGCCTCGGTGTATGGCGCGCCCTTCCTCCGCTTTCCCCCGACTGCAAGACCTACGATTGCATAGTGGACGGCCAGGCCTTCCGCCTCTGCCTTGGAACCAACCTAGGCGCGAAGTTGGCGCTCCTTCCTTCGCATTTGGACGAACTCGACGTGCTCGCCGGGCCATTCCCTACCGATGCCGTCAGCGCGGTTCCTCTCTTCAATGGCGGCGTGGTCCTCACGCCGCGTTTCATCGACAGAATCGCTCATCACGCGGAGCACACCGACAACAAGGAGCCCGTGTTGATATACCGTCCGAGTCCCTTGGCGCGCTATTTCGCCTTTAGTTCCTAGCCCCAGTATCAGGCGGCTACGGGAGTTGTGGAGAACAGGGCACCGCGGATGGTCTTATCGAGGTCCTCGATCAGATAGGGTTTGGGCACCATGGCTATAAACCCATAATCGCGGTAATTGGAGAGCACGGGGTCGCTTGAGTATCCGCTGGAAACGATTATCCGCACGCCTGGGTCGATCTTCTTCAACGCATTCAGGAGCTCTTTGCCTCCCATGCCGTTTGGCACGGTAAGATCGGTGATCACCAGATCGAAGGGGGTTCCCGAGTCCTTTGCCTTGATGTACTCGTCGAGAGCCTTCTCACCGCTGCCGACGACCGCGAATCTGCAGCCCATCCTCTTGAATAGGACGGACGCCATCCGCTGGATGGGTTCCTCGTCGTCCATGAACAGGATGCTCGCATCTTCGATGGCCTTCTGTGCCGCCGGAGCGTTGCTGCGGATTGCCGGGGCCGGGCTGGGTGCCATCGCTGCAGGCAGCCATAATGTGACGGTCGCTCCGGTGCCGGGAGGCGAGGATACTTCCACGTAACCCTCGTGCTTGTGCACGATGGATCTGACCGTCGCAAGTCCCAGTCCGTGATTGCCCCCCCTAGTGGAGAAGAAGGGATCGAATACTTTTCCGATGTTCTCTTCGGGAATCCCTGGTCCGGTATCGGAGATGGCGATCCTGACATATCTGCCTTTCGCGAGGGTGGGCACACTCACGGCGTCTAATTCCTCATTGCGGGCATCGACGCTTATTGTGCCGCCATTGGGCATGGCCTGGACCGCATTGATGACGATATTGCGGATCACCTGGACGATCTGATCCTTGTCCACGACTGCGGGCCAGAGGTCGGATGCCAAGTTAAGCGAACAGGCGATCTTCGACGGTCCGATCGCATTCATGCAGGATTCGCGAACGATCGAGCCGATGGGCTGGGCGTTCCGCACCGGATTGCCTCCTCTTGCGAAGGTGAGCAACTGCTGGGTCAGGGTGCGGGCGCGCTGTGCTCCATACTCCACCTCGGCCAACAGCGGACCTGCGGAGGCCTCGACATCGCGTTCCATGCGCGCCAGGCCGACGTTGCCGATGATAACCGTGAGCAGATTATTGAAGTCGTGGGCGATTCCCCCTGCGAGCACGCCGAGCGATTCAAGACGCGAGGATCGTTCGAGCTCGGCGACGAGGAGGGACTCCTTCTCCATCTGTGTCCTGATTGTGGATGTCTGCTCCCGCACTTTCTGGCGCAGGAGCACGACCCAGAAGATTCCCAGCACGGAGACAAGGGCGAGGACGATGGCCGTGGTGATCGCCGATTGGAGAGTCCACCAGCTCGCCTGGCGGAAGAGGATCACGTCGTCCGCCGACCGCAGGATGAGCCGGAAGTTCTGCGGTTGGACGTACTCGTTGTAGCGCACGGAGTAAACGCCGGTGACTCTCAGCAACGCTCCCGGCTTCCATGACTTCGTGCGATCTTTCGAGGGCGGGGGATTGTCCATCTCGCACTCGAAGACCGATTTTCCGGATTTGAGCATCAGGCTGATCGCCCCCGGTCGCTCGGAACGGTTGAACAGCTCTCCCTCCATGCGCACAAGGCACCAATCCAGCTCGTCTCTCAAGGAATAGGGTGGCGGGAGCTCGACGGGTCGGATGTTCCCCCGGGAGCCGGTTTTCCGATAAATGGCTTCCCTCAGGATGTAATGCCCTTCTTCGCGGCCGGGGAGGCCGGCGATCTCGATTTCGTCGCCCTCGGCGAGAGGAGACGTGCTGCGGCAGAGCACGTGGAGGCTGTCGGGCCCGTCCTGTATGACGAGGTTGAGGCCCGATTTAAAGAGCGTAACCGTTCCTCGGGTACAGACCCACTCGTTCGACGCGGCACTGATGCCGGATCTTACCAGGCTGGCGATGGATTGCCTGGGGAGGGAGAACGGGTCGGCGGGCATCGAGCCCTGGATGGAGATGTCGGCTGCCGATTTCACCCATACATCGATTCCGATGACGCGTCCGTGATCGTTGAATGCGGCGGAGCATACGCCTTTGATGCGAAGAGTGCTGTTCGCCAGATTGGCGGTCTGTTCGCCCGGGGGAAGAAGGGCGTAGAAGATGCCGGAAGGAGTGGATAACTCAAGGCGCAGCCAGTTGCCTTCGCGTCCGATGTGCCGGAGGAAGCCCGTCATCTCGACCAATTCGGCATCCCCGATACCCGTCAGAGCCTGCTCAAGGGTGAGCGATCTTGGATCCGGCAGGTCGATCATGGTGTGCGCCTTCACATGACTCGCCCTTACGATGGGCGCCGCCACCCCCGCTCTTGTCTGGCCGATGATCTCCGTGCGGTGCGCTATCTTCATGCCTTCGCGATCCTTGGCCACAGCTTCCACGCGAAGGCCCCCGGTCGAGTCCTGGATAAAGAAGAAATCGGCATCCGGATGAAACCAAGTCACGGCGGCGAGCAAACGCACAGGATGGTTCTTGGCCGCCTCGTCAAGACTGAGACCGCGCACTTGATCGATGATGCGCAGCTTGGGAAATACGACCGCCGGGTCCGTGAGATCCGAAGCTTTTCGCTCGGGCTGTTTTCGGAAACAGGCCTGTCGCAGCCTGAATTTCACGCCGTCCACGAATGGAATGCCGACAGCCTCGATGACATCGCCCGGCTTGAGCAGCTCGGTCTGCGGAGTAATGACAACGGCCTGCGCGGATTCATCCCTGATCGTTACCATCCTGCCGGCCACCTGGCTGAGAACCTTGCCGACAATGCGCACCATCTGTCTCGAGGGAGCCTCCGGGAATGAATCGATGGAAACGATAGGAACATTAAAGTAAGCGCTGTTGGAGACGTGTGAAACCCCCGAGATGGCGGAAGGACTCGGCACCCAGACCTCGATTTGTGTAAGCCGATCCATCGTGTCCGCCATGCGCTGGTAGATGCCGGTGAAGCGGATGAAGAAACCCTCATAGCTGGGCACGCGCTCGCCTGGCTCATTCAAAACCCAGAGAAGCACCTTCTGTCCGTCGACGTTCGTGATGATGCAATTGTGCGTGGGGTCATGCTGGAATTGCTGATCCACGAGGCCCTCGACGGTGCAAAGCTTGCCGGAGAGCTTGCTCCAGTTGTCGATCTTTCCCCCCGCCTCGATTGGGGGCACAGTTTTGGCGGCGGGCAGCACCGTAACCCCGTCCGGGTCCGCGACGAGGCCGTTGCTGGAGATTTTCCCCCTGATGCGCACCCTGTCTCCCGCTTTGAAAGCCATGGGGGTGGCCGACAGGGGCAAATAGACAATATTGCCGTCCTCCTCGCCATACATGAGCCTCCAGTATGGATCGTAATAGAATACGGTGAGCGTGATGTCGATGGGACGAAGCACCGCCTGTTCGTCGAGTCTCAGGTCCCAATAATCACTGATGCGCTGAATGACAGCCGGATCCGCGCCCTGAGCTGCGTTCTCCGCAGAGGGGGTGTCTTGGGCGGGCGATTCATGGATTCCCAGCGACAGGCCAATCGCAAGGAACAGACATGCGCCCAATCGCGGGCCTATGCTGTATGGATCCATTAGGATGAATGTGAGAAAACCGAAGGGTTATTTTTCTATGTGACACATCAGGTCCCCACAAGGGACGATATCGTGTGGAAAATGCGTATCGCTGGGAAGGCAGGCAAAGGCCGATGCGCGATGGGAGATTCTACGCATCGAAGAATGGATCGACACTCGGGCGCCGCGTTATGATATTTTTCGCTTTGCGAGGGTGATAATAGCCCTTGGCTCTGCACGCCGCATTCTATAAAGCGCTCAATTAACCATCGTTGTCAGATCCAACTCAATCGCTCTCGAAGACAGGCCCGCGGTCGGGAACAGACGCGGGGGTGCTTCGCACTATTTATTCCGGCATCATGATCTGGCATGGTTCCATAACGTGCTTTGGAGGAAGCGTCATGCGCGTCATCGAGAATGACGCGGTGGCGGCGCCGATTCCCATTTGGGAGGGAATCATTCTAGGCGCGCTGCTTGCGGTCGTGCTCATGGGCCTGCTGTTCTGGCGCCACAATCAGCGCGCCTTCGGTCTTTCCGTCTGGGGAAAACGGCAGACCCAGCCCTTGCTGCGGACCATTCTTGCCCGGGCGAATCTGCTCATGTGGTCCGCCACGGTGAAGCGTTTTAAAAACACGCTGCAATGGACGACTCATGAGATCATGCCTCAATCGCGCTCGAGTCCCCTTATGCGACTGATTCGCGAGTATGAGAATGGCGGGTTTTGGCGCCATTCCGACATTCCCGAGCGTGAAAAGATGGACGAGAGGAGCCGCGAAGCCATTTTGACGGACGCCCCTGGTTACCAGCAGGAATTCCCCGTCAAGGATGGGGAGAAGACAGTCTGGTTGAGCGAAGAAGTGGGAATCCAGCGCACAGCGCCCGACGAATGGTTTCTCTTTGGAGTCATCTCCGATGTCACCGCCCGCCACCAGGCAGAGGAAGCGAGTCGCGTCAGCGCCAACCAGGTCAGGACCATGCTGGAACGCGCGGATTGCCTGTTGTGGCGCTGCGCGGTGACCCAACTGCCAACCGGAAAGCTGGACTGGATGTTCGATATTCCGCCTTCCGGACTGCAGAAAAAGATCTTCGGGCAGAGCGAGGGTTATCGGACGAAGACCATCTATAAGGGTTTTCAGGTGACCCTATTGCCCCATATGAACGAGGTGGGCTCCAAGGCGATCCTCAGCGGCGCGGGGGGGTACGAGCAGGGATTCAAGA
>JBAZHQ010000276.1:0-6174 GCA_041652235.1 Opitutaceae bacterium | reverse complement strand
GACCGTCTTCGTCTCCGGCGGCCCGATGGCGGCCGGCATCGCGCAGACCGACCCCGCCAGCGAGCTGCCCGAGCACCTGCGCCCGGCTTCCGTCAAGTCCGACCTTATAACAGTCTTCAAAGGCGTGGGCGCGCTCCAGACCGGCAAGATCACGGCCGACCAGCTCCTGAAAATGGAGCAAAGCGCCTGCCCAACCTGTGGCTCCTGCTCCGGCATGTTCACCGCCAATTCGATGAACTGCTTGTGCGAAGGCCTCGGCATGGCTCTTCCGGGCAATGGCACCATCCTAGCCGTCTCCAAGGAACGCGAGCAGCTCTACCGCCGTGCCGCCGTGCAGATCATCGAGCTCGTCAAGCGCGACCTCAAACCGCGCGACATTGCCACGCTCGATGCCTTCGACAACGCCCTTACGCTTGACGTCGCCATGGGCGGCTCGACCAACACGGTGCTTCACACCCTTGCCATCGCCCGCGAGGCCGGCATCGAGTACGACATCGCCCGCATCGATGACATTTCCCGCCGCGTGCCCTGTCTCTGCAAGGTGTCGCCGTCCTCCGATTACCACATGCAGGACATCCACCGCGCCGGCGGCATCCATACCATTCTCGGCGAACTGAAGCGCATCGGCGCGCTGAAGACCGAATGCATAACCGTCACCGGCCAGACGATCGGCGAAAATATCGACGCCTGGGACCTGCGCTCGCCTTCCTGCACCGACGAGGCGCGCATTGTCCGCACCTCCGGCGCCTCCGCGCTCGTGTTCGATCCGAACGACAAATTCGGGCAGGTCGCCCGCAGCGCCACGGGCAACCTTGTTCCGAAGCCGATGCTGTTTTATCCGGCCGAAGCCCGCTCGATCGCACTCTGGCGTTTTGCCGCCGCCTTCAACGCAGGCGACGCCGCGTCCTGCGGCGCGCTCTTCGGCGCGAAGGGTGAACTAGCCGTCGATGCCACGACCACTTGGCGCGGTGCCGCCGAGATCGAGGCCGGCCTCAAGCCGAAGTTCGCCGAATTCCACGGACTCGTCCGCGCCGAGCTGGGCGAAGTGCGCGGCACGCCCGTCATCGTCGTCTGGCAATATGAGAAGGGTGGTGCGAAGAAAATTTCCTGTCTGCTGCGTGTCGCCCGTCTCCATGCCGCCGGTAACATCGCCCGGGCCTCTCACGACTACGAGCCGAAGAGCCTGGCAGTCGCCAAGCCCGCCGGCCTTATGCCGCACGATCCGGTGTTTCGCTTTGATCCGCAGCAATGCATCCGCTCCGCCGACCGCGCCTACACGAAGGACGGCGGCCTCTCGATCCTCTACGGCGATCTCGCACCTGAGGGCTCGGTTGTGAAGACCGCAGGCATCAGCGATGCCTTCAAGGCCGCTTGCGGCCCAGGCTTCATCTTCGAGGGACCTGTGGTGATCTTCGAGAGTCAGGACGACGCCTGTGCCGGCATTCTCGCCGGCAAGGTAAAGGCCGGCGACATCGTCATCATCCGCAATGAAGGACCGCGCGGCGGCCCTGGCATGCAAGAGATGCTCTCGCCCACGAGCTACATCGTCGGCATGGATCTGGGCGACAAGGTCGCCCTCGTCACCGACGGCCGTTTCAGCGGCGGCACCGCCGGCGCCTGCATCGGCCACGTTTCGCCCGAGGCTGCCGAGGGCGGCCCGATCGGCCTGCTGCGCGAAGGCGACCGCCTGCGCATCGACTTCCCCAATCGCCGCATGGATATCCTCGTGGACGCCGCTGAACTCGCCGAGCGACGCAAAACTTGGAAGCCTGCCGAACAAGCGCTCACCGGCTGGCTCGCCCGCTACCGCAAGATGGTGAACAACGCCAGCAAGGGCGGCACACTCAGCGTGTGATGGGGCGGAAGGGCGAAGAAGCTTTGCGCTGGGCTGCCACAACGCCAAGGGAATAGGACTTATAGGACCTATGGGACTTATGGGACCTATGTTTTTGGAGCGTGCCTTGGGCATTTCCCCCGGCACTTTTTGCCGGAGAAAATGCCCCCGCGGCACTCACATCTCACTCCCGGAGCTTGCCAGGGAGCTTCAATTCAATCTTTGATATTACTTTCATCCAATAAAAACCATGTTGCGACATACGATCTCAGTCCTTGTTGAGAACAAGTTCGGCGTGCTGACGCGCATCTCCGGGATGTTTTCCGGGCGCGGTTTCAACATCGACTCGCTCAATGTCGCGCCGACTCACGATCCTTCCCTGTCGCGCATCACGGTTGTGCTCAATGGCGACGGCTCCTCGCTCGATCTCGCCATCAAGCAACTGCGCAAATTGGTGAACGTCGTGGAAGTCGTCGATTTCAAGGAAGGACAGGCGGTCGTTCGGGAACTCATCCTTGTCAAAGTGAAAGCCGATTCAAAGACGCGTTCCGAGATCATGCAAATCTGCGACATTTTCCGCGCCAAGATCGTCAACGTCGGACATTCCTCCGTGATCGTCGAGGCAACCGGCGACGAGGGGAAAGTCTCCGCGTTCCTGAATCTCCTTCATCCGTTCGGCATTCTTGAGCTTGCCCGTACGGGCGTGCTTGCGCTGAAGCGATGACCTGAACAGGGGCCGGAGGACAGAGGCCAGAAGCCGGAATCCGGCGGCCTGTGGACAGTGAACCGAAGACGGTGGACAGAGGGCAGAGGCCGGAGGACTGGAATTCTGATTCAATGAACGAATTCCGGAGACTTGAATTACGAATCTCACGAGAGAAGCAAAACTCACAACTAACTATCATAACAATGCCAGCCAGAGTATATACCGACAAAGACGCTGATCTCGGCGTATTCTCCAACAAGACAATCGCCGTGCTCGGCTATGGTTCCCAAGGCCATGCGCATGCCCTCAACCTCAAGGACAGCGGATGCAAAGTCATCATTGGCCTTTATACGGGATCCAAATCCAAGGCCGCCGCCAAGGCGCATGGCTTTCAAGTCTTCGAAACCGGCGAGGCGGTTCGTCGTGCCGATGTCATCATGGTCGGTCTGCCCGATATAAAGCAGGCTGCGATTTATCAGCAAGACATCCTTCCCAATCTCACCAAGGGCAAGTGCTTGGTGTTCATCCACGGTCTGGCCATCCATTTCGGTCTTATTAAAACGCCAGCCGACATCGATGTGATCATGGTCGCCCCGAAGGGTCCCGGTCACATGGTCCGCCGCCTCTATGTCGAGGGCAAGGGGATGCCTGCGCTCATCGCCGTCTTCCAGAACAAGACCAAGAAGGCCAAGAAGCTGGCACTCGCCTGGGCGAAGGGTATTGGCTCCACCCGTACGGGCGTGCTCGAGACTTCCTTCAAGGAAGAGACCGAGACCGATCTTTTCGGAGAGCAGGCGGTCCTCTGCGGCGGAGCCAGCGCTCTCGTGCAGGCTGGTTTCGAGACTCTCGTCGAGGCTGGTTACCAGCCTGAGATGGCCTATTTCGAGTGCCTCCACGAACTGAAGCTCATCTGCGACATGATATACGAGTCAGGCATTGCCGGCATGCGCTTCTCGATCTCCGAGACAGCCAAGTACGGCGATGTCACCCGCGGCCCCCGCGTGATCGACAAGAGAACCAAGGCTGAGATGAAGAAGATCCTGAAAGAGGTCCAGAGCGGCCAGTTTGTCCGCGAGTGGGTCAAGGAATACAAGGGCGGCCTCAAGAACTACAACAAGCTGCTCAAGAAGGGCGAGGCTCACCCCATCGAAAAGACAGGAGCCCGCTTGCGCAGCCTGATGCCCTGGATGACCAAGAAGAACATCAAGGGAGTGCAGGCCGCGTACTAGGCGGAAACGATACCACAGTATCTTCCATCGAAGGATTTCATGGGGCGGCTCGTAGGGGGCCGCCCCTTTTTAGTACACTATCTCCGAGTCTGTTGTTTTCTTGCGTGCACCATTCTTTCAGGAGTTCTCAAGAATTTCTAATTCAGGATTTTAACAGAAGGTAACGAAGCGCTTTCTGAAAGACCGCATTAAAGGATACGTTGCTTGCGTTCATCACCGAGGCCTCTGAGGCGGTATGACTTGAGACGCTTCGTTGTCTTCTGTTCAATCTGAATTGATTGGTTGGGTTTGGTTGCGGCTCCGCCGCTTCATGATATGCGCCCATTCCATAACAGGAATTCATACTCGCCCCTGGCTCACCGCTGCTCACGATTCTCCCTCCCAATATGCTTCGCATCGCCACACGCAAAAGTCCCCTGGCACTCGCTCAGACGGAGCTTGTCGCCACGCATCTGCGTGGCCGGCTTGGGATCGAGACCGAGCTCCTCAAGATTGTGACGACAGGCGACCAGCAGGCCCGGTGGTCTCTCGAGGAAAAGGGAGGGAAGGGGCTTTTCACCAGCGAGCTCGAAGAGGCGGTCCTTCGCGGCAAGGCGGATATCGCGGTGCATAGCACCAAGGATCTGCCCGGCGACATGCGGGCCGGCCTTGAGATCGCGGGCTACCTTCCGCGGGCCGATGCGCGAGACGTGCTTGTGATGCGCAAGGGAGTCGATGCACCCGTTCTTGTCGCGACGGGAAGCCCCCGCAGGCGTCTTCAGCTTTCAGCGTTCCATCCCAACGCGACGTTCACTGAGATCCGGGGAAACGTCGATACGCGTCTCCGCAAGATCGCTCAGGATCGGGCGGCCGATGCCACGCTGCTTGCCGCGGCAGGGCTCTCACGACTGGGGATTTCCTCATGGGAGGGACTCGACTTTCACTTTCTCGATTTCGAACGGATGGTGCCCGCTGTCGGCCAAGCGGCCATCGCCATCCAGTGCCGCGCGGGCGAACGCCGCCGCTTTGAAGACATTTGGGATACGGCCACCTTCCAGGCCGTCGCGCTTGAGCGCGCCTTCCAGGCTGCTCTCGGCGTAGGATGCCATACCGCCTTTGCGGCCCATGCCACCAGGGATCG
Source organism: Opitutaceae bacterium (assembly GCA_041652235.1). Classification (GTDB taxonomy): domain Bacteria; phylum Verrucomicrobiota; class Verrucomicrobiia; order Opitutales; family Opitutaceae; genus MWDT01. The sequence continues at coordinate 1,285 of JBAZHQ010000276.1, read as the reverse complement.
GCTCTTCCTATTCCACGAAGCGTGCGGCAAACAGAGCTTTATCCTGTCCGAGGAGGATTTTGGCGATCCCTCGACCACCGCGCAGAATATCATAAGCATCCTCAAGCTCAAATAAACCGACCCGTATTCGCACCCGTCGCTTATCGCTTCACGTTTTCCAGGAGTTCCACAACCTTTTCGATTTTCATGCCTACCGAAGACGCATTTCTTTCAGGACGACGCATTGCCATCACACGAGCAGGCGGGCAGGCCGGCGGCCTGCCCGAAAAACTTGCGGCATTGGGAGCCGAGGTGCTCGACCTTCCGCTCATCAAGATATCGGCGGAGATCGACAAGCATAATCTCGCCGAGTGCATGCTCGAGCTGGGCGGCTACGATTGGATCGTGTTCACCAGCGCCAATGGAGTCCGTTTTTTCTTCGAGCAGTACTTCAAGCTTTTCGACGATATCCGATCCCTGGGCCTGCTGCGCATCGCCTGCATCGGCGAATCCACGGCCAGGGTAGTCCATGAGCTTCATCTCAAAGTGGAGTGCATGCCCGCCAAGGCCACCGCCGAGGCGCTGGCGGAGGCGCTTGCCGCAACGGGAAGCCTGGATAGCGCGAAGGTGCTTCTGATAACCGGCAACATGAATCGGGAGTCGCTCGAGCAGAAACTAGAGGAAGCCCGGGCTATCGTCGATCGGCTCCAAGTCTATAAGACGGAGAAGGGCGATCTCGCAGGAGAACCTGCCGCCGATATCTTTAGGAGTCACGGCGCGGATGCCGTTCTTTTCGCAAGTTCGAGCGCGGTCGATTCCTATGCCGCCCAAGTCGACACCCTGAAACTGGCCAAGGGGGCGAAAAAGCCCCTGCTGGGCAGCATCGGCCATCAGACCAGCGAGTCCCTTCGCAAGAATGGGCTCCCGGTCGATTTCGAAGCGCGCACGCCGAGCCTGGATGCCCTTGTCGAGGCCTTGGTAGAGGCATTGCCGCGCAAACCAGGCCATCGTTAATATCCGCCTTTGCCACCCATCAGCCATTTTTTGGCACCTATCCCTGGGATGAACCCAAATTCCACAAACCGAATGGCCACGAAAAACATAGCGCGGCAGAGCCGCAACCAAAGAGGCCAGATGCCAGAAGCCGGAAGCCAGAGTCAGCAGGGAAGTCGGAGGTCTGAGATCGGAGGTCGGCGTCACTCTGCGCCACTGCGTCACTGCGCGAGAATGGATTGGATGGTTGGGGATCGGTTCTGTCCGTCTCGGATTTCCTCTCAGCCTGAGATGAATTGTAAATACTGTAGTA
>JBAZHQ010000275.1:0-6188 GCA_041652235.1 Opitutaceae bacterium | reverse complement strand
ACAGCCCGAAGGCTCGCAGGGCGTTGCCGGCGATGTCGGTCGCCAGCGCCATGTCCGTGCCCGTGGCCCGTGCCAGGGAGAGCATGTCTCCGATGGCGTTGTCGATTTCGTCCGAACTGAATCCGGCGCGGGCCAGATTCAGCATCGCCCCGGCGACCTGCGCCGCCGTGTAGCTCGTGGTCTCGCCGAGTTTTTTCGCTTTTTCGTTGAGGCGGTCGAAGTCCGCGCCCGTCGCGCCGAGAACGGCCTGGACCGCCCGCATCTGATCGTCGAAGCCGGAGAATACTTTCACGGACGCGACCAGCGGAGCGGCGGCGATCGCGCCGAATTTCATCATGCTCTTGCCGATGGTCTGGACGGAGGTTCCGAATTTTTTAATCCGATCCTCCGCCGCGCGCAGACCGCCGATGAGGTCCTTGGATTTGACGAACAGTTCGACGAACGCCCGTCCCGCCCGAATTGCCGTTGACGATGCCATGATTGCTCCTTGGTAGTCGGTAGCCAGTGGTCAGTAGTCAGTAGTCGGTAAGGCGACAGCCTCTTTCCCGGCTACCGGCTACCGACTACCGGATACTATCTTTCCACAAATCCGGCAGCAGCTTCGCGTTCGACCTCGCCTGCGCCGGGGCCATGAAAGGCCGCGCGTATTGCCGCTTTGCGGGCGTGTATTCCGGCCCGTACATCATCTCCTGGAGCCGGTTGGCGCGGGCGGCCTGCTGATGCGTGTAAATGTGGCCGAACGTCACCCAATACGTCTTTCCGTCCGGCGTTTTGACGGCCTTCGTCGTTCGCGTGGGCCGGCCGTTAATAGCCACTTCGCCGCCGTCGCCGGGTTTGCGCTTCGTCCGATGCCGGTTCTTCCGTCGCGTCATGCCGCCGTGTTCGAGCACGTCCAGGACGTTTCCAAGGCTGTTCTTTTCCGCGCCGATCACAACGTTCATTTTGTCGGGTTCGACGGCGTAGCGGATGCCGTGCTTCACGGGGTTCGACCCGTGCCCGCTGGGGGGTTCTCCCGGCGTGCTGGCGCGTTTTCTCTTGCGGATCGACCGGGCGGCCGCCTTGCGGACGTAGCCGCCGTAGTAGCGGAGTTTTTTCAAACTCTCGCGGCGCATGGCGGGGGTGTAGCTTTCCACCTTCACGTTCATCCGAAATGTCGCTCCCGATAATCGCATTGTTCGTTTTCGGTAGCCCGTAGTCAGTCGTCGGTAGTCGGTTCAACCGGCTACTGCCTACCGACTACCGGCTACTTTGTTACAATGTCCAGCGACAAAATCGCCGTGAACACGTCGAAGTTCTGCAGGTGATCGTGGTTTCCCATGGAGAGGATTTTCACGTCCACGATTTTGATCGTCCCGGCGGTTCCCGCAATCCCGCGACGGCGCAGGCCGCGCTGGATGCACAATGCGGCGCGGGCGACGTCGTCGCATTCGTCCTTGTCGTGATACCGGATTTCCGCCTCCCCGCCGGCCATGCTGGCGGTGTGCGTGACAGACACCTTTTTCTGGACGCCAATCTGCACCTCCATGTTTTCGGCGACTCTCCCGCGCGTGGTCAGGTTCGTCGCCCTGGCGCCTTCGGTATCCACCGGCTGGGGGACGGGGAGCACGCTGATGCGCATGATCTCGTAGTCCGTGCGGTGCATCTGCAACTCCCACTGCCGCTCGGCCTCGGTTCCCGCCGGGAGCAGTTCATTGGCGGGGTGATTCAGCGTCTCGGCGATCAAGTCCGCGATCTCGATAATGTCCGGTGCGTCTTCCATGATTGCTTTTGGTAGCCGGTAGTCAGGAGTCGGTAGCCGGTGAAAGGCGACGTCAAAAACCTCTTCCCTGACTACTGACTACCGGCTACCGATTACTCCTTTCCGGGGTCTGGAAGGACATACCATCCTTCGGGTACGTCTACCACGCCCGGCACGGGCGTACCGTCTTTGTCCAGCGTCCAGATTTTCACATTCTTGACCGGCTCGCGCAGGCGCACGGGTTCTCCGGCCGGGATATACACCGTCCGAATCCGCGTACATCCGGCGGGTAACGCGAGAATCAAAAAAATCACAGCGCCCCATCCGGCCTTTTTCACGCGGTCTCGCAAACGCTGTTTCAGTTCCGGCTGACGCTTGGCGTCCTCGCAGGTATCCGGCTTGCGGTCCAGGATCGCCGGCAGGAACATCTTCAGCAGTCCCATGACGATATTAATTATGAGATTCAACATCGGACAACGTCTCCAACCCGCGAGGGCCCGCGGGCGATACGGGTTGGGTGGTCGGACCGGGCTTCTCATGCCGCCGATCGACGGGGCCTTGTTTGTTCTTTGTTTGCTGGCCTTCCGTTGATACGAGGCTGCTGGCCGCGCCTACGGAGACCGGCCCGGCCCCGGGAGAGACGTAGACCCCCGTACAGCCGCCAAAGGCCAGCAGCCCGACCATCATCAGGATCAGGGCGGTTTTGACTGCGGTCGTCAGACCGTCCTTCGCTTCCAATTCCGCGTGGACGATCTGGATACCCTCGCGGAGCACCGCGAGTTCCGCCGCCGTCGTTTGTCTGTTCTCAACCTCCGCATGGATTTTCAGTACGTATTTCAACGCTTCGTCCAGGCGGGCGGCGGCTTTGTTTGGAGAATCATCGGGGATTTGCTTCTCGGCCCATTTGACCGCCGCGATGATCGTGCCTTCGTACTTTTTCCAGTCGGGCTTCTTGCCGTACACCTTGTTCAGGATGTACAGCACGACGCCGGCGACAACCGCCACGCCCATCGCGCTGTTCAACAGCGACCAGATCGTCGTAAAGATTGTTTCCCAGTTCATGTCAGATTCCTTTCGTGGTTGGGTAGCCTGTAGCCGGTAGTCGGTCGCCGGTCCTTATGTTTCCCGACTACTGACTCCCGACTACCGACTACTATTTCTTTTTCTTTTTCGTGTTTTCCAGAAGTTCCCGCAGAAGTCCGAGGCTTTCCTTGTCCGCGCGGGCGTTTCGTCGATCTTCCTTCGCGTAGGGGTCGAAATCGTCCGGTCGGCAGGGGCGTCCTTTCTTCGGATCGCGGTTTTTGTTGGCGATCATCGCCAGCAGCACGCTCGCGCGACCCCATTCGTCGCGCCCGTGGCCCTCGGCCATCCAGACCAGTTGCCGCAACGTCAGGGGTCGGGGGTCGATTCCGACGGCTCCGGCGAGGATCCAGACGTCACGCCATGGATCACCTCGTCGATGTCCAGGGCTTCGATTTTTTCCGTCGCCGTCTGAATCGCCTTTTGAATCGTCGCCGACTGCTTTTTCATGGCCGCGGCCCTGTCGGCCCGGCCTCGGCTCTGGAAAAAATCCGACAGCTCGTCGTACAGGGCCGTCTGCGCGGCCAGAAACGTCTTGCCGTCGAACGAATTCATCACGTCCTGCTCGGTCATTTCGTTTTTCTCGAACTGACCTTCCATTAACGCCAGCAGGATTTCCGCCAGCAGCATCTCGTCCGTACCGAGCCGCGTCATCAGCGGCGGGGTTCCCTGCTCCGGCTGGAGCAGGTCCACCTTCAGTTTGTCCCGAATGCGCATGGCCGATCCAATCGTCAGCGAGATCGTCCACTCCCGGTCTTTTGCGTCCCGAAAACTCTTCATGGTTCCGACTCCATTCGTGGTTATGGGAGCGGGGAGCGGACAGCGGGGAGCCGATGTTTCTGAAAAGTCGTCCGGCTGCCTGCTGCCTATTCTGGTTATTGTGACCCCTGTCAGCGGATTGTCTCCTTCCTGTCCGCTGTAGTACGACCAGGCTTCTTCGGCGATGAGTTTTGCCGCCTTTTTGCTCGCCTCATCGGTGCGAAAATCCACCACCGCGGCCTTGGTACACTTCGCGGCGATCATCTCGACGGAGGTTCCGTCGAATGACATTTTGTTGATCGTCACCTGCTTCGAGACAACGACTTCGGTGTCCTCGTCGGGCAGCGCGTCGCCTTCGAGCGAGGAATAGGCGTCCCATTCGATTTCCGTGGCCTCCGCCACACCGACGGTCAGGCCCCGCGCGCACTTCGCCTCGCCGTCCTCGGTCCAGTGGACGTCGACCACGTCCTCGGCCTCGAAGCCGTGGCCCTCGGCCAGGCCGTCCACACCGGCGGCGCTGATCGCCCCGGCCACGCCCGCCGGAATCGGCGGGATCTGTCCGAAGATTCCTTCACCGAATCGCTCGATCGTCGAACCGAAGGAGATGCCTCCGATTCGTATGCTGCTGGTAATTTTTCCGGTCTGCATATTTGATTCTCCTGTTTGGTGGTCGGTAGCCGGTAGTCTGTAGCCTGTAATCCGTGACTGGCTACCGGCTATAAAGTTTTTTTTCCAACTACTCCGCTTCGCCCTGCGTAGCGGCTTCGCAGAGCAGGGCCGTCGTTAATCGCCGCCGACCCACTCGACGAACTGCGCGATCTTCGCCGTCACGCTGACGGTCACGCCTTCGGTCTGCGATTCGTTGCGCGTGAAGCTCGTGATCGAGAACTCGGCCATCGGCCCCTCGGAATTGCCTTCGCTCCGATCTCCCGTCAGAACGGCCAGGCGCACCTGACCGTTGTTCAGGAAGGCGTCTTTGATCTCCTCGAAGCACTCGTCACCCGGCTTCCAGAGCATTTCAAACTCCACGTCGCACTTTTTCCGCGTCGGGGCGGTGGCTTCCCATCCGCCGCTGCCGCGCGTGGAAACGTCGGCCTCGCCGGCTTCCATCGTCAGCGTCACGTCGCGGACGTTGTCCATTTCCGTCAGGCTTCCCAGCCCCGCTCCGACCGGTCCTTCGTAGATTTTCGCGTCCATGCCGAGGACAAATAATTGATCGCTCATCATAAGCTCCTTCGTGTGTGGTGTTTTTCTTTGGTTTTATTCATTCCGCATGCGCGGGGATTCTCCGCGAATGGTTTCCGTGTTTTTCTCTTTAAGCCCGTCTACTGACTACCGGCGACCGTTTCCCTCGCATCGCGGCGTTGCCGCTTAATCTGTTCCATGCGGGCCATCGCATCCCGACGGCTCTTGATTCCTTTGGCCAGGCCGATACTGATAATTGGCTGTATGCCCTTGTCCGTCGCATCGCCGACACAGAACGCCATCGCTTCGGGCATGTGCCCCAGCGTGCATTTCCCGGAGGCCTCGAACTCGCGCCACGTCATTTCGAGGTAATGGTGATCCGCCAACACACGTACACCCTCGACGGGCCTCTCGCACATTTCCCGCCAGCGTTTCAGGAACGCCCGCGCGCCGGGCGTGTCGTTGAACCACACCACCGCGCTGCGGATGCGCAGGGGCGGATCGTTCCAGGGCGATCCGTTGTACGGCACGGCCGCCACGTCGCACGTCAGATCGTCGCACAGCCACGGCCCGAAGTGCATCCGCGCGTCGCAGTCCACCCACAGCACGGGGCGTTTGTGCCGGTCGAGGGCTTCGAGGATGCACCGGGGTTTCTGTAGGCAATTCTCGATCCATCCGCCGTAGGATTGCCCCTCGACGATATCGCAGGCGATGCCGATGTCACGGCATCGCGTTTCGAGTCGTTTTGCGGCGGACCTGTAAAACGCGCCCTCGTCGTCCACGTGGAACGACGCGATCACCGTCCGCAGCGTGCGTTTGCCGACCGGCCGGCGGTTCGGCGGCGGGCTGGGAAACGTCGCGGCGTGGTAGCCCGATCCGTTTTTGTGGTTGCTTAGGATGTACACCGTCCCCGCCCAGGAGCCTTTGGGAAGGCGCTGGTCTGGCACGCGGTTGTAGCCGTGGTCGAGGATTTTCGTCCGCAACTGGCCGCGGCAGCGCCGATACGCGGTGTCGAGGTTCTTTTCGTGTCCCAGGTGCGGGTTTTGCTCGCACAGTCTCGCGGCCAGCGCCAGCAAGCCCCGTGCGGCGGGCGCGGCGTAGACGGTGCCGCTGCGGAGCACGCCTCCGACGCCCCGCGTCGCGGCGAAGTCGAAGGAGGGATTGTCAAAGATCGGAAGCGGCGCGACGACTTCGCTGTCGGCGTCCAGCCAGAGGACCGGGCGGTTGTGGCGATTCAGCGCGTTGAGCATGTACAGGCCCTTAAACGCGCAGCGGGCCTGCCACGTATCGCGCCCATTGAGCGTATTCGTTGTCCTTGGTATAAAAGCTGATGATGATGGGCGTGTGGTTCATTTCAAAACCTATTAATCACAATATATTAAATTCTTGAAATCGTATTTACGGCAATCACACGTTTTTCGGAGTC
>JBAZHQ010000274.1:0-6192 GCA_041652235.1 Opitutaceae bacterium | reverse complement strand
TTCATCTCAGAAAATGCAGCTGATTGGCCACAAAAAGTCACAAGAAGAGCCTGTTACTCCGACTAGAATCGTAGCGCGCCTATAGGCGCATCTTGGGTCTGTTTTCACCTCTGAATTTTTTGTGCCTCTTCGTGGCAATTCTCTGCGGAATTAAGGTTCATAACGTTGGAAACCGTGGCTTGGTATGCGTAGGACGCAAGATCTTGGCAATCCTTGGCCGGGCAGTAGCGACGGACGTCGCTTCGGTGACGAGCTTTGCCCGTCTCTGTGGTGCCTATGGCACTTCGGTCGGACCGTCAGACCGTCGGACAGTGCCCCGGCGGCTCCACGTCCGATTTCCCTCCCCAAGCACGAAAAGAAAGTTCAGCGTGCCTGACTCATGGCGATCCTCGGCAAGAAAAATCCTCTCCGCGTGCTCCGGGACGTAAGGCACGGCCTGTACTTGGATGGAGAGAACCTGGGCGATATTCTTTTGCCCAGTCGCTACGTGCCGAGGGGAACGACCGTCGGTTCAACTTTGGAGGTCTTCGTCTATTGCGATTCTGACGACAGGCTGGTGGCCACGACGGAGACGCCTTTCGCCAGTGTGGGGGAATTCGCCGTTCTTCAGGTGGTGAGCTCCGATCCGGGCATGGGCGCCTTTCTCGATTGGGGGCTGAGCAAGGATCTCTTTTTACCGAAGCGGGAGCAGGAAAGCCGGCTGCGCGCCGGAGACTGGATCGTCGTCTATATCAAGGAAGATGAACTCTCCCATCGCATCATCGCCACGACACGCCTGAGCCGCTTCCTCAATCTCACCGAGCCGACATATCGCACAGGTGAGAAGGTAAAACTCATCGTCTATGGTGAAACCGACCTCGGCTACACCGCTATCGTCGAAGGAGCCCACCGCGGCCTGCTCTACTATACCGATCTTCGAATAAAACTTTTCATGGGTCAGAAGCTCGATGGCTACGTCCGCCAAGTGCGCGAAGACGGGAAAATCGATCTGGCCCTCGATCCTGCGGGTTATTCCCGCGTGGCGCCGCTCGCGGAGCGGATCATGGATGAGCTGAAAGCGAAAGGCGGTCGGCTTCCCTATGACGATCAAAGTCCGCCCGAGGATATCCGATCCGTGTTCGGCACGAGCAAAAAATCCTTCAAGCAGGCTATTGGTGCCTTATACAAGGGACGGCGAATTATCATGATGGAACACGGCATCGGCCTGCCGATAGATCCGCCGGATAAAATCTGATCCTAACCCGTCGGACGGTGGTGCTCTGCTGGCCAGCAGAGCACACAGCGGCGGCAGAGCCGCCTCGGTCGGACAGCCAGACAGTCCTACCGTCTCTGCGTCCTGCCGGGCGCACCGAAAAAAAAGCGGAACGGCTTTTAACCGTTCCGCTCGAAAGGGGAATCAGAGTGGATTCGAAGTGAGGCTTAGCGGCGATCGCCGCGGAAACCGCCACCGCCGCCACCGCCAAAGCCGCCACGGCGTTCGCCGCCACCGCCGCCGCCGCCGAAACTACGGCGAGGAGCGCCACCGCCACCGCCAAAGCCGCCGGATGGGCGATCTTCCTTGGGACGGGCTTCATTAACGGTCAGAGCGCGACCGCCCAGGTCAACGCCATTGGACTTTTCAGCGGCCAACTTGGCCTCGTCGCCAGAACCCATGGTAACAAAGGCAAAGCCACGGGGGCGGCCAGAGTCACGATCAAGGGCGATATAAACGTCGGTTACGGCACCGAATTGCTCGAAATGAGCGCGGAGCTCTTCGCTCGTGGTTTTGAACGACAGATTGCCGACGTACAGTTTTGAACTATGCATGTGATGATCTCGTAGATCCCGGTCCGTTGCCAGTCCGTTCCCGACTATCGGGTTTCGATATCATCACCGGGCAACAGTTGCCCACCTGACGACTCACCAGAAGCTGTCACCTAACTCAGTCTCTAACGCAGGAGTGAGAACAAACCGCATAAGCTACTAAATATCAATGAAATTTAATAAATAGATTCGGTTGCCTCACCAATAGCTTACGCATTCTGCGTAAATTCCACGAATCTTATTCAGGTCATATCTTGGTAGAACCGAACCCGTTTGCATAAGATTTGCGGAGTTTGTCGATCCCTGACCAAGACCCGGTCTGGCGTCGCAAACGACAATTGTGCGCGGTCGTCCAAAGAGATTGCAGCTCAAAACGCGCCTATCCGGCACGTCCGATAAATCGGCGCTCCAACGAGCCCATCGTTCCCCACGCTAGCCTGCATTCATCCGGGCTAGCCAGCTCCGAGTGAGACGCCACTGAAAACAGTGCCATTCCACTCGGAGGATCGATGGGCTTCTATTAAAGGCTGTCTCCGAAGTCCTTCTTGAACTTCGCAACCAGACGCTCCGGCCAATTGCTGACCGCATCGAGGCGACCCATGAAGAAGCGGAGCACCTTAGGTTCGTCGACGAACTTCAGGCCGCCAACAAGATCGCGGTTGGCATATAGCCAAGTGAGGCGATCCAGAACGAACAGTGTCTGGGAAAGAGTGAAGACGCGACGGGGGAATGCCAGGCGCAGCAACTCCAGGTCGGCGAGAACATCGTTGCCGTCCTTGTCGCGAACGCTGGAGATCGTTCCACGCTCCATGCCGCGCACACCGGAGATGAGGTAGAAAGCGGCGGCGAGGGCGCCGGCAGGATATTCTTTTTGCGGCACGTGGGGCAGGAAACCCGTGCAGTCGACGTGACAGCCCAAAGCGCCTCCAGGTGTCACAACGGGAATGTGCGCTTTTGTGAGCTGTTCGACCAAGTAGGCTATGAACGAGGGAGACTGGCTGATCACGGTCTCGTCGGTGGTCTCGCGCAGGCCAACCGCCATGGCCTCGATCTCGCGGACGGACATGCCGCCGTAAGTAAGGAAACCCTCAAACAGTACGACGAAGTCGCGCATCTTGAGGAATAGATCTTTCCGGTTGGTGCAGATGCCGCCGCCGCGCGTGGAACTGACCTTGCGGCTCGAAAAATAAACGAGATCTGCCAAGTCGCACATCTCCAGGAGAATATTCTTGATGGGTGTGTTTTTATACTCCTTCTCGCGCTGCTTGATGAAGAAGGCATTTTCGCCGATCAAGCTGGCATCGAGCACGACCATGATGCCGTTCTTGTCGGCAATCTTCCTGACTTCCTTCATGTTCTTCATCGAGAACGGCTGTCCGCCAATGAGATTGGTGGATGCCTCAAGACGAATGAACGGCACGTGTTCCCTGCCGTACTTGGCGATGATGGCCTTGAGCTTGGCGATATCGATGTTCCCCTTGAACGGATTGCTGCTTTTGATCTTCAGGGCTTCATCCGTGTAGATCTCGAAGATCGTGCCGCCATGCAGCTCCATGTGGGCCTTGGTGGTCGTAAAATGGTAGTTCATCGGGATGGCATCGCCTTCCTTGATGAACGCCTTGGAAATGATGTGCTCGGCGGCGCGCCCCTGGTGGACGGGCAACACCATCTTCTTACCGAACACTTCCTGCACCGCGGACTCCATGCGCGCAAAGCTCTGCGAGCCGGCATAGGCGTCATCGGCCTGCAGCATCGAAGCGATCTGATTATCGCTCATGGCATTGGTGCCGGAGTCGGTGAGCATATCAAGGAACACATTGGTTGTGTTCAGTTGGAAGGTATTGAACCCCGCCGCACGAATCGCCTTCAGGCGCTCATCCACAGGCAGCAAGTGCAGCTTTTGGACGACGCGAACCTTGTGGAGCTCGATCGGAATATTCTTGCCGGAGTAGAACTTGATATTGCTGGGCGATGTGGAGTTTTCCATTGCGGTAACGAAGTGATTTTTAGGTGGAATTTTTGGATAGGGTTCCCGAACAATAAACGAAGACAGGCTGTTTGGCTCCTGAGCTGGCATTCATTGAGGCGGGGGACTTCTTGGGGCGGAGCCCAATACCGTCGCATTGAGCTCGATTACTGGGACAAGTCTAACGCGCTTCGTCAACGCACTAGTGCGGAATTGATGGCCGCGACTCTGCGCAATCCACTCCCCGAAGAGCTGACTCCTGCCTTGACAACTGCGCATCTCTTGTTCTTTTTCCGCGCACTTCAATGAACCTCCCGGCGAACACTACGCTCAACTCTTTCGGCGCCCTCAATGCGGTCGTCCTCAGCGTAGTCGTCGTGGTTACCAACCTGCCGCGGGGGATCTGATCGTCACCGATTTCGCCCCCTCCGGCAGCAACGCCGGAGGGGCTTTTTTTGGGCTCCCGAGGCGCATGCCAGGGAGAGGGCTCCAACCCAAGATTCATCATGAAACATACTGGAGCCATCATACTGAGAACCCTGCTCGAACGGCAGGGCATCCGCATTCTGTCCGGGATTCCCGGCGGGGCCATCCTGCCCTTTTACGACGCCCTTCACGAAAGCGCCATCCAGCACGTGCTGGCGCGCCACGAGCAGGGTGCCGGCTTCATCGCCCAAGGCATGGCGCGTGCGACGGGAAAAGCGGCCGTGTGCCTCGCCACCTCGGGGCCCGGCGCCACGAATCTCCTCACCGCCATCGCAGACGCGCGGCTGGACTCCATCCCGCTTGTTGCGATCACAGGGCAGGTGCCTCAAGCCCTCATCGGAACCGATGCCTTCCAGGAGGTCGATATGTATGGCCTCACCGTCCCCATAACAAAGCACAATTTCCTGGTGCGCAGCGTGGAGGAGTTGATGGAGACAATCCCCCTCGCCTTCCAGATAGCCGAATCGGGCCGTCCGGGACCTGTATCCGTGGATATCCCAAAGGATGTGCTCGTCGCCACGATGGAGGTGACGAACTGGCCCGCGCCCCGCGTCCCAGGGCCTGTCACCCAGGAATCCGATTCCAAAATCGAGGCTCTCGCCGAACTCATCGCGAACGCCCGCCGTCCGATGCTGTATCTGGGCGGAGGCGTGATTGCCGCTGAGGCTTCAAATCTCTGCCGCACGCTTGCCCATCGAATCCAGGCGCCCACTGCGTGCACGCTCATGGCGCTCGGCTCCATGCCTCCCGAAGACCCTCTGTACATGGGGATGCTTGGAATGCATGCGGCCCGGGGCACCAATTACCTGCTCGAGGAAACGGATCTGCTGCTCGCCATCGGAGCCCGCTTCGACGATCGCGCGACGGGAAAGGTGGCTGAATTCTGTCCGAACGCGACTATCGTGCACATCGACATCGACGCCGCCGAGATCGGCAAGATCAAGATCCCCTTCCTGGGCCTCACCGGAGACGCGGCGGACATCGTGAGCCGCCTGCTCAAGCGCTTGAAACAGGCCAGCCGTCCCGAATGGACCGGCCGCGCCGCGCAATTGCGCAGCTCGCATTCCTTGCGCATGCCCGGCGCCGCCGAGGATCCGCTGCATCCGCTGGGCTTCTGCCGCACGCTGGGGGAATTGTTGCCCGCGGACGCGATTGTGACGACGGACGTGGGCCAGCATCAGATGTGGATGGCTCAGGCCTTCCCCGTGAGGAGCCCGCGCAGCTTTCTCACCTCGGGCGGCCTTGGCACGATGGGCTTCGGACTGCCCGCCGCAATCGGAGCAGCCCTCGCCTTGCCCGGTCGGCGCGTGGCCTGCCTGACGGGCGACGGATCATTCCTCATGAACATCCAGGAGCTCGCGACCCTGGCCGAGTTGAATCTGCCGGTGGCGGTGCTGGTGATGAACAATGCCCACCTGGGCCTTGTGCGCCAGCAACAGGAGCTGTTCTACAAGCAGCGCTACTCCGCGAGCCGCTTCGCATCGAATCCCGACTTCGCCGCCATTGCGCGCGGTTTCGGCATCAGGGGAATCCGCCTTCATCCCGATCGCGATCCCCTCGGCGAACTAGCCGGGGAACTGGCGAAGCCCGGCCCTTGCGTCATCGACATCCCGATACACGAGCAGGCCATGGTGTTCCCGATGGTGCCGCCCGGCGCCCCCAACCGCACCATGATCGACGATCTCGCCTCCACCACACTCGCCTGATTCCATGCTAAATCGCAGAATCTATCCGATCCTGTTTAGCCACAAGAAACACAAGAATTCGAAGATTACGCCCTCGTTAAAAGATGCGCCTATAGGCGCGCAACGATACATCGTCGAAGCCCTTGGTAGTTTTTCGTACTACAGTGTTCTCAAATCCTCGCAGTCTGAAAGGAATTCCAAAACCATTGGCATTGTTGCCTCGTGGGGTCTCTCCGATAGCCGAAAGCCGAC
>JBAZHQ010000273.1:0-6262 GCA_041652235.1 Opitutaceae bacterium | reverse complement strand
GCGGGCAACGCCAAGACGGGCACCGCACGAGCGAAATCAACCGGTCGGGAGGCCGCAGATTTCCCCAACTGAGCGCGTCCTTCTCCCATGAGGTTCTTCAATTCCGGGAGAGTGCACGGGCAATTCCAGAGGGGCATCCATTGTTCGCCACGCGAGTCCGCTTCGGATCTAGCCGCACTGGCGTGTCCAGAAGGAGCGCCGTGAATTGCGAACGGAGCGGATGCCGCCATCGGGGCTTTGGTCGATGTCCGGCGGGCCAAAGCAGGGATGAAAAGCAAAGCGCCTTCCAAAAGCAGAATGTAATCCCATGGGTTGACGACGGCAGAGGCGTCGAATCCCGAGGTCATATTAGCACCGCCTGCCGAGCCGGGCAGAAATTGGCCGATCGGCAAATCGGCATACGAACCGCTGGCAGGTCGTTGCGTGAGCGCCACACCCAAACAGGAGGAGGCCATGATGGTTGGCAGGCCGGTCGTCCAGTCGAACAACGTGCAGAGGCTCTCCATGAACTGTTTGGTGAAGTCGTTCTTGCCGTCGTTGCCACCGCTCCCGAGCAATGCGGGGAATTTGGCTTCGCCATCAGTGTTGAGAACCATGGCGGCGTCCATCCAGGCAAGATGAGGACCTCGCCATGTTCGGCGGCAATTAGGGATGAGCCCATCCTTCATTTGTTTGAAGCGCCGCTCGGCCTCGGCGAGTCGAGACTTATATTCGGGATCATTTTTAAGCCGGTCTTTCTCTGCTTTTGTCATCCCCTTGACCTTGGTCTCTCCCTTGATCTCACGAATGGAGTTGTCGGCCTCTGCCATGGTTGTGATGGCTTGGTCCGCTTGAAGTATGGCAGCCCGGAACGGAGCCATTCGCGGCGAGGTCGATTGCCGGATGAGGCCTAACGCGGGATTGTTTGCCGCGAAGACAAAGCCAGCGCCTTTGTTCCATGGAGCGATGATCGGCGTCGGCTTGTATTCCTCTAGAAAGAACTGCTCCAGTTGCTCGTGGTCGAGGGTGGTGGCGAGGTGGAAGGCTTCGTTCTGCCACCAGCCGCGGGCGGACGGATCTTTCTGCTCGGCCACGAGGCGCAGGATGCCGAGGGCCTTGAGATAGTGCGCGAGCGGGGCCGGGGCGCAGCCTGTGAGAGGGTGGATGTGGAGAGGCATGGTGTGTGAGGGCTGGGGCTGACTCGCTATTGCTTGCCAACGCCGGGGGAAGCGGGTCGATCGGCGACGCGGATGAGCTTGTTGCGCAGGATGGCATCAAGGCGGGGCTTGTCGGATGGGTAGAGCGATATGATGCGCTTGCCCTCCTGCTGGTAGAGTTGCTGCTTCTTGAGCATCCCGATCTTGTAGTCGGCGGTATCCATTCCCCAGTACTCGATGTAGAGGTCGAATTCGGGCAGGTAGAAATCAGGGCGGATCGCATGGCCGCTCAGGATGCGAAAGCGTTCGTCGTAGCGAAACGCTATGTCATGGGCGGACAGCCAGTCGGCAATGCGCCGCTCGCCGTCGGATTGGACCAGTGTGCCGCTTTTCGCGGCGATGGTCTTGTTGAGTTCGACTTTGGTGTCGAAGTTACGGCGATCGAGGAAGACCTCGTCAAAGCAGCGATCGCAGAACGTGCGTTGGAACGCCTGATGGCTCCGGGCATGCTCCTGCGCACTCACCGGCTGGCCGCAGCGTGCGCAGCGATGAATGGCTCCTGCATCAGCGATCCGCAGTGCTTCGCGAATCGCCTCCGCAGCGGAGTGCGCGGCGCGGCGCACGTAGTCTTTCGCCCGTTCGTTAAGCGCCAGATCGTCGAGATCGTGAAGGTGTTCCTTCGCAGCGGAGCCATAGGCCTTGAGGGCTTTCAAGGCATACTGCTGGGATTGCGGATGCGGGTCGCGTAGAGCCACCGGAGCCAAAGCCTGCACGGCCATGATCGCATCGGCCCCGAAGCCGGCGAGCTTGCCGATGGCTGACGCGGCGAGCCGACGGATCTCAGCCGATGGCATCGAGAGAAGCTGCGTCAACTCCGGCAGCGCCACCGGATCGGTGCCTCGCCCCAATTCCAGGGCGCGTTGCACTCCTGTGTGATGCATCTGTCGGTCCATGTCGCTGTTCATGGCGAAGCCTTTTCAGGTTCAGTGCCGCCAGCCGGCCGCCGTGCTGCGTTGGCGAGCGGAGGAGAGTCAGCAGGCGATGATCGTGAGGCCCGGCTATCAGCGGCTCGCAGTAGAGCCTCAAGAAATGCCAGAGTGAAAGGACCGTGCGCTTCGAGCAGCCCGGCAACCCTCTCCGCCCAGCTTGCACCCGTGCGGACAGAGAGCCCGATATGCGCGGGATCGAGGCGAAGGGAATGCCCTTGTACGAGGTATGTCCGGCCATCTGACGCAGTAAGCGACAGGGTTGGGATCGAATCTCCCTCGCGTACTCCGTGGATCGGGAGTCCACGTCCGTCACGGTCGCGGTAATCCTGATCGGCAGGAGCGGCATGCCAGGCTCCGCGGACTTTTCCGTGGTGTGCGCAAACGACGTAGGCGAGCAGGTCGAAAGACGGCTGATTCAAAGCGAGCACGTCTTGTTCGGGGGGCGCGACCGAAGGAGAATCAGGAGAAGTCGGCAGCGCGTGACCCAAGGCAGAGAGCAATTCCCTATGCTTGCCCAAGAGCGCTTCATGCAGCGGCGCATGGCGTTCAAGAATGGCAAAGAGAGACAGCGTGCTGGCAAGTTCGTGACGGAAGCCCGGTCGGCGTTCACCACTGGCCATTTTGTAAAGATCGGATCTCTTATCCCACGCACCCCGCGGAGCCTTCGCGATATCATGAGTGCCGGGGCGTCCAATGGCATTTGCGAGAATCGAACCTTGGAAGGCTGCATGGGCTTTGCCGACATCGTGCCAGCGGGCGCCGATTTGCAGCACCTGCGCTGACGAGGCAGGCAGTGACACCGCCGCAGAGATATCCGCGAGCACTCGAGCCACATGATCGCCATGAACGGCGATAGACTCCCAAGAGCACTGGCTCGCGGCTTCCGATTCGGCGGATGCGTCCGCGCGGAGATAATCCGATGGCGATCCCGACACGGTGGGGATAGGAAATTCGCAATCAGCCGCATCTCCCGTCCATCCTTTTCCGGGGTCGTAGCCACCGGCATCTTGGGCCACCAGAATAGTCTGGCCGGGGTAAACGTCTTCCTTGCGGCATACTCGCCATAGACCGTCCAGATAGTCCCATACCCACGCTTTGGCCTTTGCACTGCCCGAGGTGAGCCAGTCGCGTGCCTCGCCGATGGCGACGTGGCAGAGTTCGTCTCGAGAGGCTTGAAGCGAGTCATCCGGGGTCGTCCTGGGCGCAACATCACGCCAGAAGACAAGAACGTCGCGTTCTTCGCCGCTGCGGATGAAGCGACTGATGTCGAGGTCGGCTCCAGAGAGGTCGGGCGTGGTGTCGAACAACTCCTCCAACTCGCGACGCAGGAGGAGATGCATCGGCGCATAAGGGAAAAGTTTCGGAATCAAATCGGCGTGCTCTTGCTCGAACTGGCTGAGTCCTGAAAGGGATGCATCCCGCAGAAACCGAAGTGCGCTTTTGGCGGTCTTCAGCTCCTCGAACTCATAAGGCAGAGAGGATTTCTCCGTGAGCCCGCGATCCACGACAAAGACTCGCGCCGATCCACCGTAGCGAGCGGCACGACCGAAGCGCTGGATCAGGCTCGACCACGGAGCCAGTTCCGTGAAAAGCGTGGTGGCCGAAATATCGACTCCGGCCTCGATGACCTGCGTGGCGACAATGATGCGATCAGCGGCAGGGTTGCAGGCGGCCCGATCGAGAAAGTCCTTGCGCCAATCCTTCCGCTCCAGCCCCCGGAAGCGGCTATGGACGAGACGCAGATCGACGCCTGAGTTCTTGGCCTTCTTTCGCAGTTGATCCAAGACACGATGGAGTTCGCGGGCAGTGCCGACGGTGTTGGCTATGGCCAGTGTGATCCGTCCGTGTTCGCCTGAAGCGTTGAGGGGGTCTTGATGTTCCCTCCAGATTCTTTCAGCCCAGGCTTTCGTGTCTTTGGCTGTGATCTCCTCGCATGGTTTGGATATCTCCCATGCACCGCCACGACGTTGATCTTGAGGAATGCCGAGGATCGTGTCGCGCAGAGTCGCGACCATGGCCTGAGTATCCGCGCTCTCCAACCAATCGGGCTGCAAGGTCGCGCTCATCCACCACGTCAGGCAAGGGCAGACCGGCTTCCGGCCTTGCTCGGATGGATGACGGAAGGCTTGAAGTTGGGCCGATGTGGCCAGCCCGACGTCCATGAGTTGCACCTCGTCCATGACCCAGAGCGCGTCGTTATTGAGCAGCGCGAAATGCATGGGCCAGCGGGCGCGGCTCATGCCGTAGCCGCGGTTGAGGGCACGGCTCAGGAGCATGTCCTGCGTGCCAATGAGGATCGCAGGGCGCTCAGGGTAGAGATCCCAGTCGCGCCGAGTCTCGTCGAGTTCCTCGCCGCCCATAAGGATGATGGGCGAATGCTCGGCGAGCCACTGGAGTTCGTCGCGGGCTTCGGGCGACAGGCCAAGCGCGTCGGCTTTTGCGAGCAGATTTCCGATCCATTTGCTCACCTCGTCTCGGGTCTGTTCCACGAGCGTCCGCATCGGCAGGCAATAGACCAGGCGACGCGGCCACGATGGATCGCCGCGCACCACGCGATTCCACAGCCACGCGAGCACGACTGCGGCGGTCTTGCCCAGGCCGGTGGGGATGGAGATGAGTTGCGAGTGGCATTCAGTGCCTACGGCTAGAGTTTCCGGCTTGTCGGGGTTTGCATCGGGGCCGCAGGCAAGACGGCGCTGGTAATCGAAGGGGGCCGGTTTGCCGGTGGCGGCGGAGAAAATGTGGTCGAAGGTCGGGGGCATAAAGTTCAAGTCGCGTGCGGCGGAGTGCGTTCGCGAGCGGTCATGGGTGCGTGGCGTGGAGGGTATCACCCGGGGTGGGACGCGGGATGTCACTGCCAGGCTGGAATTTCTGGGGTTTTTTATAACGCGCCGAGAGCAGGGCGACTTCTCTTGCGAGCGTCTCCCTCAACTCCGCCGGGGCGAGCGCCTCGGCGTGGCTGCCCCAGGCGAGAATCCAGCGCTGGACGTCTATCAGGTTGTTCAGACGGAGTTGGACTTCTATCCCGCCATCGCGTCCGGCGCCGATCTCCTGCGACACATGCCAGCGACGCTCTCGGATGAAGGGGGCCGCGAACGCGTCGAACCACACGCGCACCGCCCATTCCTGCTCGCCGGTGAAAAGGCCGAAGCTGCCCGCGAGATAGCGATGCGCATCGAACTTCGGAGGCGTGAAATGCCGCCCGGTCGGCCGGGCGGCGGCGATCCGGGAGAGAACGAACTTACGTATGTCGGCGCGTTTCTCGTCCTGGGCGATCAGCACCCAGCGATGATCGAGAAAGGCCAGATGCAGCGGCAGCACGACGCGAGTCTCCGGCTGCGACGCGCCGGGTTTGCCGTAGGAGATCTCCAGTTCGCGCCGCCGCCGGATCGCCTCCAACGCCACGGCGAAGAACCGATGTTCCGCCTCGGCCTCTGCTGTGTCCTCAGGTTGAAAGACAAGCTGGCTGATTGTATCCGCCGGCAGCGATACCGCTCCCTCGACCACGCCTGCGATTTTGCCCAGGGCGGCGGCGAGGGCGCGACCGAGTGGCGAGCCGCGCCACGCGGCGAAGGTCCGGCCCGCGAGCGCAAGCGCAAGGGCTTCGTCCGCGTCGAGCCTCAGGAGAGGCAGGAGATCGCAGGGTTTCTCGTAGAAATAGGTCTGTGTGGAGGGTTCCCACACGATCTGCGCGCCAAAGGTATCGCGCATGAATTCGATGTCGCGCTTGACCGTGCGCGGCGAGACTTCGAGTTCGGCAGCCAGCGTGCAGGCGTTGGCGCGCCGTCCGTTGCCGAGCCGCTCATGGATGAAGATGATGCGACGCAAAGCAGCCGGGCCGCTGCCGACCCTGCGGGCGCGGACATGCCGCACGGCTGGTGTATTCGCATTCATTCGACGGAGCTGGGGTGAGGGGGGAACCCACCTCGCTGAGCTGACTGTAAGCAGCCATGAGAATCACTAAAACTCATTTTAGGCAAGCGACTTAAGCTATATGGCCCGCCGTAGTACAGGGCTGATTTATACTAATCGGTAAATACCTTCAGGATAAGAGTTCAACCGTTCGAATTTGCCTATTGGCGGCAAAGCTCGAAACCCTCATGGCTGCTGGGAGGGCTGGATGCGGCGGTTGACCGC
>JBAZHQ010000272.1:0-6271 GCA_041652235.1 Opitutaceae bacterium | reverse complement strand
TGATGAGGGCAGGCGAGGCGGAGCGCGTTGTAGCCATTTTCAAGCGGCTGGGGGTCACAGTCGAAGTGATCGACGCCCGGGATGTGTTCTTCGGCGCGCTCAAGGGGGTCACCGATCCGGAGCAGAAGCGGGAAGCCATCACCCAAAGTTTCTACCGCAATGTTTTCGGACGCATCGTGCGTGAAAGCAGCGCAAAGCAACTTCTGCAGGGCACGATTCTCACCGATGTCGACGAGACCATTGCCGGCATCAAACGGCAGCACAATGTGTTCGCGCAGCTCGGCATCGATCCGCAAGCGGCCTTCGGCTATGGCATCCTCGAGCCGCTCATTCAGCTCCGCAAAGACGGCGTGCGCAAACTGGGCAAGGCGCTCGGCCTGCCCGCTGAGATATTTGCCCGCATGCCGTTCCCGGGGCCGGCCCTTGCCGCGCGGGTGATCGGCGAAGCGAATCCTGAGCGAATCGAGGTCGTTCGCCAGGCCACTGCCGTGGTGCAGCGCGTGCTGAAAGGCGTGAAAGCCTTTCAGTATCTGGCGATCCTGCACGAAGACCGGGTGACCGGGATGAGGGACGGCAAGCGCGATTTCGGTCTGCAGATCGAAGTGCGCTGCTGGGACAGCGTTGATGCGCGTGTCGCCACGCCGACGCGCCTGCCGTTCAAGACGCTTCAAAAACTTGCTGGCGAAATCACGAGCAAAGTACCGGGCGTCGTAAGCGTCACCTACAATATCGCCTCGAAGCCAACCTCTACGATCGAGGCGGTTTGATTTCTGCTTCAGGCTGAACCTGACTTTTTCTGCGGGAGCATCATCAGTCCACTGAGGCGGCTTTGCCGCCGCTGTGTGCGTAGCGCTACCGTCCTTTCTGCCCCGCCTCAAGGTCTAGCAGACGACGCTTGATCTCTGTGCCGTAAGCGAAGCCGGTGAGCGAGCCGTCGGAACCGATGACGCGATGGCAGGGGATCAGCAGGCAGATGGGGTTTGTCGCGACGGCGCGTCCGATGGCGCGGGCTGAGCCGGGACGGCCCAGCGCGGCGGCGAGCTGGCCGTACGAACGTGTCTCGCCATAGGGGATTCGCAGCAAGGCGGCCCATACTTCCTGTTGGAAGGCAGTACCCTGCGGCGAGAGCTTCACAGTGAAACTGCGGCGTTCCTCGTCGAAATAGGCCAGGATTTCCTCTCTGGCTTGGCGCACCCGATCGGCGGAGCGCTGAAGCTCGCCCGTGTCCAGACCTGTCTGCAATCGTTCGCGTTCGCCGAAGGCCGTCGCGATCACTTCACCGGCGGCGTTGAGCGCAACCAAAAAGACGCCGAACGGAGTGTCGAAAGTGTCGTAATACTGGGTCATGGGAGTGGATCCTGTGTTCCGTGGTTCCAAAGGCTTTCCGATCCGGGTTAACCACGGAACACACGGACTACACGGAAGTATTCAGTCGATCCATATTAACCTAATCATTTCACGAGGTGTAGGAAGGGGAAAAACAGAGAGGGTTATTCATGCAGAGAAATTCCCCGATCAGGGTTCTCGCACGAAGACGCAAAGTCGCGAAGGTTCGATCCGATCCATAATCAAATACCCGTTTAGAGGACTCTTAGCCCCGAAAGGCTGTTACCTGCCTCCGCGCCTCCGCGTCTCCGCGCGAGAATGGATCGAAGTTCGAGCTTTGGAGGGTGAGTCGGATTCCAGATGATTGCTCAAATCCAATGCAGCCGGACTTTGACTTCCGAAAACTGCCGGTAATCAGGGATGCTAGTCGCGGGAAGCCTTCTTGGTTTCCAAATATTGGGTCCACGCCGCAGTCTGCATCTTTGCAGCCTCCGCTTTGGGAATGACAAGCCCGCCGTGGATGCTTGGAAACTCATTCGTCAAACCTTCCGGATTGTTGCCTGTCAGGACCGCGTACAACAGGCAGGCATACAGATAGGTTCCCTTGGAGCCAGGATGTCCCTTGTCTTTGTCATACAGGTCCAACCGTTGCGCCACCGAGGGATTAGGCCCAAGGTATTTCATCCACGCATATCCCGCAAGCGCGACTAAGATTCCGTGCTTCTTCCCAAACGCCAGTTGCCTGTCGTTCAATGCGACAAAGCCATTAGGGTAGGTCGTGCCTTCCTGGTAAAATTCACTCACGCTGGCCGTCGCAAACAGCACGGTGCGCGACTGAAAATTCCGGATCAGCTCGTCAAACTTGGCCGCATACGTTTCAAATTCCTCCTGGCGGGGACAATAGACTTCCTGGATTACGACGTAATCCCATTTCCCGGTCGCGATCATCGCGCGAGGCGATCCAGGGCCTTCTTTGTCCCAGAGTATCTTTAACGATGCGCCGCCCAACAAGCCCTCACCGACTTCTATCCGCGATCGTTCGGCAGGAGCGGAATCCGCCAGGATTTTGACCATCTTGGGCAGATCATAATAAAACATCTGGCTGTTGCCGAGAAAGAGGACCTTCAAAGGATTCGTCGCGAAAAGACTTCCGGCGCACGCTAACCCAAAGAACGTGAGAAATACGATTCTGAGAGATTTCATGAAGTTTGATAATTGCGGCACAGAAAAGCTAATTGCAAACAACCCATTCAGTCTTCCGTGTGATCCGTGTTCCGTGGTTCCAAAGGCTTTCCGATCTGGCTTCTGGAAGCCGCCCTGCTTCAAGCCAAGTCCACTTTCACGGAATCGCTGGCGGACCAGGGAGTGGCGGAGAACTCGATGACTTCGGAGTATTCGATGGCCTGGTACACGTGTTCGACGTTGGCGGAGATGCGGAGCAGATCGCCGGGCTTGAGGGTGTGCTTGGCGATGCCTCCGGTTTCGCGATCGCGCACCTTGAGGAGGACACCGCCGCGCAGCAGGTAGAAGAACTCGGTTTTCCCCGGATGGTAATGGTTGCCGCGACGGATGCCGGGCTCGAAGGTGAGGAAACTCAGGAAGCGAACTTCGGGGCAGGCGGGATGCAGCAGGGTGAACTCGCCCTGGGCGAGCATCATGCGCTTGGGGCCTGAGTCGGAGTTGGGACCCTGGCAGACGGGGAGGGAAGTGATTTCAATTCGCGCTGGCATGGCCAGCAGGCAAGAGGGAAATCGTCGCGAGGGGAAGCCTGGAGCGGAAAAACCGGAATCGGCGCCTACGCCACCAAGCCGTTGATCCGCCCGCTTTGTCACGTAATACGTGACAAAGCGGATTGAACGAGCGTCCATGTCGTTCAGGACGATCATGATCGAGCGTCGAAGAAATGCTTTCGGTATCGGCTGTTCAGCCTGCGGAATTATACGCCATTACGGCAAACGACATTGCATGACAGGCCGACTGCGGAGGCAGAGGGCTGCGCCGCAGCGCCTGGTTATCGCGTCAGGCGAAGTGCGTCTTATGGTTTCTTCTCGGGTTTCTCGTTTCCCCAGAGTTTGGGGGCATTGCCCATCTGCTGGCGCCATGCGTTACGCCAGAGATGGATGTCCCTGACTGAAATTGCGGGCATGGGCTTCCGTTCTTCTTTTGTGAAGGACCGGGGAAGAGGGCTGGCGGCATCCTGGTACCAATACGCAACAGAGGCCAGGTCGAGCGTCATGCAGTTGTTGTGCCCGTGCTCGATCGTGAAGCGGCAGGATTTGTCGAAGTAGATGGGATCGGCGATATGGAAACGATACGCGTGGGTGCGTCCCAGCCAGCCGGTCTCGCCGTTTACCCGGGGGTAACCGAAGTACGGATGCTGAAAAATTTCCTTGGGGCACCATGACGTGTTGAAATAGTCCTCGGTGCCGGTTCCGTTCAGCGTGGCTTTCTGATCGCCGTCGATGAACACCATCTCGTCGCCCTCGCCATACCACATGGCGGTGGGGCAATTGACGTAGTAATTGACGCCCACGAACTGGCCCCGGCCCTTGATGTCGGCGAAGACGTAGTTGCCTTTGCCATCCAGATTATGGCCGCCCTCTTCCAGGACATTCCACTCGTTTTCGCCTCCGGGCAGCGCCTCGGTTAACTCATGATTGTACCAGGCATGGAAGCGCCCGAGATCCTTCGGAAGTTCCGGCATCTCGATGTAATCGATATTGAAGTAGAGATGTTCGATCGAACTGTCGGTTTGGTTCTCAATCTCAATCCGCGCTCCTTGGGCGAAGGGCATTGCGAAATAGCTTACGTAGGATTTTTCGAAACCCGGCGTGACGGCCAGCGGTGCGCTGACGAAATTATATGCCTCGCCCCAGCCATTGCCAAAGAACGCGCCAATAGGAGCTTCGACCGAGGGAAAATCTTTTCCGTCCCAATACATGCGAAGGATGATGTTGTTTCGGTTCATCTTATCCGCGCCGGGAGCGATCGTGATCCAGATGTGGTTGATGATGCCCACGCCCTTGACATCCATGAGGGTCGCTTTGGCGCCGCTCTTGATGCCCCTGATGCTGTCGCCGTTGTTGCCGGACTTATCGTAGCTGCTGACTCGCTTCGATTTCACATCGGTGCGAATTTTCGCGAGGCCCATGAACTCGGTTGACGGCGCCTGCGCGGAAAGCGCAGCGGCGGAGATGAATGCAATCAGACTGAGGAGTATTGATTTCATGACAATTTGGTTTGGGCTAGGATCGAGAATAGCACTCCACCCGGCGAACTCAGCCGCCGGGTGGGCAATCATTGAAACATAGGCATGCGGTTGCTCGCAGCCTGTTGGCTGAGCCTGACCTTGGGGCGCAGCGAGGGGGACTAATTGGCCTGTTTGAGCTCCACGCTATATTCGGCGATGCCGTTGGGAGAGAACTGCCAGAGATTGAGAGGCTTTATCCAGAGCGTATCGGAGAGGGATATGCCTGCGGCCTGCAATTCGGGCTTGATCGCCTCAAGGTGCTTGAGCGCATCCTCTCGCTTGCCCTTGAAAACGAAGCTAATCGCTTTGCGCGCCTGCAGCTTTTGCGTGTCTGGCACGTCAACCGGGGTGGTGCGGAGGGACGACTTGGGCACGGCCAGCCAGGTGGAGGAGTGCTGTGAGAGTAGGTCCATTTTCTTGAGCAGCGGAGCGTCGATCTGTTCGCCGTACGCCAGAGCGCGGTGAATGAGCGGCAAGAGAGCCGAACGATCGTGGTGAGGCTTGGAGGAGGATAGCTCGGGATCGTCCTGGGTCCAGTATTGCCCGGCCTCCAGTGTGGTTTGAGTCCACGGAGTGAAACCCTGGTCATTCAGGCCGAGGCTATCGCGAGGATCAGCCGGGGCCGCTGCGTGACTGCGGCGCTGGCGCAGGTACCAGTCAATCACTTGCGCACCGTCGAGATCGGAAGGAATGTTGTGCTCGGCACCTTTCAATACCGTGTAGCGCACACGGGCCCCTACGGCTTGGAGGGCGCTGACCATCTGGTCGGCATAGAGCGGACTTACGACGTCGTCGCGCGAGCCGTGGATTACCCACGCTGGGAGATCCCTGAGTCTCGGGGCGCGGTAGGGCTCCCCGATGCCCGAGCGGGGCGAGATGGCGGCAAAACGTTCAGGATTGTTCAGCGCCCAGTCCCAGACCCCCATGGCGCCAAGACTGTGTCCCTCAAGGTAGACTTGATCGGGATCGATTGGAAACCTGGCCAGCAGCTCGTCGAGATATGCGTTAAGGAAGTCGAGCTGCCAGGGACCGGCCTCATTGATCGGAGTGACCGAGAAGGTTCGGCTGTCCATTATGGTGGTGCGTATGAAGGATATCTTGTGCGCCAGCCACCCCGTGCCGTGAAGGCCTATGATGAGGGGGAACTTGCGATCGCTCTTGGTATAATCGGCGGGCAGCGTCAGGAAATAATTGTAGCTGCATTTCTTGCCGCTCGGCAGCGTTTTTTCAAAAACCATCGGGAAAACGCCGCGCGGGTTGTCAGCGATGAAATTTTTGCCCTGTTCGAGCGAGTCGGCCAGTTCTTTGGCATAAACGTCGGGGGCGATCATATTGCTGTCGACCGCTTCCGTGATTTTCGTGCCCCAGGTTTCATACCAAGGCAGAAGAGTCTGGTAGAGGGCCTTATGGACTGAATCGAAGGATTCGATGCGTTCCGCCTGTGTGCGCAGGCGCTTGATGAGAATCGCTTGCTCATCCGACGGAGCAGCGGCGGCAAAAAGCCCGGCTGCTGTCAGCAGCGGAGCGATCAGGCATGTGAGACGGACGATCACCCGACAGGAGACCTGGGAGGATAGATGCATAATCATTGTGGTTAGGGGGGAAGACTATGAAGTCATGGAGCTGCATGCCAGGTTCTTTCCATGACATGCCTTCAATGAGTACTCTGGCGGGAATTTCAGAGGCGAGTCTAAA
>JBAZHQ010000271.1:0-6275 GCA_041652235.1 Opitutaceae bacterium | reverse complement strand
GGTGGATCGCCGTCGGCCTGGGTAGCGGCTTCCATCGTTTCGGAAGCGACAAGCTGAAGGACCTGATTGACCTTCGCCAAAAGCTCGGCATGCCCGACCCGAGGGCCAGCCTGAAGGAGTGCGAGCTCTGTGACGACAATAGCGAATTTCGCGTCAGCGCCGTGTGCCCGGTTCCACCCGCCGAGGAGCCCGCCGAGCCCCAGAGCACTCCCGAAATCGAGGCGCTCGTGCAGAAGCTGACCGACGAGATCATGAAGCAGCTGAATCCCGGCCCCTAAAGCCCGGTTTGGTAATCAAGCCTTCAACCTTAAACCTATTTTAACACGGAGGGCACGAAGAACACGGAGGCAATACCGGCAAACAGATAATCCAGAGGTGTGGGATTTCCTCCGAAGCGGTATTCCCAAGCCTGCCTAATTAAGCCTTTCTTGCTCCGTGCTCTCCGTGTCCTTCGTGTTAAAATCTCAATAGCGTTATTTTATCTCAATCATGGCTTCGCCCTTTTACTGTGCAGCGGTCGACCTCGGTGCCACCAGCGGTCGCGTAACTCTCGGTGTCTGGCACAAGCGCCGGCTCGTACTGACCGAGATTCACCGCTTCCCCAATGCATTCCGCACACTTGGGGAGCACGATTACTGGGAGGTTGGAGAACTATGGTATCAGGTGCAGGAAGGCCTGCGCAAGGTGGCCGCCGCGCTGCCGAAACGCGCCCAGCTCGCTTCGGTGGGCGTGGATGCCTGGGGCGTGGATCATGTGCTTCTTAACGACGCGGGCCGCCTCGTCTTCCCGATGCATGCCTATCGGGACAACCGCACCCAGGCGGGCATGAAGCATCTCGCGAACACCCGGGCCGCTCTCGATCGCATCTACGCGGCCACCGGCATCCCGAACGTTTTTTACAACGCCAGCCTGCAACTTGCCGAGCTGGTCGCCAGTTGTCCTTCCATCACGGACCTCGCGACGCACTGTCTCTTCCTGCCCGATTATATCAACTATCTCCTCTCGGGTCGCATGGCGAACGAGCTAACGATTGCGAGCACCGCGCAGTTGCTCGACGTCCATGGCTGCGATTGGTCGCGCCTGGCGCTCGATTATTTCCACATTCCAGCCCAGTGGTTCGGCAAACCGGTGCTTCCCGGAGCCAGGCTCGGCACGGTGAAGAGCCTTCCCGAATTGAAGGGAACGAAAGTGATCGCGGTGCCGGGACACGACACGGCTTGCGCCTACGATGCCATGCCCGCCAATCCTGACGGCTCGGACCTCTTCCTGAGCTCGGGCACTTGGTCGCTGGTCGGTTTCGAGAGCGCCAAGCCTTTGCTCGGTGCCGAGGCCTTGGAGGCCCGCGTGGCCAACGAGCGCACGGGTGACGGTCTGTACCGCCCCCTTCGCAATGTCATCGGTTTCTGGCTGCTTGAGGGCGTCTTGCAGGCCTTCCCGCAGAGACCGAAAAACGAGGCCGAGCGCGCCATTCTCAACGAGGCTGCCGCCGCCTTGCCTGCTCCCAAGGTGTTGCTCGACACCACCGATCCCGCGTTCGTCAACCCACCCTCCATGCGCGTCGCCATCGACGCTCAGCTTCGAAGGCGCAAGACCGCAGTACCGAGGAATCTCGCGGGCTACCTGCGCCTCATCTGCGCCTCCCTGGGTCGCGGCCATGCCATCGCCAAGGACTCCTTCGAACACATGACCGGCAGGAGCTTCAAGCGGATCCTCGTGGTCGGCGGCGGTTCCCGGAACCGCCTCATGTGCCAAGCCACGGCAGACGAGACCGGCCTGCCCGTGGTCTCCTTCAACCTCGAGGGCACGACCGTGGGCAACATGGCTCGCCAGCTCATCTCCCAGGGCGAGGTCGAAGATCTCGCGACCTTCCGCAAGCTATATGGCCCCACTCTGAAACAGACGGTTTATTCCCCGCGTTCGAAATGAATCTAACGCCTTAAAATCCCACCAATCAATTCACATTGAACAGAAGGCAACGAAGTTAACGAAGAACCAAGACAAGTAATGAATGAAAGACTTCGATCCATTCTCGCGCGGAGACGCGGAGGCGCGGCGGAAATGCATTTTTCAACACGGAGGCCACGGAGAGCACGGAGCATGAAACTCCCGATCCATGTTTATCGTGGATCGAACCTCTGCGCTCTTTGCGACTCTGCGCGATAACCCTGATCGGGTCCGGATTTTGAAGCTCCTGAAAACTTCTGAGAGTAAAATGCACGATAAAAACAAGAATTCATCGGTCATTTTTAGGGCATCCACCGGTTTGGTTAGTGGTTCGATCTCTTTATGTGATTTCTTGTACTACAGTATTTACATTTCATCTCAGGCTGAGAGGAAATCCGAGACGGACAGAACCGATCCCCAACCATCAAATCCATTCTCGCGCAGTGACGCAGTGGCGCAGAGTGACGCCGACCTCCGATCTCCGACCTCCGACTTCCCTGCTGACTCTGGCTTCCGGCTTCTGGCATCTGTCCTCTTTGGTTGCGGCTCCGCCGCGCTATGCCTCTTTGTGGCCATTCTTCCGTTGCATTTGATATGACTGCGATCGACCGAGTTCTTCCGGGACCGAATCGCCAGGTGAAGCTCATGGCGACCTGCCTATGCGATGCGTTCTTCGACGACGTTGCCAAGTCCACTGTCGAGGTTCTTGAGCACCTGGGCTGCAAGATCGATTTCCCTGAGTGCCAGACTTGCTGCGGCCAGCCGGCCTTCAACAGCGGCGACTGGGCTTCATCGCGCCGGGTCCTGCGCCATGCTGTGTCCGCCTTTGCCGGCGATGAGCCGGTGGTGATGCCGTCCAGTTCCTGCGCGGCGATGCTGTTTCACGGCTCACACTTGGCCTTCGAAAAGGAAGCCGATCTTCCGCAGGTGGCGCTGTTGGGACGTCGCACATGGGAACTCGCGGATTTCATCGTCAATGCACTGGGTGTTAGCACCTGGCCGGGACGTTTTGATGCAGCTATCGCCTTTCACCGCTCCTGTCACACCCGGGGTTCGAAGAGCGCGGAGGCGGCTGCCCAACTGATGAGTTCGATACCCGGCATCAAACTCGTCGAGTTCGGAGAGAAGGAACAGTGCTGCGGCTTTGGCGGCACCTTCTCCGTCACCTTCCCGAATGTCTCGAAGGCAATGGGAACGCTGAAGCTCGAACACCTCGAAGCATCGCACCCCGACCTCATCGTCTCGCTCGACTCAAGTTGCCTTATGCATCTGGAGGGCCTCGCGAAAAAGGCGGGCAAGCCGATCAAGTCGATGCATCTCGCCCAGGTACTCCGCCAGTCCCTGGTAAATGGGGGGCTCATCGCGCCATGAAGTTTCAACCCATAGACCAGTTTGCCGCAAAACTCTCGGCCGAGAAGCGCGCCGCCGTGTACGATGGCACCAAGTCCGGCCACGAAAGGCGCACGCAGGTTCTTTTCAGCCAGTTCGAAAACCCAAACGCCCTGAGGCAGCTCGCAGGCGAGATCAAGCAGCACACGCTTGAGAACCTCGACACCTACCTCGAACAGGCCGAAGCGAGCCTGCAGGCCAACGGCGCCCAGGTTCACTGGGCCGCAGACGCCGGCGAAGCCTGCCGGCAGGTGCTCGAAATCATGCACGCCCGAAAGGCTACGCGGATTGTCAAGGCCAAGACTATGGTGAGCGAGGAGATCGAGCTGGCCCCGTTCCTGGAAAAGGAAGGTATCGAATGCCTGGAGACGGACCTCGGCGAATTCATCGTGCAGATCGATCATGACCACCCGAGTCACATCGTGAAGCCGATCATCCACAAGAATCGCCGCGAGATCGCGACCTCCTTCGAGAAGAACGGTCTCGGCGCCTACAACGACGACCCTGCCACGATCACAATGCGGGCCCGGAAATTCCTGCGCCCGAAGTATCTCGCCGCCGACGTGGGCATCACCGGCGCCAATTTCGTCTCCGCCGAGAGCGGACGGCTTGCGATTGTCACCAACGAGGGCAACTCGCGCTTCTGCCTTGCCGCTCCGAAGGTCCACATTGCCCTGGTCGGCATCGAGAAGCTCGTGCCGCGAGATCGCGACCTCGCCCTGTTCCTCAACCTGCTCGCCCGCTCGGGCACCGGCCAGCCTCTCACCGTTTACACGGAATTCATTTCGGGACCGCGCGCGGCGAACCAGCCCGACGGCCCTGAGGAGATGCACGTGATCTTTGTGGACAACGGCCGCAGCAGGGTGCTCGCGAGCGAGTGCCGCGCGATCCTGCGCTGCATCCGTTGCGGCGCCTGTCTCAATGTTTGCCCTGTCTATCGCCAGACGAGCGGACACGCCTATCGTAGCGTTTATCCCGGTCCGGTGGGCGCTGTGCTCTCGCCGCTCCTGGCCGGAGATAAGTTCCCGGAATTGGCCGACCTTCCCAAGGCATCGAGCCTTTGCGGTGCCTGCAACGAAGTCTGCCCGGTGAACATTCCCATTCCCGATTTGCTCCTGCGCCTGCGCGACCGAGCCAAGCGCGAGGGGAGTAAAGTCGTCTCCGCAGCCGTTCCACCCCTCGGGGCCTGGTCCATTCTCGCCTCGCAACCCCTCGCCTGGAAGGCCTCCCTGGCCCTCGGCGGGCTGGCGGAGAAGGTGCCGACGGTCCTGATGCCTGCTGCGGCGAAAACGTGGATCGACAGCCACGGTCTCCCGGCCTGGCGCGGGGGAAGGTTCCGCGAATGGATGAAAGGGAGGAGATCATGAACGAAGCGCGCCAAGACATTTTGAAGCAGGTCAGGCAGGCCCTCGCCCCGCTTGCGACGCGCGCTGCGTATCCGGAATATTCGGACGGCATCCTCACCCGCTCGGACGCGAGGCCCGGCGGCGATCTCTGGACCCTGTTCTCCGAGCGCCTCAAAAGCGTCAGCGGAAAGCCTTTCTCGGATGTGAGTGAGTTGGTGGGCTGGCTGGAATCGCAGGGACACAAGCACGGCTATTGCGACCCGGCGCTCCTGGCCAGACTTGCGCCCGCCTTTGCGGGGCGCCTCGAAATCGAGACGCAGTTCGACCGTTCCCGGATAGATGACTACGCCTTCGGCATCACTCAGGCAGCGGGAGCGATCGCCGAGACCGGCACGCTCATCCTGAAGGACGCCACGACCTCCTCGCGCCTGGCCGCGCTCGCCCCCTGGGTGCATATCGCGGTCCTCTCTCGTGAGACGATCCACCCCGACCTTGCCGCAGCAGTAGCAGCCCTCGGCAACGACCCGAACATCATCTGGTGCACCGGCCCCTCGAAGACCGCCGACGTAGAAGGAATCCTCATCGAAGGCGTCCACGGCCCCGGCTGCCAGATCGCGCTACTGGTGTAGAGCGGGGGTGCAGTGCTTGGAGTGAGTTCAGCTGCCGTCCGTAGGCAGAGGGGAAGGTATTGAACACGGAGAGCACGGTGGTCACGGAGGTCGAACCGAGAGAGAGTAAGCTGCTGTGCCAACTGTTGGGGGCAGCATCGCGAAGAACTGACCGGCTATGTTCTTTTTGGTCTTCGTTTTACCGCTTTCTCTGCCTACGCTATTCCTCCTAAGGATCGTTACCCTCTAATGCTATGAATACCGAAATGATCCAGCGGATGCAGCAGAGTTTCGACGGGCTCGCCCAAACCATACCAGGAGAACCCGGCGTGGAATTTTGGTTTGCCCGCGACATTCAGGAGCCCCTCGGTTACGTCCGTTGGGAGAGTTTCCAGACTGCCATTCGTCGTGCTATCGAGTCATGCGAGACAACGGGTTACGCTGTAGCCAACCATTTTCGGGGCGTCACGAAAATGGTCCCTATCGGCAGCGGAGCAGATCGTCCCATTGAGGACTTCATGCTCACGCGTTATGCCTGCTATCTCATTGCCCAAAACGGCGACCCGAGAAAGGAACTCATCGCTTTTGCTCAGAGCTATTTTGCGATGCAGACGCGGCATCAGACCTGAGAAATTACCTCCCGAGGAAGACATCATGAAACTGGAGCGCCGAGTGAAAGCTGAAGAGAAATGCCTGGAGCAAAAGTCCGGTCGTCTGCCTCCACCGCCTCTGGCCGAAAACCTATCGCCCTCAGGAGCGAAAGATTAGTGGCATGATCACATCTTGGATCGTACCCCACGCCTCCTTGTTCGCCTTGCCTTCTTTTTAACCTAGAAAACGCAGTTGAATAGCCACAAAAAACATAGCGCGGCGGAGCCGCAACCAAAGAAGATAGAATCTAGGAGCGAGGAGTGAGAATGGGCGCTGCGCGCCAAGTGCGGGGGCACCGCTTTCGGTGCCATTGGGCAAGGGAAGGACTGCTTAAATA
>JBAZHQ010000270.1:3114-6276 GCA_041652235.1 Opitutaceae bacterium | reverse complement strand
TGCTCGGTGAAGGCGCGAGCGTACTGAAGCTTCCCCCCGCGAGGCTACTCGTCCGAGGACAGGAGCGGGAGAAGGTCACGGTCGAGGCTAAATGGGAGAACCCGCGCTTGTGGATGCCGCGTGCTCCCTATCTGTACCGCCTCAAGACAAATCTTTCGATCGCAGGAACACAGATCGACGAACACAACGAACGCTTCGGATTCCGCGAAGTCTGGACCGATGGGAAGAAGATCGTCTGGAACGGTGAAAATCTTAAGCTCGCTACACGACTTGCCCGACCGCGTCCGGATCACGCCAACCTTCCAGTAACTCCCGACACGAATTGGCGCGCGCTCCATCAGTACACCGAGGGCAGTGTCTGGTTCGGACGCGGCTTCGCGTTCGAGATCGAAGGAGACGACCGCAACGAACTATGCGATGAAATGGGTTTTGTAGTCCGCCATGAACTGCAGCTCGACCTCGCCTTCAGCGACTGGCGTAACCTTGTTCCCGAAGATGGCGAATACTGGAGACTTATGGCCGAGCACACGGAAAAGCCACTCGTCAAGGTGCGCAACCATCCATGCATCATGAGCATCAGCATGGAGAACGAAACATTCCTCTGCGGCTCCGGCGACCGCTGGCCCTGGCTCTTCGAGCGCTATGCCCGGCTCCGCGAGATCGCCCGGGGAACCATCCCCGGAGTATTGATCGAACATGACGGCTCCGATCCCGGCGGCGACTGCGACATCATCAACACGCACTATCCTTTCAATCCCGCCCGCACCACACCTTATCAGGATTCCTTCCCCTCAAAGATTTTCGAAAAGGACACCTGGTATGGCCTCCAGCTATATCCCGGATCGCTAGTATGGAATGAAAAGAAACCACTGGTATTGGGCGAGGACTTCATCGGCTTCGCCGAAACCCCGCAGACACTCTCGCTCCTCAACGACGAGGATATCTACAACGTCCAGGAGAAAAATCCGCGGCTGGGTCTCAGCGAAGATGCTTTCGACCGCTTCTACCACCGCATGCACGAGTCATTCATGCAGACGGCGCGGAAGCGGGAGCTTGCCTACATCACCACCTGGCCCATCACCGATACCGGCTGGACCGACACCCTCCAGCCCGAGGCGATCTTCATCGAAGAACCGTTCCGCCATCTCTGGAGCGGCGAGAAGGTCACTTTGACCGCGACCGTCCACCACGATTTGCTCGAACATCTCAAAGGTGAGTTGGATTGGACATTCACGAAGACCGACGGTTCCGTACTTTCAAGGGACTCGGAGCAACTTGCACTAGTTCCTGGCGGTGTCTATACTGTTCCTATAAAATTGAAAGTCCCATCAGTTGATAAACCCACAGCCGCAACATTGCGCGCCGAACTTAGAACCGGCAAGAGAATACTCGCCACACGCACCTGTGATTTCACCGTCTATCCCAAAACAGCCCCAGCCAAAACCGACATCGTCCTCTACGACCCGAAAGGCATGACAGCGGCCGCTTTCAAACGCCGTGGAATCGCCTTTACGAACAGTTCCATTCCTGTTCCCGGCAAACTTTTTGTCATCGGGAAAAACGCACTGATCGACAACCCTTCTTTCGACACCTCCCCCCTTCTCTCATTTGCTGATTCCGGCGGCCGTGTACTCATAATGGAGCAGCAGGGAACCGTTCCTGAATGGCTACCTGTCCGCCTGGCAACGAACCTCGGGCATCACTCGTTTGCGGCGTTTCCGCGCGCTTCCGGACATCCTGTCCTTGAGGGGTTATCGCCCGAACAGTTATCCTTCTGGCGCGGCCCCGGCTCCCGCGTCTCCGCACACAACTATTGGAAACCCCGCGGCTCCAACCTAATCTCGATCATCGACACTGGGACTATCGGTGGATTCCTCACAACTGCACTCTCCGAGCTGCCGGTCGGCAAAGGACATATTCTTCTTTCCCAGATTGAACTGACATCCAATATTGGCGTTGAACCTGCAGCCGATATCCTTATGGACAATTTGCTGCGCTACTCGTCCAAGCAGCCTTACCGTTCCTTGAATAACTCCCTTTGTGTCAGGGGGACAAGGCTTTCAGATGCGGTAAAGAAAGCAGGGATCTGCATCGCCAAGGAATCTGATGCGTCCGTAATCCTCGTTGACGGCGCAAATGCAAGTCCCGAAGAAGTCGGTAAAGCACTGGCCGACGGCGCTGCCGGCAAGACCGTATGGGTCAATGGTATTGCTGAAGCCACTGCACCTGCGTGGGCAGAGGCGGGACTCGCAGGTCTCAAGCTGACACCCAAACAACTTCCGAACGTCATTAAGAAAACAAATGACATACTTCTTGCGGGCCTTTCGAACTCCGACCTCTTCTTTTCAGGAATCGGACTGGCACCGATGCCAGGGGAATACACCGCCGGCGGCGGCGCAAACCTAATCGAGTTCGCCTGCCGGCCTCCAAGCCTTCCCGGAACGAAAGAGCTCCTGTCCCATGGCGCCCTCATTGAAATCCCCTACGGCAAAGGGCGTATCCTGCTCGACAACACAAAGTGGCCGAAACTCATTGATTCCGCTCCCCAGCGCGGACGGCGACTTCCGTGCGTCCTTGCCACAAATCTGGGCCTTGAGGTCAGACCGGTTGGAGAGGACGTTCCTTGCAGGAAGACGGCTAAGACTTTTAGGCCTATCGCTCTCGGAAGTGTTCACAACGAAAAATTAAACGATGTGTTCAGCGGCCACAATGGAGTGTTCGGTGATGTGCCGTTCATCCTGAAACCTAACGGGAATGGGGCGCTTCTGCTGGGATCGAAGATCCTCACGATCCCAGAGCCGAGACTGAGAACGGCCTCCGCGCCGGTGCCTGTCGATGCGGCATTCGACGCCGTATATTTGCTTCTCACAGCCTATGATCCCTATGAGGGCGGACGCGGCTACGGCTCGGGAGAGGTCTTCGGAGGCGTCGACTTCCAGATGGAGGACGGCTCCGTTGAATATTTCCCCCTGATGCACAAGGTTCATGCCGTCAATCTCTTCGAATACACGGGGGATCTTGCCTGCGGAAAACTCGTCTGGAGCGGACCGACGCCGTTTGCGGCCTGGTGGGACATGTATACGCGGTGGCCCGGCAACCGCTGGATACAAAAAGAGCATCCCAATAAACTCTATCTTGTCCGGTGGCTCAATCCGATGCCGG
>JBAZHQ010000270.1:0-3104 GCA_041652235.1 Opitutaceae bacterium | reverse complement strand
GTCACGTTCCACTCGTCCGACCTGCACGTCGTCCCGGTGATCATCGGCATGACCGGGGCTAAATGGTGAAGTCAGTTGTTTTGCACAAGTTAAAGAAACCAACAACAAAGGAGTCGTACATGAACCAGTACGGAAAAATCATCTTCACTTTATTAGGGGCAGTTATCATCCTGTCCGCCACCATGCCATGTCAGGCGGCAACATACCACGTCCGGACCGATGGCGACAATGCCAACTCGGGCTTGGCCGCAACTTCATCCGAGGCGTGGCGGAACATCGACCGGGGACAACCTGGCATTCTGCTCAAGGATATAAAAGAGGGCGACACGGAGTTGGAACTTTCAAAGGCAAGCCAGTTCCCTTCAAAAGGAACCTTGCTGATAGGAAAGGACATGCTGATCACCTACGCAGGACGCTCCTCACAGAAAGTGACCGGTTGCCAAGGAGTGAAACCGGCGAAAAAAGGAAGCCGTGTAAGCTGCCCAGGCACACCGCCGCCGAAAGCGGGCGACACAATCCTCGTCGCACCCGGGCTCTACACCGAGAAGCTCTCCGAAGATCCGATATGGTCGGATTATCCTTTCGCCACCGTGCTCATCACTTCCGGGGGGGCAAAAGGGCAGCCTATCGTCTTCAGAGGCTCTGACGGAGTGGTCATTGACGGTCGCGATGAGATTGTGGGCATCGCCGTCGCAGCGGCGCACGTTACCTTCGAAGGCGTTGAAGTGCGCAAGGGAGGCGTCTGGGGCAACCGGGCGAACAACATCGTCCTGCGCAACTGTTCCGTGCACAACGGGAGGATGGGTGTCAGCTTCCACTACTCTTCAAACATCGAGATTTCCGGCAACATCGTCTACGACATCGTCGGTGCATGGAGCGAGCACGGCATCAACCTTGACACCTGCACGGATTGCGTGGTGTCAGGCAACACGATCATCACCAACAGCCATGGTGTCAGCATCTCCGGCGGATCGGGTCATCAGTTGACCCGCAACCTCATCGCATGGTGCAAACTCGGCATCAAGTTCAACGAAAAGAAACCGCCAACGGACTGTGTCATCAAGGACAACAACATCTGGGCTTGCGGCAAATGGACGTGGCTGCAGAAAGACACCGACTCTGGAAAGAACTACTACAAAAATATTGACCCAGCGCTAGTTGCGGGAGACACACATGTCGAACCGATGATCGTCCAGTGGATGTCCGGCGAAAAGGATTTTCTCTCCCCACATTTCGACTCCCCGATTGTCGTTGACGGCAAGACAAAGGCCGGAGCGCGCCCTCCCGCCGCCTATCCGGACGCCGGACGCATGCCAGGCGAGAATTTGGTTTTCAACCCGTCGTTCGAGTCGGGACTCCTCGGCTGGAACATTTCATCGTGGATGCACATGGCTTGGGATCAGACTGGATGGAAAGTAGTCGAGGATTCCGCCGCAGTCGATGGACGGTGTCTCGAACTTTGGGATATGGAAAAGGGCAACAAGACGGCAAGAATCCGCATACAGTCACAATTCTTCCGTTATACGAAAGGCAAACAACTGTCACTCTCGTTCCGAGCAAGAGCCGTAGACGACAAGACACGCATTGACGCGGGATTCACCACTCCATCTTGGCAGGGGAAATCTGGGATCGGGACGAAATTCGAGCTAACCCCCGAGTGGAAAAGTTACACCTGGACTACGACTCTTCCGCCGCGTTTCTCCGACTTCGCATCGGCAATCTTCACGACAAGCTCGGGACGCGTCTGGCTCGACGCAGTCAAAGTCGAGGAGGGTAAGGCGGCAACTCCTTTCTCCCCCGGACTCGAGTTCGCCCCCAACGACAGCCTTGCCATGATGATCGCTCCGGGGCTCCCCCTCGGAGGACGCATCATAAACCGCACGGGGAAACTTTTCGCCGGGACAATGCATTGGACGATAGAAGCACCGTTCCACGGCATCGTGGCGAAGGGGACTAAAACCATCGAGACCGATTCCAATTCAAAAGAAATTGCCGTCGATGTGATGAAGGCGGGACCGATTGAGGGCTATTTTCTTCTCCGCTATAAATTCATCGACAAGAAGGGAATAGAGTTAGACAATGGCATCTGCCGCTTCATCATCGGACATCATGCGCTCCCGTGCCGCAACCAGGACTTCTTCGCCGCCACGCCGCCTTATTCCGCACTGGTACCCGGGCCGATTTTCGACCGGCAGGCGGTCTCGCTCCAAGCGATGGGACTCGGAACACTCCATCTCTACCTTGGTTTCGAACGTATAAATGAGACCCTCTATTCACCGAAATTCACGAAAATCCTCGAGTCGACTGAAGCCCATAACCTCCAATGGCTTTTTACGCCGAGTGATGCCAGCGTCCTCACTGGAAAAGCAACGTGGGCTCCGGCTCCAGGCAACGTCGGGCCAGAGGCAATTGAGACAAAGCGAAGCGACCTTGGCGGCGGAGTCTGCACAGATGTCCAGCTAAAAACGTGGGCGGATGCGGTCGGACTACTCGCCTCGAAATTCAAGGGGCGTATCAAGTATTGGGAAGTCCTCAACGAACCGAACACCTTCCTAACCGGGATCGAATACGCCAAAGTGCTGGCGGCAACGGCCAAGACGCTGCGGGAAAAAGATCCCTCAGCCCATATCATCGGCGGAAGCGTCGTCAACGCTCACAGAAGCGACCTCTACAAGGCCACAATGTCATCCCCTCCCGGCACCTTCGCCTCCTTCAGCTATCACCCCTATCGGTTCGGATTATCCAATCCCGAAAGCGAGAAGGAAAGTTACCGTCAGGCGCTTCTGGAAACCAAGAAGGACCTTGTCGCCGCCGGGCACAAACCGGACATCTTCCTGACAGAGGAGGGCATGGGCGCCGGCCTCGACGAGACCCGTTGCATAGGCGGTCTGCTATACCATGACTGCCCTTTCCAAAGAGTTGATTGGGGAGAAGGGGAAATTCTTCAAGCCCAATATATTGCCAGGATGTACGCCACCGCCCTCGGTGAAGGCTGTATCGGCTATAGCTACCACACCCTTAGTAGCCTGATCTGGGATGCTCTAGACAATCCCAACCTTGGCTTCAAAACGCTTCACACAATGAGGGAAAAACTCGGAGACGCT
>JBAZHQ010000269.1:0-6294 GCA_041652235.1 Opitutaceae bacterium | reverse complement strand
CTCCGCTTCTCCGCAGTAAAAAATGGGTTGGGGTTCCGATCATCCAATCCAAAGACATTTTTACTGCGGAGAAGCGGAGAAGAAGGCCGTGCAGATTCCTCGCGGCAAGAGATGATTCGCATAGTCAGACAAAGAAGCGAAGATCGGATTGAGTAGGAATTAGCACACCTCTCCAAATCCTACCGGTTTGCCCTTAGTTTCTTAGTTTCTTTGCAGTTAATCTTCAGAGTTTCGGACTTTGACGCGATTGGACAAGGTTGGCCGGTTCAAGGATCCAAGCATAAAAATGCCCCACGGGTGAATCACTCGCTGGGCAAATAATTCACGCGCCGCTTTTGGTGCAGGCCGCGAGGGCTTCTTCGAGGGGCGGCAGGTAGGGGTGCCACATGCGTTCCCACTCGAGGCATACGCTTCCTGCATACCCGTCTTTGGCGAGCATGGCGGCCAGATGGCCGAGGGGGAACACCCCCGTCCCGGGTATGCGATAGGTATAGGGGTAGTGGAGAATGGGCTCGCGTACTCCATCCTTGAAGTGGACATGCTTGATGTAGGGACGAAGCGCCTTCCATGTCTCTTCGATCTTCTCCCCGCCTTTGAACCACGTATGCCAAGTGTCCCAGAGGATGGGAACAGGCGTATCCAGGCTCTCCTCGAGGCGAAGAACGTTGGCTCTCGCACAAATAAGATCGTGGGTTTCCACGATGATATCGACGGTCCAGCCGTGGCGGGCGCGCAAGTCCTGCCACCACCGCACCGTTGCCACCATTGCCGCGATGGCGTCATCGGACGCGACGGGTGCAAAAACGCCATCGTCGAAGACGCGTAAATAGCGTGTGCCGAGGGCCTTCGCCCATGGAATAAAGGCAAGAAAGTCGCCACGGGCATGCGCATCGGGGGAGGCGAGGGACATGTTGGTATCAAGGACCGGGACGGTCATCCCGGCGGAGCTCACGTGGGCCGCAAGCGCCGCCGGCGAGCCAAATTGCTCGGTCAGATAGGCCGGCAGATCGAGCCGGTTAGCCAGTGCGCGCAACTCGAGCTGCCAGAGGCCGAAGCGCCGCGCCAAAGCGATGGCGCCATCAAGATCGAGTTCTGGGCAGCCAAGGGTTGATATGCAGTCTATGCGAATCATGAAGGGCAAGGTTGGGAGTGTAGGGGAAGAAGACGGCTGTGTCGGCCCAACAGACCGAGCAGCGGCATATCCGCCTTTACTTGGCCATCTTAGCTTGAAGCTTAAAACCGGACCAGATCATAAGGATGCTGATCACAAGGGTGGAGAGTGAGACGGCAAGGATTTCCCCGGCATGGCCCGCACTGCTGGCCGGTATCAACAGCAGCAGGATGGCAAGACCGATGCAGATGCCGAACACGCCGACGATGCGCAATTGCCGGTCGTCGTTGGCAACGCCGATCTCAGCGGCGAAATCGACGGGGCGGTCGCGGCGCGAAAAGAACTCGGTCTCCCTTTCCAGCATTGCGGTGTCGGGCTTAACCAGCGCGCGAACCAGCATGAAGACGATCGTGCTCACCGCGATGATGGTTCCCACCTGGCATTGGAAAGACCATGGGCTGACATCCGAAACCATCGGAGCAAAGAAGATCGCAAACGAAATGAAGAAGCCGACTGCAATGGAGATATATGGTGCGGCGATCGGCACGCGCCGGAGAAAAAGACCCAGGAACATAGGCATCGCGAGCGGAGCCAGGAGGGTGGCCAGCACATCCATGAGTATCTTGAAGATGCCGCCGCGACCGAAGTGCGCCATGAGCAGCGCCGTGCCGATGATGGCAAGGGCGCAGAGCAGGTTGATGAATTTACCGAGGAAGAAGCGCGCGCGCCCCTCCAAGGGGGTAACATGGATCAGACGACTGGCGGCCGGGTAGATATTCTGAGTGATGTTGCCTGCCAGGGAAGTGAGGCCGGTGTCGAGAGCGCTCATTGTCGCGGCGCACATTCCCACCAGCACCAAGCCGACGAGTCCCGCCGGGAGAAAATGAATCGAAATCGCGGCATAAGCGCCCTCGAGGGGGTTGGCCAGCGGCATGGCCCTGACTTCGTCGGCGATGAGAAGGCGCGCGGTTATCGGGGGCACGAACCAGATGAACAATCCCAGCAGGAATAAGCCGCAGGCAAGGGCCGCAGCCCGACGCGCCTCGCGACCATCCTTCGCACTGAGGAATTTCGATCCGCTGTTGAGAGAGATGCCGTTGATCACCTGATTGCAGTACCATGCGATGAAGAACGTCAGGGTGAACCAATTCGGATCGACTCCAACCATCGTGGCTTGCATCCCGGGCGTCTTGATCGGCGCGAAGGCCGAAGTGAGTCCGGCATGGTCGATCGCCGCGAACAGACCGCTGACGCCGCCCATTTTCCACAGGCAGACCACGGCCAGCAGAATCGAGATGGGCATCAGCACAAGCATCTTGATGAAGTCGGCGGCGAGCACGGCCCAGGCGCCGCTGAGCGCGGCATAGAACAGTACGACGAAGCCCAGAACAACGATCGAGTAGCTGACGTTCACTCCCAGCAGCGTGGCCGTGAATATCGCAAGCCCGTAAAGCTGCACGCCGCCAAAGACCGGCTGCATAAACATGTTTAGGTAGGCGCTGAGCTGTTCCATGCCGGGGCCGAAACGGAGTCGTATCAGATCGGCGCCCGTAATGCAGCGCAACTGCCTGATCCAGCCTGCGGAGAACGCCGCATTGGCTCCAAGCGCGAGGGCGCTTCCAATAAACATGATCGGAAGGCTCCAGCCTGCTTGGAACGCAGCACCTGCAGCGCCGGTGAAGGTCCAGGCGCTGAAATTCTGCATGAATATGCTGCCTCCGAGAAGCCACCAGGTCGCCTTGCCACCCGCTCGGAAGTAGTCGCTTGTGTCCTTGCTGAAACGCCGGAACACCAGGCCGATGCTCACCAGCATGATGAGAAATACGGCGATTACGGCGAAGATAGTGGACTTATCCTGCACCATGAGGACCGCAAATCCGGGATTGGCAGCTAAAGACAAGGGGGCGGCTGAATACATGTCTGATGTCGGGGGACGTTAAGTAACAGGAACGACAGTTTTGCGCTGTGAAGCTGTTAGGCCGTCAATGTGTGTCAAATACTTCCTGTATTTTGGCGAGATGGCGTCGTACTGCGTCCTTTTCGGCCTTCGTGGGATGAGCAGGATCTGCTGCCGGAGGCGGGCAGCCAAAGCGCAGCAGGCAGGCCATGAGCAGAACACGCGCTTTGTTGGCGTTGAGATTACTGCCGCCGACAAAGAGGCTTTGGTCGCCTGCGCCCGTGAACGTCCCCGGATTGCCGCGGGAAACTTTCACCACAACGAATCCGGAGAGCGCCGCCTGGTCGCTCATGAGCGCATCGTTTCGGTCGAGATGTCCGCTGAGCGGCGCTTCACTGATAAGGCCGCACAGAGGTGCCTCGCCTAGGCAAAGCGCGATCGCCGACTCAACCCGCGGGACAACCGGATCGGGCGTGCCCGGCGGATTTGACGTCATCCATGAATTGAAATCGAGCAGTTCGACCTCAGGAATAGCCTCACCGCGCAGGTGGCCCGAGTCATCCTTGACCGCGACTTGGATCTGCTCGATGTGTCCGTTCGCCGTCCGGCGCAGGCCGGGAACGGTCTTTGGAATAGCCGAATAGCGCACCTCGGAGCTGCGCCCGTGGCGGTTCAGCGGGAGAAACGTGAGCTTGGGACCCGCGGTCGTGCCGATCACTCCGCCGTGGCCGCCCACGGTGCCAAAGCCGCCGGGGCGCGGCGCCTCCTTGATCGTCTCGCGCGCTGCGGTCACATGCTGATCCTGCACGGTCACGGCGCCGACGCGATTCTTCCCTTCGGCGTCGCGCCATACGTCCGATAACACGAAATTCACTGCGTCGACGATCGTCCCTGGAGCATCGGGTGACACCATATGGTTCGGACGGTTGGCGATGATCCCGACCAGCATCGCATCCGTGTCGATGACCAGATTAAACCAGTAGATCGTGTCCTCGATCCTCGGACTGCCTTCCAGCCACAAGCCGCCACGATAGATCCCCGTGTCCATCGCGCTTTGCACGTCGTTGGTGATTTTCGCCAGCATCGCGCGACCGGGGTTGAAGTTCTGATAGGTCGCGTTCCCGCCCTTGTAGGTATAGGGGAAATAATCGACACCAATCTTCTCCGGAGGAATGTCGCCCGTTCCCTTATCTGTGCGCTGCGCTGCGGGCAGCCCGTGCACATAGCCGCTTGGAGGCGCGGGGCGGAAGAAATCGAAATGCGCCTGTCCGAGAATGTTGCCGGTGGTCTCCGCTCCCACGCGTTGGATCTCCTCGAAGAGCCGCGATGCGTCGGGGAAAAACGGCTGCCGGATCAAGCCATTGGCGCCCGCCGCAGGTTCCCAATCCTCCCAGGCGCTCCCGTCCGCGCGGCGCCCCATATAAGGTAGCGGATATAGTCCATCCTCCGGACGCAGGACGACTTCGTACACCGGACGATCGCCGGGACTCGTGCGCTCTTTGTGAAACGTGTTGTTCGCGTCGAGATACCCATCGGGCGGCGCGAACAGCTCGGGTGAGTCGCTATCCAGTGGAAGCGCGCTGAACTGCTCGACATAGACGGTCACGGGAGCGGCGAGCCGCTGATTGGTGAGCTGATCTTTGACGACTACGCGCCCCGACCAGTCTCTCAGGGGCGGCAAGCCATATTTCTCTCGCGCCTTCTTGCTAGTCCGCGGCCCCATCAAGGTGTTGAGAACAGTCGCCGTCGGGCCGGCAAACACCGCGATGTTCGGCTGGGAAGATACCTCGGAAGAATGCACGGAACCGGCATTATCTTTCGGTGCCTGTGGTTCCACGACCGTGTCGGCAGCATTTAGAAATGATGCGCATAACGTAGCCAGAGCGGCGATAGTGACTGTTTTCAAGGGGA
Source organism: Opitutaceae bacterium (assembly GCA_041652235.1). Taxonomy (GTDB): domain Bacteria; phylum Verrucomicrobiota; class Verrucomicrobiia; order Opitutales; family Opitutaceae; genus MWDT01. The sequence goes on along the minus strand of JBAZHQ010000269.1, from coordinate 1,375 downwards.
GTGCGGTTTGATTTTTGTGGGAAAGCGAGAACGGCGCGACCAGGTCGCGACAGCAATGGCGATATACCTCATCCATTAGGAGGGGAAGGCTGACCCCGGCCCCGGAGTCTTATTCGCGGACATGGCTTGTTCGATGAGCGCGAGCAATTCCCGGCGTCCGTCCTTCGTTTTCGAAGAGCAGACGATGCGGGTTGGAATTTCGCCGAAGATATCGCGGAGAGCCTCCTCAAACAGGGCCATGCAGGCCCGTGTGGCCGTGGCGGATTGGCGGTCGATCTTGGTGAGAATAAGGGCAAAGGGGCGCCCGGTGTCCCCGAGCCAGCGGAGGAACTCCAGGTCGATTTTCTGCGGGGGCAGCGTGGAGTCGATCAGCACGAAAACGCCGCGCAGGTTGTCGCGTTTCTCGATGTAGTTGGCGACGGAGTCATTGAAATCGCAGCGCTTGTCCTTGGCCAGCTTTGCGTAGCCATAGCCAGGCAGGTCAACGAGCGTCCAGGTGCCGTTGATCTTGAAGAAGTTGATAAGCTTCGTCTTGCCGGGCGTGATCGAGACCTTGGCCAGGTCTCGGCGCTCGACGAGCATGTTGATCAGCGACGATTTGCCGACATTCGAACGCCCGATGAGCGCGAACTCGGGCAGGACGGAGGGGGGGCAGGCCTTCAGATCGGGCGCGCTGACCTCGAAACTCGCCGTTTTAATTTTCATGCTTCATGCATGACTTGGCTCGCGCCACCCCTAAGCGCAACCCCTCAATTGCCAGTTCGCGCGCAGCGGAGGCTCCTGGGTCCGCCGGGCATGCCGCCCGGTATTGCTTTCCGCCGGCGTTCTCCATGATTTTCTCGCCATCGGTACGTCGCTGCGGCCCTAATGTCGGCCGATGCCGCCTCCCGACATTGTCGCCGATGGAGATGCCGGAGAGATTCCCGCCGATCTCGCCGGAGTGGGGATTTATCCCGATGAACATGCGGCCTTCGAACGCAGCGTGGTGCTTGTGGCGACGGGACACGCCTGCTGGCTGGTGGCGTCGCCGCCGGGCTTCCGCGTATTAGTCGAGCCTGCCTCGGAAGCATCGGCCCGGTGGCAAATTGCCTCTTACGAACGCGAATGCGCCGTTTGGCCGCCGCGCCCCGCCGCAGTGCCGCCGCCGCTCAGGCTCGAATACGTGACCCCGCTGCTTTGGGCGCTGGCGGTCGTGGGTTCGTTCTATATCCAGGTATTGGAGACGGGCCGCTGGGAGGAACTCGGCGCCTTGGACTCGATGAGGATTTTCGGCCACGGCGAATTCTGGCGTCCACTCACCGCGCTTTTCCTGCACGCCGACGGCGCTCATCTCTGCGGCAATCTCGTGACCGGGATCTTCGTCTTTGCCACGGTG
>JBAZHQ010000268.1:0-6303 GCA_041652235.1 Opitutaceae bacterium | reverse complement strand
ATGACCAAGCCGCGCCACCAGTATCGGCACTTCCGTGCCCTTAATGCTTACTGATCTTCCTTTTGAATTTAAGCGCCATTCACGTATTACGTGACAAAGCGAATTTTGCGCGCTTGTGCTTGGCGGACAAACGGGAATGTTTGAGCGCTCCGATGATTGGCTTGCGCGAAGACTCCGAAACGAGCCCTCCTCCTCCTGCTCCGAGCCGGGTGAGGGAATTGGCTGCGCGGGTGTTTGCGGAGGGCGGTCTCCTGGAGAAAGGCCTGTCGCTCGAGCATCGCCCCGAGCAGGAAACCATGGCAAGGACGGTCGCCTCGGCCATGAATGAGGACAAATCGCTGCTTTTCGAGGCGGGAACAGGCGTTGGGAAATCGCTAGCCTATCTCGTGCCCGGCATCATCCACGCCTGCGATCAGAAACGGCAGTTGGTGGTCTCGACCCATACGATCTCGCTCCAGGAGCAGCTCGAACAAAAGGATCTGCCCATCTGCCGCAGGCTGTTCAGTTCGAGCGAGGAGTTGAAGCCCTACGCAGGGTTTCGCAGCGCGGTGCTGGTCGGAAAGGGTAATTACCTGTGCACGACCCGCCTCGCCCTTGCACTGGCGGGAAAGAACGAGTTGTTCACCACCCCCGAGTTCGCGGAACTCCAGCGGATCGCCGAATGGGCCAACACCACCGAAACGGGAATCCGCCATGAACTCTCTCCTCCCCCCGTTCCCGAAGTGTGGGAACATGTGAACGCGGAGTCGGCGGCCTGCTCGCGCAAGAACTGCGACGGCGAACACTGCTTTTATCAGCGCGCCAGGGCCAGGATCAGGCAGGCCCAGGTCGTGATCGTTAACCATTCCCTGCTCTTCGCCCTTCTCAATGCGGGTGGAGCTCGTGAAAAAACCAAAGGGCGCGGCGTTCTCTTCCCCGATGACATCGTCATTCTCGACGAGGCGCACACCGTTCCCGAAGTGGCCACCGAGCACTTTGGACTGAGAGTGAGCAGCTACGGCCTGGAGCGCCTCCTCAAATATCTCTACAACCCGCGGACCCGGAAAGGGCTCCTGGCGCGCTACGGAGAGAAGCACCACCATCAGCTCGTGCTCGATACGCTCGAGTCCTGCACCCAGTTCTTCGGTTTCCTCGCCGATACGCTCCTGGCCACGCATCCCATCGTGCGCGTTCGCGAGGAGGGCGTCGTGGAACCCTATCTGAACGGTCCGCTGCTCGCCCTGAGCAAGGCGCTCGAGTCCATCGCCACAAAGCTTCAGGAGGGGAAGGAATACGACGACATCAACGAGCAGCGCAGCAAGATCGACACCTACCGCAATTCGATCGCGCGCTGGCTGCGCGTGGACGACGAAGATCAGGTTTACTGGGTGGAGCGGGGAGGCAAGCGACAGCAGATCGTCACCCTGCGCACGGCCCCGATCGACGTCGGACCCGCATTGCGCAACGCGCTTTTCGAGCGCGAGGTCGCGGTGATCTGTACGAGCGCCACACTTGCGGTAGGCAACGAGATCGGGACCTTCCAGCACCGGCTCGGTGCGGAATCCGCCAGGACCGGCATCGTCGCTTCGCCCTTCGATTTCAAACGCCACATGCGCGTCTTTGTGGCCTCCGACATTCCCCTCCCCTCGCCCCGCGAGGCAAAGCTCGCCCTCGACGCGCTTGCGGATTGGGTGCGCTTCTGCGCCCTGCGCACGGCGGGCGGATCGCTCGTGCTCTTCACGAGCTACTCCGACATGCGGCAGATTGCGGCAATGCTGGAACAGGATTTCGAGCAGGCCGGGCGCCCCTTCCTGCTCCAGGGAGCGGAGCGCTCCCGCACGGAACTTGCCAAGGCCATGCGTTCGCACGGCAACGCCATTCTGTTCGGCACCGACAGCTTCTGGACCGGAGTGGACGTGCCGGGCAGCGCGCTTTCGCAGGTGATCATCACCCGCCTCCCCTTCGACATTCCCACGCACCCGGTGCAGGAGGCGCGCGCCGAACGCATCCGCGAACAGGGAGGGAATCCCTTCAACGAGCTCACGCTGCCCGATGCGGTGATGAAATTCCGCCAGGGCGTCGGACGCCTGATCCGCACCACGAAGGACCGCGGCATCGTGACGGTGCTCGACTCCCGCATCCTCGCTAAAAGCTATGGCCAGCTTTTCCTCGCCGCACTCCCGCAGCAGACCCACCTGCGGCTCACCCAGGCGGATCGCGAGGATTTGTTCAGGCCTTACGAGTGAGATGATTTCTGCTTGTTCAAACGATTCGAAAGATAAAAAAACGAGTGGTTTTCTAACGTACATTCCCCCATGCAACTCCCCCTCCCCCTGCTTCTTCATCTGTTGACGGCCTGCACGCTCTGCGCAACCGTGGTTCCCGCCATTCCTCACCCGTCTTTTAGAGATCCTGAGCAGCCTCTTGACACGCGCCTTGCCGATCTGGTCGGGCGCCTGACCGTTGAAGAGAAAATATCGCTCCTGATGATGGACAGCCCGGCGATCGAGCGCCTCGGGATTCCCGCCTACCATTGGTGGAATGAGGGGCTCCATGGCTATGCCCGGAGCGGTCCCGCCACCGTGTTTCCTCAGGCCATCGCCCTGGCCGCCACCTGGAATCCCGAACTCCAGCAGCAAATCGGAGATGTCGTATCCACGGAGGGACGAGCCAAGTACAACGAAGAAATGAAGGAACGAGGCGGAAGCCGCATTTATCACGGCCTCACCATCTGGTCTCCGAACATAAACATCTTTCGCGACCCCCGCTGGGGACGCGGGTAGGAAACCTATGGAGAGGATCCCTACCTCACGGGCGTCATGGGCGTCGCCTTTGTGCGCGGCCTTCAAGGGACCGACCCCCATTATCTCAAGACCGTCGCCACTCTGAAGCACTATGCAGTGCACAGCGGACCCGAGTCGCTCCGCCATGTCTTCGACGCCCGCCCGTCACCTCGCGACTTTTGGGAAACCTACCTTCCCGCCTTTCGCATGGGAATCGAGGAAGGTCATGCCATGTCGGTGATGTCGGTTTACAATTCGATCTATGGCGTGCCCGGGCCGGCGAGCTCTCTCGCTCTTACCGAGATCCTGAGGAAGCGCTGGGGTTTCCAGGGGGCGGTGGTGGGCGATGTGGATACGATCCGCGACGTCTGGAGGAGCCACAAGTACTCCAAGGACGCCGCCGAGGCCTCCGCCGTGACAATCAAGGCGGGCAACGAACTTTGTTCCGGCGAGACCTACAAGGCGCTGCCCGACGCCCTCAAGCGCGGCCTCTTGTCCGAGAAGGACGTCGATCTCGCCCTGACTCGCCTGTTGAAGCTCCGTTTCCTTCTGGGGCAGTTCGATCCTCAGGATCAAGTCCCCTATTCCTCGATCGGTGCTGACCAAATCAATACGCCTGCAAGCTCGGCCCTGGCGCTCAAGGCGGCCAGGCAGTCCATGGTGTTGCTCAAAAACGACGGGACGCTGCCCTGGGACGCAAAGAAGCTGCACACGGTCGCAGTGCTCGGACCCACGGCTAACAGCGAAACCGCCCTGATCGGGAATTATGCAGGCACTCCCGTTGCACCGGTCACCCTGCTTGCAGGTCTGCGCGCCAAGCTCGAACCCCTTGGAGTGAAGGTCCTGCACGAGACCGCCGTGCCGCTGCTTGAAGGCTATGCGAAGGACGAAGCCTTCGCCAAGGGAACCCTGTTCACGTCGGCGGACCTCTCCACGCCGGGCCTGCGCTTCGAGGTGTTTGGAAATTCCTCCTTCGAGGGAAAGCCCCTCGACGACAAGCCCGACCAGGAGGTCGGCCGGCATTGGGCCTTTTATATCTTCGCCGAGGACGTGCCCCTGCGAAACGCCTGCCTGCGCTGGTCCGGCGTGATCCTGGCCCCCGAGGATGGCGAGTATGAGTTCGTCCTCTCGGCCGACTCCGCGGTGAAACTTGAGCTGGGAGGCTCCGTTGTCGTCGATAGCCCGACTGCTCCAGCCACTAAAAAGGTGCTCCATAAGCTGAAGTTGAAGAAAGGAACGCCATGCCCTGTGTTGCTGGAGTACCGCCAGGGCAAACGCGACGAGGGCAATGTGCAACTGCGCTGGCACCTGCCGGCTCGTTCCGACGCCTACGAAGCGGCAATGGCTGCGGCGCGGCAGGCGGATCATATCGTTCTCACGCTGGGAATCACGCCTGACCTGGAAGGCGAGGAGATGCCCGTGAAGCTCGCCGGCTTCGATGGAGGAGACCGCACCAGCCTCCAACTGCCCGCCATCCAAAAACGCTTGCTTGCGGACGTGGCCGCGCTGGGCAAGCCCGTCACTGTCGTGCTGACAACCGGCAGTGCCCTCATTTTGGATACCTCGAAGGCCAATGCCCTCCTTTGCGCCTGGTACTATGGGCAGAATGGCGGCACGGCCCTCGCCGAAATCCTGCTTGGGGAAACCAATCCCTCAGGCCGCCTGCCTGTCACTTTCTACGCCTCGGATTCGGATCTGCCTCCGTTCACCGATTATTCCATGGACGGTCGCACCTATCGCTACTTCAAAGGCAAGCCGCTCTACGCGTTCGGACATGGCCTCAGCTATACCCGGTTTGGGTATGACGGGATGCAATTATCCACACCGGCAGCCAGCGCAGGTGAGACGGTTCATGTGCGGGTCACTGTCCATAACATGGGGACCAAGGCCGGCGAAGAGGTCGTGCAACTCTATGCCTCCGAGAAGGGGACACGGGAAGGCCGCGCCTTGCGCCAGCTTATTGCCTTCCAGCGCGTCGCCCTCGAGCCGGGAGAACGAAAACAGATCGAAATTCCATTCAGCACAAACCGGCTGGCGCACTGGGACGAGAAGGCCGATGGCTTTGTCGTTGAGCCGACCAGCTATGAAATTGTGGCAGGCCCCTCCTCGGACGTTCCAGCCCAGACCAGCGTGTTATCCATAAAGGCCAAGCTCTAGCCTGCATTCATCCTACCGCGGCAGCCGCACCAAAGTATAAGAGAGGAATCGCCATCTTTCATGTTGACCGCTTCGACTGCCGCTCAATCTGGAACTCACGATCCCGAACTGATTTTTGCCGCGGGGAAACGGGGAAATCAATCAGTCCGACTGAGGCGGCTCTGCCGCCACCGTGTGCTCTGCTGGCCAGCAGAGCACCACCGTCCACTGTCACTAGCCATACCAGGGCCGTTCCCTGTTGAGCTTTGAGGCCAGAATCTCGCGGGCGATCCGGGCATCCTCGGCAATCTGGAAGTCGAACATGCCGACCACGGCGAAATCCGCGCCGTTCTCATAAGCATGACGGAAGCCTTCCTCGGGCTGGATCGCGCCTGCGGCGAGGACTTTGTAGGCGAGCCAGGGGCGCTTTACGCTGCGCATGAAAGCGATCGTCTCCTCGGGATTTGCGCACCAGTAGTTGTCGATCCTAGAGTTGTCGATCACGTCGGCTTTCTGTTCCGGCTGGCGATGCGACCAGTAATTCGTGCTATGGAGCGTCTTCATGTAGAAGTCGGGTGCAAAGCCCGCTTTTTCCACGAGCATGGGTGTGCGCAGTTCGTGCCCTGCCACGCCTGAGATAAGGCCGTTGTCCTTGATGTTCTGCAGCAGTTCGCCAATCAGCGCCACGTCGCCGTCGCGAGTCCACTCGTCGCCGAGATTGCCCACAAGAAATGCTCCTGAGGCGCCGCAATCCACTGCCTGCCGCACCACGGTCTCAAGGTCCTTCTTTGTCGGGCCGATCTGCGCGAGGTATCGGATCTTTCCGCCTCTGTCGCTATATTTCTGATACACAGCGATGGCGTGGGCGTCGCCGGGATAGGCGATCATGGTGTCTATGCCGTTCTGTTCGCATAACGCCCAGGTCTCCATGATTTTCTCGTCCGTGAAGTAATGCGTGAGCAGGGGGGAGACATAGGTCAGGTCGCGGCTATGAGCATAACCGCTGATGAGATTTCCACCGCAGATGAGTCGGCTCATCCGAACATCGCCGATTACGCCCTGTGGCATCTTTTCGCCTGAGGGCGCAGCTTGCGCGATTGTCGCGGATGCTCCTGCCGCGAGGGCTTTTTCCTCCAGGCTCAAGGCAAGCGGGGCGATCAGGGAACCGGCGAGGGCGGTCTTCAAAAACGAACGGCGATCGAGTTCTTCAGACATGGAGGAAAAGGTTAAAATGCAAGATATGCGGGCTCAATCATGGCGTGTCGGCGGCCATCTTGCCAGCTTTGCCCGGCGCGGCCTCCGCTATTGGGTGTGTGACTGGAATCTGGCCGAGCAGGATTACGCGGCGACGGATTGAGCGTGATGGGCGGGATGATTCCAGTCTTCCCAGAACGCGTCGAACTGT
>JBAZHQ010000267.1:0-6311 GCA_041652235.1 Opitutaceae bacterium | reverse complement strand
CATCGCCTTTTCGGCGGGAATCCTTGGGATACTGTTCCCTGCCAGGGCTGGAGCGTTTGACTCCCTTGTCGCGCCCTTGAGGCGTGGGAGTGGGTGCCGGCTTTGATTTCGTCTCTGGCTTCGAAGGCGCGATGGACGCGCGGAACTTCGCAAATATCTTACGCAACATATATGAGAGGTAGGACACTTTGCTTTTCCCCGCCCTTTGCAATCCCGTATCTGGGCCTACCGCGACAGCAGCAACCGAAGCCAGCACGGAAGTCGGATATCGGCTCTCAGCAGTCGGCTTCCAATCCCCCCTTGTTCGGCACTAAAATCAATGCCGTCGCACTCATATCCAGCGTAGTCGAGCATAGGGGCCGCAGTGCCGCGCTCTCCAATTTCAACAAAGTCGAGTACGGGATCGCAGCGCCTTGATGGCTGGTTTGAGGATCGATGCCTTGCCATCACCAGCGCTGCGATCCTGTACTCGACGAAGCCGGAGGATTTGCTCTTCATCGGGAGGCGTGTCCGCGACTGCATCCCATAGCACCCTGACCGGCGTTCTCGAGCGCGTGATGTTTCTCAACGAGGAGAATCATTACACGATCGCGGAGTTTCGCCCCGACGAGCCGGAGGCGCCCGGTTCGCGGACCAAGGCGGCCACCGTTACCATCGTGGGGCAATTGCCGGGAGTGGAGTGCGGAGAGACGCTGCATCTCACCGGCGAATGGGTGCACCACGCGCAACACGGGCGCCAGTTCAAGATCTCGAGTTTCAAGTCCGAGCTTCCCTCCAGCGTTCACGGCATCCGCAAATATCTCGGCAGCGGCCTGGTTTCCGGCATCGGCAAGGTGTATGCCAACAAGATCGTCGATGCCTTCGGCGCGGACACCTTCCGCATTCTCAGCGAGGAATCCGCGCGGCTGCGGGATGTCGACGGCATCGGACCGAAGCGCGCCAAGGCGATCAAACAGGCCTGGGACGAGAAGCGAACGGAACGGGAGCTCTATGTTTTTCTCCAGACCTACGGCATCACGCCGTCACAATGCATCAAGCTCGTACAGCAGTACGGAGCGGACGCGAAGAAAGTTCTCCAGACGGAGCCTTATCGGGCAGCCCGCGACATAGACGGCATCGGATTCCGCACGGCGGACCGCATTGCCATCAACATGGGCTTCGCCAACGACGCGCCGCCGCGGCTCGATGCGGGCATCCTCTTCGCCCTCGCCGAGCTTCAGGACGAAGGGCACACAGCCTATCCCGAAGAAGACCTCATCGACTATGCCGCGGAGCTTCTCGAAACGCCGTCCCGCGAACGGCTGGAGGCCCGCGTGGATGCGCTCGTCGAGTCGAAGCAGTTGGTGCGCCACGGCGAAAAGAAGATGGGCTCGGTCACGCACCTTCAGCTTCCCGTCCTGGACCGGGCCGAGCAGAAGATCAGCGATGTGGTGTCGCGCCTTCTGCGTTCCTCCAGCGGGCTTCCCCCGATCAAAGTCGATGCCGCGGTTGCCTGGGCGGAGCAGAAGGCGGGGTTCAGCTTCGCGGATCAGCAACGCGCCGCGCTTCGGAACGCACTCCTCAACAAAGTTTCAATTCTCACAGGCGGGCCGGGGACGGGCAAAACGACGATCCTGCGGGCGCTGGTGGATATCCTGAAGGCGAAGAAGGCCCGGGTGCATCTTGCCGCGCCCACGGGTCGCGCCGCGCAGCGGCTTGCCGAGGCCACGGGGGGCTTTGCATCCACGATTCATCGGCTGCTGCGCTTCGATCCCGCTCGGATGAGATTCACCGCCAACCAGGACAGCCCCCTGGCGACCGATTTCCTCATCGTCGACGAGGCATCCATGCTGGATGCCCGGCTCGCCTCGGCTTTGTTCCAGGCCGCGCCTCTTCGCGCCCATCTCCTGCTCGTGGGCGACACGGACCAGTTGCCGAGCGTGGGGGCGGGCCACGTGCTCAAGGATCTTATCGCCGCAAGCGAGAAGGCACAGGGGCAGTTCCCGGTCACGCGTCTCTCCGTCGTTTATCGCCAGCAGGGGCACAGCGCCATCGTCACCACGGCCCACGCCATCAACGAAGGGAATGCCTCCCTGCCGCCGGTGCAGGCGGTCGTGGCGGAGATACCCGCCTGGAGCGAGATGACTTTCGTGCATGCCCACGATGCCGAGGAGTGCGTACAGAAGGTACTGCAGATATGCACGGACTACATGCCGCGCCACTGCCATTGGCTGAACCCGGTAACGGATGTGCAGGTGCTCGCGCCCATGCACAAGGGCGTCGCAGGCGTGGCGAACATCAACGCCCGGATGCAGGAGGCGCTCAACGGCCGCGCCGCGGGGCTGCGCACCGCCGGCGGCGAATTCCGCCCGGGCGACAAGGTCATCCAGCTGCGCAACAATTACGACAAGAACCTGTTCAACGGCGACATCGGCACCGTGCGCGGAATTGATGCGGATAAGGGAACGATGAAAGTCGATTTCGACGGGGACATGCAGGAGTTCAGCCGCGGCGATTTCGGCGACTTGGCGCTGGCGTATTGCATCAGCATCCACAAGTCTCAGGGAAGTGAATACCCGATCGTGATCATCCCGCTGTTGAAGGGTCATTTCATGATGCTGCAGCGGAACCTGCTCTACACGGGCATCACCCGCGGCCGGAAGAAAGTGTTCATCGTAGGCGAGCCTGCGGCCTACGCCATGGCCGTGCGCAACAGCGAGGCCAAGGCCCGCTGCACCTTCCTCCGGCAAAAACTCGCGGTGGCGCTGGGCTAGGGGTTTGCTTTAGAACGCAGAGGACGCAAAGGAGGAGGGAGGTCGCAAAGGGTCGGATGAAAAAGTCGATTGAAAACGGAGTTCGCGGAGGACACGGAGGGGAAAACAGGGAACTGCAAAGAAGCGAAGAAGCAAAGATCGATCTCTTCGCTTCTTTGCTTCTTCGCAGTTCAATATCGGCTCGTTCATCGGGTTGGACTTGAGCTTGAAAGAATGGCATCCGATCACTGGATACAGCGAACTGCGCAAATCAGGACACAGCGGATGCCTTTGTCCTGCTCCGTGTCCTCTGCGGACTCCGTGTTCAAAATCAAAACCGCAGTGCGTCCTTGGCTTTGAATTTCGCCCTCCGGATTCTGGCCTCCGGCCTCCGGCTTCTATCCTCTGGATTCAGCTCACTTCGCGCTCGAGAGCATGTCCTCCATGAGGGCGAGGGCGGTGGCTTCGGTGATGTCTCGGACGTCAAACTGTTGCAGCAAGCGGCCCGCGTAGCGGTCCTTGCCGAGGATGTCGCTTGAGGACGCCTGGCCCAAGATGGCGGCATCCTTGAGGCGGATCGCAGTGGCCTGAATGTCGGGCATGGCCATCTGCTGGTCGCCTGAAACGGCGGGAACAGTGATCGTGCGGCTGGAGACAAGAATCTCCACGACGACTTCCGCCACGCTTCCCAGCGCCTCGCGATCCTTCGCGGCCTGATCGGTCGTGCCAGTGAGACTGCCGAGCTGTTTGTCGCCAAGCATATCCGCGGCGACCTTCTGGTCGGCGAGTGCGGCGCCGGCGGCCCGGAAGGCGCGGCCAAAGAGGCGCTCGATCTCGCGGGCTGTCTGGCGATCAGCCAGCGTGGCGGCGGCGGTCTCTTTCACGGAATAGGTATTCTCACCGGAAGTTTTCTTCGTCTCCTTTTTAATCTCCGACTTGCCCTTGGGCAGACGGGAACCGGTTTTTGACGCCGTGTTGTCTCCCACCGTCACATTGATCTGGGTCTGTGGCGCGGCAGGGGCGACGACGGAAGAGGTTTTCTCGATGTCGCTCTTGGTCATGGAATTCGTCTCTTCGAATTTCTCCGTGCGGCCGCTAAGCTTCGGCCGGAGGAGGTGTCAACCAATTCGCGGTTGATGAAGAAAAGCATGCGGGGGTTCCCCATCTTGGCATAGGCGTCCTTGAATCTATCGATCAAGGCGCGGGCCTGCTCGGCGGGGACGATGGTTGAGCCCGAGGGACCGTAGAGGCTCTGGTTCTCGACCTTGGGCGCCTGAGGCGGGGGCGTCGCAGGAATGACCGTCACGGGGACCGGGGCTTCCGGCTCCTTCTCTGCGCGGAGCGCGCTGAGCGGGGCGATGGCGATGGCGCATGAGGTCAGAAGAATAAGGCGCGTTTTCATGGTGTGATCTCGCTGGAAGATGGAATATGTAAGTTAGTTTTGGGTACGTTTCATGTACGGATTGCGTCGCCGTTCCGAGCCGATGCCGGCGGTGAGGCAGGGTCCGACTAACGGGCCTGGCGGACGCGGATGGTGTATTTCCTGGCCTGCGTGTTCATGGCCGTGAAGCGTTGGGCCTCCGTGGAATACTCGGCGAGAATGAGGGTCTGCCAGGGCGTTTCGTCGCCCGTCGACATGCTCTGGTCGTTCTTGAACACGCACTGGATCTGCACCTGAATGCGCCGATTTTCGCGGTTCTTCACGTTGGCGACCACCTCGATGCGACCGTCCGGCAGGATGCGTTCCTGGAGGCCCGTGCAAGTCACGGAATGTTGGACGGCCTTGTCCAGCAACACGAACTTCTCGGTGTTCTCTATGGTATATTTCGTTGTGTCTTGCGCAGTGTATGGGCCTGGGGTCGAGCAGCCTGCGAGCAGCCCGATGGATGCGGCGACGAGAAAAGCAGTGAGGTGATTCTTCATGTTCGGTGGCGGTGTAGGAAAGGAGTGGGATAATAGACCGTGCTTCAGGGCTAATGTTCGCTCAGAAAAACCACCGTATCTCCCTCTGGTTGGACTGACAAGGTGATCTCCCGAGTGTGGTTTGCGATAGGCATGCCTTTTTTGTCCAGGAATTCAAGGCGGGCAGCATGATCTCCCGCAGGCAGGCTGATCGCGGCGAAACTGAGGCGCTGGGGCAGATTGTCCCAGGCGCGGATATCGGCCTTTGCTACGGTTGCGGCGCTGGCGATTTTACTAATGAGACCGAGGGCCCCCAGGGCGATGGCAACGTTCTCGGTATTATGGCTTTTAGAGCCGTCATTGCGCCGGATGTTGTTGGCAGCGACGGCGGCACCCACGAGGGCGACGTCGCCGATGGTGTTGGTGGCGCCCTTGAACACCGCCTTGTCGCCGAGGATGTAATCCATCGCGCGGCCTCCGCGGGTTGTCGCCTGGAAGTTCAGGTCATCGTAGGCGGGCAGAGGCACCACCTGCTCTCCGATGGTGAGGCGGGCGGCATAAGCCGGGGAATCGAAGACAAGGAATTTCAGCTGTTCGCTGTATTCGCCACCAGCGTATTTCCTCGGGCCATTTCCGTATTGGGCGAAAATCAGCACGTTGGCCTTCGGGTCATAGGCCGGCAGATCGCCCCTGGCGGTCTTTTCGGCCCGGGCAAAGGCATCGCTACCATCGGCTCCGAGCTTCGCGCTCGCGAAACCGTCGAGATAATCGAGGAGCACGTAGTCGCTCTTGTAGGCGTTTTCCTGTGCATCGCTATCGATGAGCAGACCGGTGCGATAGCAGGCACGGGCATTGTCGGGCTGGCCTTCCAGCCAGTATAGTACGGCGCGATAATAATATGCCATGACCCGCTCGTAAGGCTCGCCGATGAATGTCTTGGAGCTCTCTCCAGAGAAAAAGCTGCGGGCCTTTTTGGCATCCGCGGTGTTTGCCAGGATGCCGCCCACGAGGGGCAGCGCGGTGTCGAGCTGCAACCGGGCTTCGTCGTAGCGACCCAGATGCATGGCCGTGGCGGCGATGCGGTAGTTCCAAAGCACTTTGTCCTTGGGAAGGGCAGCAGCGAGCTCCGCCTGACCGTCGACCATGGGATCCCCAGTGTACCTGATTGAAGGACGCTCCGGCACGGTTTCACAACCGGCCACAAGGAGACAGAGTGTAGCAGCAAGAACTGCGGCGAACACCGACACGGGGATGTGTGAAGAAGAAAGGGTCATCCGATTGCAGCAGGAATGAAGAAAAAGGAGCGAGGAGCGAGAAGCCCTCTCGACAAGCTCCCACCTTCGCATGGCTACGGCGGGCACAGCAGGGCAGGCGAGAAGCGAGAATAAATCCGGCGCTTGTTGAGCCTGAGCTTAAAAGCAGGATTCATCCTTAGTTCGATTTACGGTTTTCGTTTCTTTGCTGCTTTGCAGTTCAAACAAGCTCATGCCGGAAATGCTGAAGCGGATTTATTCCGAGATGCCGCCGGGGCGATGCATCACGAAATAAAGCCGCTTCGGGTGGGCGCGAAAGAATGCGGGCTTAGCGATAGGCGGCGTCCTCAAGACCCTGCTTCTTGATCTCTGCGGAACTCTCCCAAACGATCTCGCTCGTGCGGGCGTCGGTGAGGCGGAAGCT
>JBAZHQ010000266.1:3660-6322 GCA_041652235.1 Opitutaceae bacterium | reverse complement strand
GTGCTGCGGGCCGGCTCCGATTCGGAAATGACGAGCGGTCTCGGTCGTGGCGATGTGCGCACGATTGCCGACGCTCCCGGCATCGCGCGCAATGCCGAGGGTGCTTTGGCGTCGGCGGAGCTCTTCGTGATCATCAACCTGCCCAAGCGTTCCACGGGCACAGACGCCAACGTTTCGCTGCGCGGTGTCGGCTCCTCCGCCTTTACCGTTCACACGAGCGTTAAGATCGTCGAAGGTCGCCGCTTCGAACCCGGGCGCAATGAAGTCATCGTCGGCGTGGGCGCGGCCCGGCAATTCGCGGGCCTGGACCTGGGAAAAACCCTGAAGATTGGGCAGAGCGAGTGGACAGTAGTTGGCTTGTTCAGCGCGGAAGGTCAGGTGTCGGAGTCGGAGATTTGGACGGATGCGGCGGTGCTGCAGCCGGCCTACCACAGGGGCGATTCATTTCAGGCTGTTTACGCAAAGCTGGAATCGGCCTCTTCGTTTCAGACATTCAAGGACGCGCTCACAACCAATCCCAGTCTGAACGTCAAGGTGCTGCGGCAATCTGATTTCTTTGCCGAGCAATCCACGCTTGTGACTCAGTTCATCACGAGCCTTGGCGTCTTCATCGCGTTTCTCATGGCCTTGGGAGCTCTCTTCGGCGCGCTCAACACGATGTATAGTGCCGTGGCTGCAAGGACGCGTGAGATTGCGACCCTACGCGCCCTGGGTTTCGGATCCAGTCCCGTGATCATCTCGGTGCTGCTGGAGTCCTTGATCCTGGCCCTTGTCGGCGGCTTTTTCGGAGCCGTGGCTGCCTATGTGGCCTTCAACGGGCACCATGCTTCGACGATCAACTGGCAGACCTTCAGCCAAGTGGCGTTTGCTTTCACGGTTTCCCCAGGGCTTCTGGTCAAGGCGATCGTCTGGTCCATGATTATAGGACTGATCGGCGGTTTCTTCCCCGCCCTGCGCGCCGCCCGCATTCCGATCGCCATAGCCCTGAGGGAAGCAGGCTGAGGGGAAGGCGGGCTTCGGTCCGAAGCCGGATTGGCTGTCAGCGGGATGAAGGATAACTGCAAAGAAGCTAAGAAACAAAGAGATCGAACCTTCGTTTCTTTGCTTCTTTGCAGTTAAAAACGGTTTAAGCCCTCTTGAGGATCAGCCCAAAATCCATTGCCCGGCGGCGGCGGCGAGCAGGACCACCAGCCAGGGAGGCGTGCGCCAGCGTTCGAGAAGCGCAAGGGCAGCAAGCGCCGCCACAATGTCCCGCCAGTTCCTGATGCCCTGAGTCAGGACCGGGTTGTAGAAGGCTGCCAGCAGGACTCCTACCACCGCTGCGTTCGCACCCCGGAGTGCGGCTTGGGCCCAGGGGGTTCCGCGGAAGGAATCCCAGAAGGGAAGAGTTCCTCCTATGAGTAGCCAACCCGGAAGGAAGATTGCGGACAGACACCATAGGCCTCCAAGCCACGCGAGTGGGCCTGAGGACATTACAGTTCCGAGGTACGCCGAGAAAGTAAACAGAGGTCCGGGCAAGGCCTGGGCCGCTCCATAGCCGGCGAGAAAGGCGTTGTCGTTGATCCAATTTGCCGGAACGAGTTCGGCTCGCAGCAGTGGCAGGATCACATGGCCACCGCCGAAGACCAACGCTCCGGCCCGGTAGAAACTGTCGAAAAGGAAGAGGGATTTCTCCCCGCTTGCCGCAGCTACGATGGGTAGAAGCACAAGAATGAGCGCGAACAAAACCAGTGTGGCGATGGCCCAGGTATGTCCCCGCGTTAGCCCTCTGGGGCCGTCCGCGGTAAAGGATTGAATGTCCCTGTGAAAGATCACCCACCCAAGCGCGGTCCCCGCGGCCATCGCCACGATTTGTCCCAGGGAGCCAGGGAATAGAAGCACCCAGGCGGCTGCGGCGAGCGCAAGAGCGGCGCGAATCCAGTCGGGACACAGCTTCCTTCCCATGCTCCAGACCGCCTGAGCCACGACTGCGACAGCCGCCACTTTAAGCCCATGCAGCCAGCCTGCGGCTCGAAGATCGCCCAACGACGCAACGCCGTAGGCGAACAGAATCATCAGGATCGTCGAAGGCAGCGCGAAGCACAGCGAAGCAATAAGTCCGCCCGCCAGACCCGCACGCCGCATGCCCAAGGCGAAGACCGCTTGGCTGCTGGAAGGGCCGGGAAGGAATTGGCAAAGGGCGACAATATCGCTGAAGGACTCATCCTCCAGCCACCGTCTCTTGGTCACGAACTCCCGATGCAGATACCCCAGGTGCGCGACCGGTCCCCCAAACGAGATCAGTCCCAGTTTAAGAAATGCCCCGGCAATCTCGGATAATCGTGATAGCTGCTCCATTGAGAATGAAGTTTGGGGCTTCGCAGGCGGTTAGATTTTTAAGAGAGTTTTATAGACTGTCTCGATACTTTTGTAGCATGCAACATCGGGATAGATAGTAAGTAACGGTCTTGTTGTTTTTGGTAACAACAATAATGTTGCTTTGTGCGTAAATAGAAGCAACAGTTTTGTTGCTTTATGAAGATCACACGTAGTTTAGTAGGTCAAATCCCTGATCCCGAAGAACTTTATGGGCGTGACGACTTCGTCGATCACCTCTGGCGTATGCTGAAGGCAAATAACATCCTTCTGCTTGCACCCCGGCGTTTTGGCAAAAGCGGCGTGA
>JBAZHQ010000266.1:0-3650 GCA_041652235.1 Opitutaceae bacterium | reverse complement strand
TGCTCCTAACCCCCCGCTCAGGATATTTGCCGCTCTCTTTCGAACTCGAAGATGTCGATTCGCCGGAGGAGTTTGTTTGGCGCATCACAAAGGAGTTGCTGGCACACGACCAAACGCGCGCCTTGCTCTCCAACACCAAGAAACTCCCATCGGTAATCATGGGATGGGTGAAGCAGAATTTCGAGGAGGTCGAATTTGAGGGAGCCAAGGTGAAATTCAAGGAGTCGATCAAGGGAGACTGGCGCGAAGCTGCAAAGCGAATGCTCACGGAGTTGGAGAAAGCGGACAAGACCTTCGTTTTCCTATTCGATGAATTGCCCGCGATGCTCGATCGGATCATCGAAAAGCAAGGTGATGCTGCGGCACGGGATTTTCTGGCATGGTTTCGCACTGTGCGCCTTGAGCAGAAGGATGTGCTACGCCGTCACCGGTTCACAGTCGCCGGCAGCGTTGGCATCGATCAAATCCTCAAGAGACTCGAGGCATCGGACCGGTTGGTGGACTTCACTCGGCTCACTGTCGAACCGCTGACCCCGGAGGTAGCCAGCGAACTTGTGAGCGACTTGGCTGTGAACTTCGAGTTGGCGTGGAACCCATCTCTTTCCGTCAGGCTGTTTGAGCTCATCGGAGCGCCCGTCCCTTACTTCATTCACATTTTCTTCTCGCAGCTCGGACAGTTGAGGCGCTCGGAGCGAGCAACACTGGCACCGGCGGATTTGGATCGGATTTACGCCGAGCGCCTGCTGGGGCCTACCTGCCGAAACTACTTCGATCACTATAGCATTCGGTTGAAGCGTTATGGCGCTGCCGGGCAGAAGGCCGCGCAGGCGATTCTGCGTTCGGTTGCCGGTCGCGGGCGCATTTCGCGTCCTGCTCTTTTCGATATTTACCGGAAGGCGCATGGGCGCGGTGCGAGCGAACAGGGGTTCGACGATATCATGGCGGACCTCGAATACGATTGGTATCTGCGTCTGGACCCCGACACGAACGAGTTCTACTTCCGGCTGAAAGTCATGCAGGACTGGTGGCGGCGTTGGTATCCGCTGTCGGCTCCGCAAGTCAGACGCTCGAAAGGAATGTCCCCGAAAAGCGGCAATTCAACAGGTCGGCAATCATGAGTCTCGTCACCTATAAATATACGCCGGCAGAGATGTCGGAGGCGGAATTGGACGCAACCTTCGCTGCGCGTGGCCACACGGTGGACTACTTGCTCAAATCGCTGCGGGATCAAATCCACTCCAGTACCCTGTCGAGTTTCGTCGTCACCGGGCCGCGTGGGGCGGGCAAATCGACGGTTATCCGCATGGTCGCCTTGCGTTTGGGGCGCGATTCGGAGCTTAGCCGCGCTTGGATGCCGGTCGTGTTCCCCGAGGAGCAGTTCAGTGTCGCATCGCTTCGGGATTTTCTTTCGGCGATTCTCCGCGAGCTTGTCTCGAATGGACTGCCAAATGCGAAAACGTGGATGGAGAAAGTCGAGGCAGAGCCCAACGATGAGCAAAGCCAGCAACTGGCCATCACCGGCTTAAAGGCGGTCACACGCGAGACCGGCAAGCGGCTGGTTGTATTCGTGGAGAATCTCAATCTGATGCTGGAAGAGTGTCTCGACGATCTGATGAAGGGCACCTTGCGACGGCTGCTGATGACAGATCCGTTCATGATGCTCATAGGCAGCTCGGTCCATGTTTTCGATTCCCTCAAAAAGTATGACGAGGCGTTCTTCAACTATTTCGGCTCCGTGCCACTGGACCGGCTTAATGTTGAGCAAGTCTTCGAGCTTCTACAACGCCGCGCGGCTTTTGATGGCAATGCGCGTTTCCTCCGCGATTTTCAGGACCAGCGTTCCAAGATCAGGGCCATCGTGCACCTTTCCGGAGGCAACCCCCGGCTTATCCTCATGCTCTATGAGCTGTTGAACCAGCGCCAGGTCACCACGATTGTCCAATGTCTCCGGCGTTTGGTGGATGAGTTGACGCCTCTCCTCAAAGACGAGATGGAGAACCTTCCCCCGCAGCAGCGGAAGATTGTCCATGCCTTGATGGAAAAAGGAGGCACGGCACAGCCTGCGGACTTGGTGGAACGAACGCGCCTTCCGCTCAACGCCATCACCACCCAGCTCAAGCGCCTAAAGGACGCGCAAATCGTCGAGGTGCTCGGCGGCGGCAAGGGCCGCTCCGCCAACTACACGGTGCCAGACAAACTCTTCTCCATTTGGTATCAGATGCGATACCTCAACCAGAACCGGCGGCGCATCGAGCTCTTCGTGGAAGTGCTGCGCGTCTGGTTTGAGGCCGAGGAGCGGTTCGCCACCATTCAATCTCTCGCCAAGATTGAAGGCGGTGCTGCGCCGAACGCTCTGCATGAAGCCGCTCTCACTTCGGAATATTTCGCTGCGTCTCTTGCGGACACGCCGTATGCGATGGCGGCCCGTGATTACACAGTTCGACAATGGTTGAAGTACGGAGACCGTCACGAAGCTGCTCTTGCGCACGCCGAGTTTGCTGGGTTGGTATTTCGCGAGGGGATGAGTTTCGAATCCTCTGCTAAGGTTAAACTCGGGCACTGGTGTGCGGAACATGCGGATTTGATTACTGCTTTGGATGTTTTGAATCCCATCATCAACGACAGGAGCCGACCAATTCCCGAACGGGCTGACGCCATGCTTGAACGAGGTTATTGTCTGGGTATCTCAGAAGATCACCAGGGTGCATTGGCCGATTTTACGGCAGTTGTGGAACTGGCAGGCGCGCCGATCGATTCAGTGGCGCAAGCTTTGTTCAATCGCGGCGTGGCCAAAGGAAGGATCGACGACCATCAAGGCGCGTTGGTTGACTTTACGGCGGTAGTAGAACTGGCAGGGGCACCCGCCGAGTCGGTAGCTCATGCGTTACTCAATCGTGGGGAAAAAAGATGGAAGTTCGGCGATATACAAAGCGCGCTGGCCGACTACACGGCGGTGGCAGAGCTGGCAGGCGCACCCACGGGGCTGGTGGCCCATAGTTTGTACAATCGTGGCGTGGTCAAAGGAATGAGCGGTGATATACTAGGTGAGATAGCCGACTACACGGCGGTAACAAAACTGGCAGGTACACCCACGGAGCTGATAACGCATAGCTTGTTCAATCGCGCCGTGGCCAAAGGAATGAGCGGCGATATACTTGGCGAGATAGCCGACTACACGGCGGTGGCAGAACTGGCAGGTGCACCTATGGAGCCGGTGGCTCGGGCGTTATTCTATCGCGGCACGATCAAAGGGAAGAGCGGCGATATACCAGGCGCGCTGGCCGACTTTACTGCGGTGGCAGAGCTGGTAGGCGCGCCTACAGAACTGGTGGCTCGGGCGTTGATCAATCGCGGCGTGGCCAAAGGAAGGATCGACGACCATCAAGGTGCGCTGGCCGACTTCACGGCGGTCGTGGGATTGGTTGGCGTGCCCACGGAGCAATTGGCCCAGGCGTTGTTCAATCGCGGCGTTGCGAACCTAGGTCTAGTACAGAAGGCGAATGCCATAACGGATTGGACCGCAGTTCTTGAGATGAGGGTCGGCTTTGATGATGGTGTCAGGTCTGCGGCTGAGAATCTATTCCGTTTATATTGGTTGGATGGAGCTACAAAAGAGGCGAACGATACCTTGGATTGCCTCACGCAGAACC
>JBAZHQ010000265.1:0-6361 GCA_041652235.1 Opitutaceae bacterium | reverse complement strand
GCCTCGTACCCGGCCCTGCTTGAGGCTTTCTCCTTCAAACTTGGGCGCAAGCTCACCCCGATCGAAGATCACGGCGCCTGGTGGGACATCGAGTCGTCCGCTATCACGAACTCGCTCGGGCACGAACGGGGATATCTCTTCGTCCTGAGAGACACCACGGCGCTCCAGAGCGCGCGTCTGAGGGCGGATGATCTGGCCAGGAAGGCCCATGCCGCCAACGAAGCCAAAAGCGTGTTCCTTGCCCAGGTAAGCCACGATCTTCGCACGCCCATGCACGCCATTCTCGGCATGACGGATCTTTTGAAATCCACGACGCTGTCAGCCGATCAGGAGGCGAATGCGAACACGATCCGCGAGGCGGGCGAAGGATTGCTGCAACTGATCAACGATCTTCTGGATCTGAGTCGCATCGAGGCGGGCAAGGTGGATCTCGCAAACACCGCCTTTCAACTGGACGATGTTCTGGACCCTGTGATGGACCTCATGGGCGTGGTCGCCAGGCGCAAGGGCCTAACCTTGGTGCACTGGATCGAACCCGGCCTCAAGGGCGGCATGAGGGGAGATCCCGCCCGCCTACGCCAGATCGTTCTCAATCTGGTTGGGAACTCGGTCAAGTTCACCACAGGCGGCCGCGTGAGCGTCAAAGCCTCCCGCGATCCCAGGAACGATCAGGCCCTGCTCCTGGAAATTCATGATACCGGCCCTGGAATACCCCGCGAGTCGATCCCCTCGCTCTTCAAGCCGTTCGAGCGGGGAAATCTGAAGGTGACCCGGAGAAACGAGGGCACGGGCCTGGGCCTTGCGATCGTCAAACGCCTTGTGGATTCGATGAAAGGCAGGATCGAGGTGCTGAGCACCCTGGGGGCTGGTTCCACTTTCACAGTATCGCTGCCCATTCTGGACGATTCCACCACCTCGCACTTCTTCTCGTATTGCTCCTCCCAAATGAGCGGCATCCGCGTCACCCTGGCCATGCCCGAGACAATCCGAAGAACGGCGGTTCGCATGAACATCGCGAATATGGGGGCGACCGTCGTTGACTGGCTTCCGGGCACGCTTGCCCCCGATTCGGAAATCCTCGTGGTCGAGCAGGCGGACAGGAACGCCACCCCCGCCTCCACGTGGAGGACACTGGGCAGGCGTGTTGTCATCCTTGCTTCGAATGCCACGAAATCCATCGAGGATCTTGTGGCTCTTAAGCGCCGCGATCTGGCATTGGCCCTGATCGGCAATGACGTAGCGGCCGGTTCCGCGCCCGCCACGGTGCCGAACGCGGGGAATATATCCGCGTTGCTGGCGGACGACGACCCTCTTAGTTGCAGGGTGAGCGCCGCATTGCTCAAACATCTGGGTTGTGCCGTGACAACCGTCGATAATGGCAAGGCCGCGCTGGACCTTCTTGAGAAGCAGCACTTCGACCTTCTCATTCTCGACGGCCAGATGCCCGAGATGAATGGCTGGGAAGTCGTTCATCGCCTCCGCAAGACGGACCAGCCCCTGCCCGCCCTGATCGCCCTCTCCGCCGATCTCACGCCGGATGCGCACTCCAGATGGCTGAAGGAAGGCGTCTTCTCGATTCTGCCAAAACCCGCAAGCCTCGCAACGCTGGGATCGGTCATCACGGCTCTTTTCGAGACACCGGCAGACACGCCATCGAAGGAGGAAAGTCCGCCCTCATCGGAGACGGATCGGAAGGCATGAAATTCGCCGATGAAACCTAGCGCGCTCACATCCATCGTCATCATCGACGACCATTCGCTGGTTCGCTCCGGCCTGAAGGCTCTCATCGAGAAGGATCCGGCCTTCCGAGTGCTCGGCGAGGCCGGCAATGCATTGGAGGCTCTCCAAGTCGTGCGGGACAAGAAACCGGCGGCGGTTATTCTGGACTATGCGCTTCCAGGGAGCAACGGCGTGGCGATCGCCAGGATGCTCCTGGCGGAGCGGCCCGACCTCAAGATTCTCATGGTGACAGGCTCCCTCGACATGTCGTTCATTTCCGAAGCCGTGCGCATGGGAGTGCTTGGCTGCGTCCGGAAGGAATCAAATTCCGCGGAGTTGCTGGAGGCGCTTCACGGCGTCGCCAGAGGAGAAGTCCGCCTATGCCCCGATGCCGCCGCCGCCTTGGCTCAGTCCGTCAGATCTGCCGCCTCTTCCGGAGGGAACGATCCGAATGCGCTGTCGGAGCGGGAGCAGCAGGTGCTGAAATGGGTCGCAAAGGGACTCCGGAACAAGGAAATCGCCGACAAGCTCGGCGTGAGTATCAAATCTGTGGAGACATACCGTTCGCGTCTCATGCGGAAAATCGGCTGCGGCAGCACAGCCGATCTCATGCGCCATGCCATAAGCCTCGGCCTTTAACCCGATGGGCTCGAGCGTAGGAGCTTGCTGGCAAGCGATGGTCCGTACTCCGAGCGCCCCCCGCTTCACCGTCGGAATCTCCAAGATCAGACCTTCCCTGTCGGGGTAAACCTGACGCGTCCTGAGGAATCGCTGGTGTCGAGTTTCTTGCCCCTGGAGTCGATAATGGATCCAGAAACACAAGGGCTCCCGATCCACCAAAAAATTTCCCTCCCCATGTCGAAGATCCTAATCGCCGAAGATGAGGTTTTCCTGCGCACGCTGATAACCCAGGTTCTCACGAAGGATGGTCATCAGGTGTTCGGGGCGCAAGATGGCCAGGAAGCGATAGACCTGTACGATAGACTCGTTCCGGATCTGCTGATCACCGACCTGATCATGCCCGGCAAGGAGGGAATCGAGACCATCATCGAACTGCATCAACGCGATTCCCAGCTCCGCATCATCGCCATGTCGGGAGGATGCCGTGGCAATTCGAACGCCAACTTGAACATGGCGCTCAAACTCGGAGCCGATTGCGTGCTGCCCAAGCCCTTCACTGTCGACGAGCTGAAATCCACGGTGACAACGTTGCTGGCATCCCGGCGATCCGTTCTATTCGGCGGCAATCCCCTTTAGATCCGGATCTCTTATCGCGTCTGCGGCAAGAGAGGGGTCGATCATAATTGCCGCCTTCAGCCGGCGCCGCGCCTCGGTTTTCTCGCCGAGGAGAAAGAAGTAACAGGCGAGGTTGTACTGCAGCAGGCCGCAGGTGCGCCCATGGAAAGGCTCCGCCCTGAGAAGCACTTCGCGGGCCTCCTTCACCTTGTCCATCTCACGGAGTGCGTAAGCCCAGGAAATCCACCCTTTCTCCTCCTTCGGTCGCCGGGCGGCGTATTCCCGCGCCATGTCAACGGTCCTCACCCAATCGTCGCGCGCCATGTGAATATCGATGAGGATCGCCATGGTCTCCGCGGCATCCCTATCTTCGGCGGACAACAAGGCGATTTCAGCCAACGCCTCGTCGGTCATGCCTAACGAGAGATAGCCTAGCGCATACTCGCGCCGCTTCAAAGCTGGGATGCCGTCATGCATGGAGGAATGTCAGAAAGTCATAATGCATGAGTCCGAGGGAGTTTACCAGATCCCAATCCCATTCTCTTCATCAAAGTATTTTCTGCGTTGCAATCTGCACGAATAGCAGAGGCATTATGGACTGTTTGCGGTCAAGCAGACCGCGTCTGCGACACGCCTTGCTCATACACGAATTAGAATAATCCAAAATGAATACACGCAACCCTTCCACGCCTCTGTGCTCCAATCCGAAACTGCTCGAGTGGGTCAACGAGATGATCGCTCTGTGCCAGCCCGACCGCGTTCACTGGATCGATGGTTCCAAGGAGGAATACGATTCCCTTTGCAGCCAACTGGTTGCCGCCGGCACCTTCATCAAGCTCAACGAGAAACTGTGGCCCGGCTGCTTCTATGCCAGGTCGGACGTCGGCGACGTCGCCCGTGTGGAAGAGCGCACTTTTATCTGTAGCAAGAACAAGGATGACGCTGGTCCGACCAACAATTGGGCGGATCCCGTTGAGATGAAGGCCAAGATGAAGGGCCTGTTCGCAGGTTCCATGAAAGGCCGCACGTTGTACGTGCTGCCCTACTCCATGGGCCCCATCGGCTCGAATATCAGCCAGATCGGCGTCGAACTGACCGATAGCGCCTACGTCGTGGTCAACATGCGCATCATGACCCGCATCGGCATCAAGGTCTGGCAACTCATCGACAAGGGCCTGTTCTTCGTCCCCTGCGTCCACAGTGTCGGCGCTCCCCTGGCCGCCGGCCAGAAGGACGTCATCTGGCCCTGTAACAAGGAAAAGTACATCACCCACTTCCCCGATACCCGCGAGATCTGGTCCTTCGGTTCCGGATACGGTGGCAATGCCCTACTGGGCAAGAAATGCTTCGCGCTTCGCATCGCCTCCAACATGGCCCGCGACGAGGGTTGGATGGCCGAGCATATGCTCATTCTCGGCGTCGAGAATCCCAAGGGCGAGAAGACCTACGTGAGCGCCGCCTTCCCGAGCGCCTGCGGAAAGACCAATTTCGCCATGCTCATTCCTCCCGCCTCCTTCAAGGGCTGGAAGATCTGGACCGTGGGCGACGACATCGCCTGGATCAAACCCGGCAAGGATGGCCGCCTCCACGCCATCAACCCCGAGGCCGGCTTCTTCGGCGTGGCTCCCGGCACCTCCGACAAGACCAACCCGAATGCGATGAAGTCGCTCGCGAAGAACTCCATCTTCACGAATGTCGCCCTCACGCCCGATGGCGGCGTCTGGTGGGAAGGCATGACCGATACTCCTCCAGCCAAGTTGACTGACTGGCAGGGTAATGAGTGGACTCCCGCCATCGCCAAGGAGACCGGCGCCAAGGCCGCTCACCCGAATTCCCGCTTCACCGCTCCGGCTTCGCAATGCCCGACGATCGACCCAGCCTGGGAAAATCCCGAGGGCGTTCCGATCTCCGCTTTCATCTTCGGCGGACGTCGCGCCACCACCATGCCTCTCGTGTTCCAGTCCTTCAACTGGACTCATGGCGTGTATCTCGGCGCCACCATGGGCTCCGAGATGACCGCCGCCGCCGCAGGCACGGTTGGCGTGGTGCGCCGCGATCCGATGGCCATGCTGCCTTTCTGCGGCTACAATATGGCCGACTATTTCAATAGCTGGCTGAAAATGCAGAAGCGGGTGAAGTTCCTTCCCGCCATCTTCCACGTGAACTGGTTCCGCAAGGGCGCAGATGGCAAGTTCCTCTGGACCGGCTTCAGCGACAACGCCCGCGTGCTCAAGTGGATCGTCGACCGCGTGAACGGCGAGGCCGCTGCGGTCGAGACTCCGATCGGCATGATGCCCCGCTATGAGGACATCGACTGGTCCGGCCTCGATTTTACAAAGGAGCAATTCGAGCAAGTCACGTCCATCGACAAGGACGCCTGGGCCAAGGAAGTCATCGATCAGGAAAACCTGTTCTTCAGCCTACGCGATCGCCTGCCCAGGCAGCTGATCAACGAGCGCCAGCAACTTATGTCGCGCCTTTGATGAAACGCAGGCGGGAAGACCGGAGACGGAACGCCTGATCCCCCTCCTTGCTTCGCAAAGCGATTTTTTCGAACCGCGCCCTCTCAGCAGGGCGCGGTTTTTTGTGGCCTCACTCCGAAGCTTTGGATATGGCTCGTCCCGCTCCTAGCTCCTAGCCTGCCCTGAGCCTGTCGAACGGGCTCCTAGCTCCTTCCCTCTTCAACCCCATCATGGCTTTCATCGCTGCCCTCGCCCGGGAAAAGTTACTGATTACAGCCCGCACCCTGCCTGCAGCCCCGCAAATTCTGGCGGAACTCGGGGAGTTGTTGCAGGATGTGAATGCGAGCCTGGACCAGATCTCCGATCTGCTCAAACGCGACGCAGCCCTTGCAGCCCGCATCATCCGGATCAGCAATAGTTCCGCTTTGGGCGGCATTTCCCGCATCGGCGATGTTGAGGATGCAGTGAGCAGGGTGGGCTTCGGCGAGGTGTATCGCCTCGTGGGTCTCGCCACGACGAGCCGCCTGGCTGATCGAGCCCTGAATTACTACCAGATCGAGGCGGAACCTCTCCGCGAACACATGCTGCACACGGCGCTCGCCTGCGAGGCCCTGGCCAAACATGTGGGCATGAATGACCGCACCGCCTACACCGCCGGTCTCATGCGCACCCTGGGAATGCTGGTGCTCGATCGCGTCGCCCGCGAACGCCTGCCCATCAGCGAGGTCTTCAATCACAAGAATTTCAATGGCTATGCCGACTGGGAGGGAAACGTCTTCAGCCTGAGCAACTGCGAGGTGGCCGCCCTCATTCTCGGCGAATGGAAGTTCCCCGTCGAAATCGTGAGCGCGGTGCGCGAAAATTACCTGACTCGCGAGTCCGACTACGACAACCGCTTCGCCTGCCTCGTCAATGTGGCGAGCTGGATGACCATGCAGGCACAC
>JBAZHQ010000264.1:0-6376 GCA_041652235.1 Opitutaceae bacterium | reverse complement strand
TCTCGAAATGAAGGATCTGCGGCTCACCGCCGTTGGGCGGCTGGGAGACCTCGACCACATCGAAGCGCACAGCTTTGGGACGGCGAGAGGGTGCCAAAGCGAAAAGATATGCCAGCGCCGCCCGCCTCATGACCTTGCGCTTGCGAGCATTCACCGCGTCATAACCACGGACGACACTCAGCGACCCGCGCGTCTTCACCTCGACGAAGACCAGGATCTCCCCGTCCTTGCACACGAGATCCAGCTCCTCCCGCCTGTCCTTGGGGTTGCGCCAGTTTCTTGCGATGATAGCATATCGTTTCTCCCATGAGAGGAATCGCCCGGCCAAGCGCTCTCCGCGTTCTCCTGTGCTTTCTTTCCAAAAACCGCGCATGCGTGCCACTATATTTAACACAGTACCATGTTCTTGACCTTATTTGCGTTGGCAAGGCCCCATTCGCCCACCATCCGCAGCCTTGCGTTTCGCATTGCGAGGATAGTTTTGTGCTGGCAAGTCTGTATCCACAAATCCCGGATCATCGCTGGCCTGTCCAACGCCTGAACACGTCTCCCGCCTCCTAACTCCTTTCATGGCAGCCAATACCATCGCAAATACGCTGCGCAGATCGCTGCTCATCAAGATCATCTCCAAACCGGCTCCCAGCCGCGAGGACGTGAATTCAGTGATCGAGCTCACCGCAAGCAAGGTGGTGGAAGCTCTGCAAGCGCAGTCGATGACCCTCTATTTGACCGAGGGAAACGACATCGTTTTCAAACATATCTACTATTCCCCCACCCTCTGGGGCGACGACAAGGACAAGGAGCAGCAATTCAAGCAGACATCGGAGAAGCTCCTCTCGCTCAAGCTGCCCCTCGGCACAGGAAACGTAGGCAAGGTCATCGCCACGGGCGAGCCGCTCTTCTTCTCCAAATCCGGCCCCGAGGGTTCTTCCCTCCAGAAAATGAACACGGGCTTCGAGGTGCACTCGATGCTCACGGTCCCGCTGAAGACCAACGTCGTCATCGGCGCCATCCAGGTGCTCAACAAGGAGCCAGGGGCGGGCACGGACGGCACATTTGTCGAGAAGGATCTCACGCTTCTCATGGAAGTGGCGGAATATTCCTCGACGCTCATGCAACGGATGCTGGATCCCAAGTTCCAGTTGAGCGCGGAGGACACCGCGAAGTTCGTCGCGAAGCTCACCGATCTCCCTCTCGTCGCCAAGCCCGCCGACATCGTCA
The DNA here is from genome assembly GCA_041652235.1 of Opitutaceae bacterium. Classification (GTDB taxonomy): domain Bacteria; phylum Verrucomicrobiota; class Verrucomicrobiia; order Opitutales; family Opitutaceae; genus MWDT01. Next base: position 5,155 of record JBAZHQ010000264.1, on the reverse strand, counting down.
TCGACGACAAGCTCGTGGAGGTCATCGGCGACGCGATCATCCGTCGCGAGGGCATATTCCCCTACAAGCGCATGTCGCCCAATTCGGTGGCGGTCCTCATGGCCAACCCTCTCGACTACGCGAAACGCGAGGCCTTCCAGCAGGCCACGGAGCTCGTCATCGAGGAGGTATCCGTCGCCCCTGCCACGCTCATCGAGACTTTTGTCAAAAAAGCCTTCAAGACCGACTCCAAGAAGGGAAGCGGCGAGGGCGATGTCGACATAGGCTCCGTAGCCGAAGTCATCACCACCTCCTACACGGCGGAGGGTGGCGAGGTCAGCATCGCCGATCTCGAGAGTGAGGATTCGGCCCCCATCGTCCAGCTGGCCAACCGCATCATCGAGGACGCCTACATCTCGGGAGCGTCGGACATTCACATCGAGCCGATGGAAAAGGATCTCCTGGTGAGGTACCGCATCGACGGCCTGCTCGCGGAAAAACTTCGCCTGCCCAAGCAGGTGACCAACGCGATCGTCACGCGCCTGAAGATCATGTGCAACCTCGACATCGCCGAGCGCCGCCTTCCCCAGGACGGACGCATCGTCTTCAAGAAGTACACGAAGAAGAACATCGATATCGATCTGCGCGTCGCCACCGGTCCGATGAACTACGGCGAGAAGGTGGTCATGCGCATCCTCGACAAGCAGAAGTCCACCCTGCCCCTGCCCGCCCTCGGCTTCTCCGACGAGAACCTCGCCCGCTACCGCGAGTGCATCCGCCAGCCCTACGGCATGATCCTGCACTGCGGCCCCACCGGCTCGGGCAAATCGATGACACTCTATTCCGCGCTGGCGGAGGTTAACACGCCCGACGTCAACATCCAGACCGCCGAGGACCCCATCGAATACACCCTGCCAGGGCTGAACCAGATGCAGATGAACCGGCAGATCGGGCTCACTTTCGCCAGGGCGCTGCGCTGCTACCTGCGTATGGACCCCGATATCATCCTCGTCGGCGAGATCCGCGACGAGGAGACCGCAGGCATCGCCGTCGAGGCCGCGCTCACGGGCCACTTGCTCGTATCCACGCTCCACACCAACGACGCGCCTTCCACGGTCGTCCGCCTGACCGAGATGAGCATCGAGCCCTTCAACATTTCCGCCTCCCTTGTCGCCGTCTGCGCCCAGCGCCTGCTGCGCCGCGTCTGCAAGAACTGCAAGCAGCCCTACGAGCCGAAGGGCCGGGAGAAGGAGATCATCGAGAAGGCCCTCGGCAAGGAGATCACCCAGATTTTCAAGGCCAACCCCCAGGGATGCCCCATCTGCAACGGCAACGGCTACAAGGGCCGCGTGGGTATCCACGAGCTGATGACAAACAGCGAGGAGCTCACCGAAGGCATCAACAAGGAGGTCGAGGTCGCCGCGCTGAAGCGCATCGCGATGAAGAACGGCATGAAGACCCTCCACCAGGATTCGATGCTCAAGGTCCTCATGGGCACCACGACCATGGAGGAGTCCCTCAGCAACGTCCCGCCGGATCTGATCCTGTGAGTTCGCCGGGTGCCGCTCGAAAAACAAGCAGTTTTCGAACTGCAAAGAAGCGAAGAAGCAAAGATCGATCCATTGATTGGACACCTTTGTTTCTTCGCTTCTTAGTAGTTCAAACTTTCTTTTTATCTCGAGCCCTACGGCGCGGGATCGCGTTGGGTTTCGCAGCCTGGAACCGATTCAAGCGCAGGCTTGGACCCGGCGCTTAGGATTTTTCAGACTCGGTTCTCGCTGCAGTCCCGCCTTTGCGCGGACGTTCATCCGCCTTTTCGCTGTTGAAATGCCGCGGCCCGCAGTTCACATCGCGGAATGTCTGTTGGAATCGTAGGACAACGTTGCATGAGCGAAAGGGAGCCCGAGCTGGGGCTCGGGTTGGTCGCGAGCATCGATCACGGCTCGCGCCGCATCGGGATCGGCTTCCCTGCCACCCGGGAGAATCGGCTCTATGCGCTGGGCACGCCAGTGCTCAAACGCGTGCGCTTCGGCGTCGGCGAAACCCTCGCAACCCGCGACGGGATATCGCTGCTCATCCTCTCGGTCGAAGAGGAGGCGGGCCTGCTGACCTACGTGGGCAAAAGCCGCCGGGTGCGCGAGGACGAGATCTCCGATGTCACCAGCGTCAACCTGCCCCAGGAACGGCTCATGGCGGGTCAGACGGACCCCGGCGACCTGTTCGACCTGCGTTACCGCGCCCTGCAGGCCAGGGCCCGCTTTCAACAGTCTGAAGTCCGGGGCTGCCTCGGAGGACGCATCGAGCTGATTCCCCACCAATTTTATATTTTGCGCGAGGTCGCCGCGCGCCAGAATCCGCGGGTCCTGCTGGCCGACGAGGTCGGCCTGGGCAAGACGATCGAGGCCTGCCTGATCCTCCAGCGCCTGCTTGCCGTCGGCAAAGCCCGCCGAGTGCTCATCCTCGTGCCAGAGTCGCTGACGCACCAATGGTTCGTCGAACTCCTGCGGCGCTTTAATCTCTGGTTCAGCATCTACGACGAGGAACGTTGCATCGCCTGCGAGCAGGGCGACCCGGAGCAAAACCCGTTCACCGCCTCCCAACTCGTTCTGTGCAGCGTGGGATTTCTCGCGGGCAATGCGCCGCGTTGCGACCAGGCCGTGAACGCCGGCTGGGACATCGTGGTAATCGACGAAGCCCATCACCTCGCCTGGGAGCCCGGCAAAGCCAGTCCGGAATACACCCTCGTCGAGCGCCTGGCCCGAAGCACGCCCGGCCTGCTGCTCCTGACGGCCACTCCCACGCAGCTCGGACTCGCGAGCCACTTTGCGCGCCTCCGCCTGCTCGATCCCCAGCGATACTCGGATTTCGAGTCCTTCGTTGCCGAGTCCGAGGGTTTCGTGACGGTCGCGGGAATCGCGGAGAGGATCATCGCCGGGAAGCCCCTCAAGCCGGGCGACCGGGGCGCACTGGAAAAGATCTTCCACCGCGACCCCGAGCGCCTCGCCCGGCACCTCGACGCCCTCAAGCAGGGCCGGCCTGGCGCAAGAGACGCGCTCATCCGGACACTTCTCGACCAGCATGGCACGGGGCGCGTGATGTTCCGCAATACCCGCGCCGCCATGCCGGATTTCCCCAAGCGAAAGTTCTGCCCGGCCCCGCTCACGGACAACAATCTCACCCGCCTTCTCCGCCTCGCCCGTGAATTGCACGCCGAGGAGGCCGGGGCCGAGGCGGATATCCGTTATTCGTTCAAGGACGACCCTCGCATCGACTGGCTGGCCACGCTTCTTGAGGGGCATCCCGACTCGAAATTCCTTCTCATCTGCAAATCAAGGCTCAAGGTCGCCGCCATCGCCGCGGCGCTTCAGGAACGGATGGCCGCAAAGGTCGGCCTGTTTCACGAAGGGTTGCCCCTGGTCCAGCGAGATCGGAACGCGGCCTGGTTCGCGGAACCGGAGGGCGCCCAACTGCTCCTCTGCTCGGAGATCGGCAGCGAGGGCCGCAACTTCCAGTTCTCCCACCATCTGGTCCTGTTCGATCTCCCCCTCAACCCCAGCCTCCTCGAGCAGCGCCTGGGCCGGCTCGACCGCATTGGCCAGACCCGGGCCATCCGGATTCACGTGCCCTACATCAAGGGAAGCTGCGAAGAATGCATCGTGGAGTGGCATCACCGCGGCCTGGATTCGTTCGAGACCTCCCTGCACGGCGGCGGCGAATACCAACTTGAGTTCAGGGACCGCCTGCTGGCCCTCTCGCTGGCCTATGGCAAGGCCGGCGGACGCAGGCACGCGGAGCAACCCCAGCTCGACGCGCTCATCGGGGAAACCGTCGCGTTCCGCTCGCGCCTGGCCCTCAAGATGAAGCGGGGCCGCGACCGGCTGCTGGAGCTCAACTCGTTCGACCGCGAGGCCGCCGAACAGGTGATCGAGCGTATTCGGTTTGTGGATGCCGATCTTTTCCTGCGCAGGTTTCTCATCGACCTGCTCGACCATTTCGGCGTGCGCATCAGCGATCACGAGGGAGGCGATGTGTTCCTCGATCCCAGCCACGCCTACGTCGAGAGCTTCCCCGCCATCCCGTCCGAGGGCATGCTGGCGACCTTCGACCGGCGGCGCGCGATCGTCCGCGAGGACATCCGCTTCCTGTCGCAGGATCATCCCCTGGTGCGGGATGCGATCGACCTGCTGATCGACTCCAAATCCGGCACGGCCTCCTTCGGCTTCGCGGAATCGAAGACGCCCGGCCTCCTGCTGGAGGCGATCTTTGTCCTCGAAGCCGTTGCAGACTCGCGCTGGCACCTGAGCCAATTTCTCGCCCCGACGCCCGTCCGCGTGCTCGTCGATTTTCGGGGCGCCGACCTGACCGATGTCCGCGATGCGGCGCTGCTCGCGGCCAGTTTCAAGGATGGCGCCATCCAGCGTTTTCTCGAACGCCCCAGCTTCAACGCAGGGCTCCTGAAAACGATGCTCGCAGCCGCCGCAACCCAGGCCGCAGAACGCGCCAAGCCGCTGAAAGCCGCGGCCCAGGCCCGGGCAGGGGCCACGCTGGAGGCCGAACTTCAACGTCTCGCCGACCTGAAAAAACTCAACGACAACGTGCGCCCTGAGGAGATCGAGCTGGCCAGGGAGCAGCTGCAGCAAACCAGCGCGGCAATCGAGGAGGCAAGATTGCGCCTCGATTCGATCCGGCTGATCGTCGAGGGCGCGGGCGACGCGTTCAAGGGCACGCAGGGAAACCGGTGAGAAGCGCCTTTCGTTTTGCGTGGGCGACGAAGAACTCCCCGGCAATCCATCCGGGCACTGCGCGCATGACCGGCTCTCCGGCTTGCATCTCAAGCGGTCAGCTGCCCGATGCTATGTCGTGTCGTACTATTCGCCGCCCGTATGAAAAATCACGCCTCGGATCTTCCTGCGATTCGTCAGATCCGCTATGTCACGTAATACGTGACATAGCCGAACCTTCCAAGTCTGCTCTTCTGCGCTGCTTAATTCCTCTGAGAATCCTTCCCCGCGCGATCCGACCTCGGTTTTCGGAAAGGCCAAACTCCAGTGCTTTGTCACGTATTACGTGAATGGCGCTTAAATCAGCCCCATTGCTTTCCTGGACAGCGGCTTGCGACGTTCGACACCTGGAACGGTTTCGAAGAGCACAAGGCGGCTCAGGCGTTGCATCTCTT
>JBAZHQ010000263.1:0-6386 GCA_041652235.1 Opitutaceae bacterium | reverse complement strand
CGTTCAAAACATCATCGCCATGCTATACTTCACGGCTGGAAAGCTCGACCTACCGGTTCGTCCCTGTTCACCGGCTTCGGCCTCTCCCTAGTAAACCAACTTATTCCACTGAAAACAGCGAAGAGGCTAATAGGTATTAAGGGATACGGATGGTCGATTCTGGGAATCATATACTTACAGAAACCTGGCGCCTGAAAACCTCCCGCCTTGAGGTAATGATGTGGTGTTCGCACTTGGTAATATTTCGGGCTTCGTTTTGAAGGGTTGATGCGGTTGCAGAGAACCAACTTGACTTGTAGCGATCTCGATGTATCTATCTGTAGATATGCCATCCACAGTCACCCGCGCAAAGCTCTTCCGTCATGGCGGTTCGCAGGCAGCCAGGCTGCCCCGCGAGTATCGCCTTCCGGGGAAGGAGGCCGCGATTTCACACACGTCCACCGGCGGCGTCCTCCTCGAACCCCTGAATGCCGACTTTGAGAAGCGCCGCAGGAAGTTTTGCGACTTGGCTGGCTCGTGCCCGGACCTGCCTGACGTGCCGCCGCACACTACGCCAGACATCCCCCGCGACGAATGACCTACCTGCCCGATACCAACGCCATCTCCGCCTACATGCGCGGGGATAACACGAAGCTCGTGGGCAAAATGCAGGAGAATTTCGGCGAGTTGTGCCTCTCCGTAATTGTCTTGGCCGAGCGGGAATTTGGGGTGACCAAGGGCACGAGTGCCCACGCCCGGCTGAAACTCGCTGAGCTTGCTCAAACCTTGCCGGTGGAGTTGTTCACTCGCGACGACTGCACGCACTATGCGGCAATCCGTCATGACTTGGAGTCTCGTGGCTTGGGCATCGGGCCAATGGATACATTGATCGCAGCACAAGCCTTGCGCCTCGGGGCCACTCTCGTAACCCGCAACGTCGGGGAATTCCGTCGTGTGAGCGGATTGAAAGTCGAAAACTGGCAAGAATAATGACTGGCTCCCGGGAAATGGACATGACCGTTTTCCCTGCCAAACCCCACCCATCGTCCCATCGCGTATCAGAGATCGCTGGACAGCCTCAAGTATGCCGAGACGAGCCAGTAGAGCAAACGCGAAGAGGCACTTGCGTTCGAGGCTTTCATTACGGGCTAGTGCTTGATCGCAGAAATAAGCGATATTTGGTGAGGTGCCGGGCGAGAATGAAAGAGGCCGGCGTTGTCGCCAAGGAGCAAGGCCTGCCGGGCATTGCACCCTTGGGTGTCCTGTTCCTTCGCCGCCATGAATCTCTGAGTTTCATTAAACTTGTCATCGGCAATGAAAGATTATCAGCATGACCCCTAGGATCGGTCCTTCGGATTGCTCTGCTCAAACGACCAGCCGCAGCATGACTATCCGTGGAACAAAATTTGACTTCCTTCGCTAAAATTATCAATGTATTGACTATTAAACAGGATAAGAATTAATCCATAGAATCTAATCATGCGCTCCACTCTTCATGACCTGCTGCCGCTACCGACCCGCCGCGCTCTTGCCAAACTTGGTCAGGACTTGTCCACGGCACGCCGCAAACGCCATTTCACGGTCGCCATGATGGTGGAGCGGATGGGCGTGGCCACGAACACCTATCGCCGGGTCGAAAAAGGCGATCCGACCGTGGCCATGGGAGCGTATGCGATGACCCTCTTTGTTTTGGGTCTCGGCAACGCGCTGGGCGATCTGGTTGATCCGAAGCGCGACGAGGTCGGCCTTCAACTGGATGAAGCGCGGCTACCGAAGCGTGTGCGTGTGAAGAAAACCCCGACATCCCTATGAAGCGGACGCTGCAAGTATTTATCGGAAACGCCGGACGTCTCGTTGGCACCCTGCACTACGATCAAAACGGTGCGCGGGAGCATGCCGCCTTTGCATACGACGAAGCCTGGCTGGCGGCATCGGATCGATTCGCGATTGAACCGAATCTTCCATTGGTCGCCGGGCCGCAGTTCCATCGCAAGGCTCCCGATGGCCCGGTTTTTCATGCAGCCATTGCCGACACCGAACCGGACGGCTGGGGACGACGAGTGATCGCACGCGATCATGCGAAGCGGCGCCAGGCAGCACGGCGCGCGGGGGTGGACGCCGGATCGTCGCAACTCAACGCCGTCGATTTTCTTCTGGCGGTGGATGACGACAGCCGGGTCGGCGCACTTCGCTTCCGCGATGAGAACGGAGTTTTTCAACGGGCCGCGGAGCCGGATCGGCGGACTGCGCCGCCCCTCTTGGAACTGCGGCACCTGATGAGCGCATCACGCGCGGTTGAGACGGAAACGGAGACCGCGGCGGATCTCGCCTACCTGCGGGGCCGCGGCACGTCGCTTGGTGGCCTGCGCCCGAAATGCACCGTGGTCGATGACGACGGCATGCTGGCGATTGGAAAATTTCCCAGTGTGCAGGACGAGCGCGCGGTCACCAAGGGCGAGGTGCTGGCGATGACACTAGCCGAGGCCGCTGGTATCACGGTGGCCAAGGCGCGCCTTGTGGACAGCGACGGGGTGCCCGTGGCGTTGATTCGCCGGTTTGATCGCACGCTTAATGGGAGGCGTTTGATGTATGTCTCGGCCGCGACGCTGCTCGGTGTCGAGGCTGGCGACGCTCAAGAGCACAGCTATACCGAAATCGTGGACGCCTTGCGCGTAAACGGGGCTGCTGCTCAAACCGACATCGAGGAACTCTGGCGGCGCATGGCCTATTCGATCCTGATCACCAACGTGGACGATCACCTGCACAATCACGGATTCCTCCATGCCGAGCGCGGTCTTTGGCGGCTTGCGCCAGCATTCGACCTCAATCCGTTTCCAGACAAGGCACGTGAGCTGAAGACGTGGGTGTCCACGGAAACAGGCCCGGAAGCCACGATTGCGGCGCTACTGTCCGTCATCGCCTACTTCCGCATCTCCGCACCACGTGCGAAGGAAATCCTGCGAGAAGTGGAACATGCGGTGGCGGGTTGGCGCGAGGCTGGGCGCGACTTGGGAATGTCGGAGCGTGACTTGGAGAGCTACGCCGAAGCGTTCGAGCATCCCGAGCGTGCGGCCGCCCTGAAGTTCACTTCGTGATAGGGGAGAAAAGGGAGAAGCGGAATAGGTCGCTTCGCCGCCATGAATATCTGACATTCATTAAAACTTGTCATCGACAATGAAAGATTAGCAGCATGACCCCCTAGGCTTCGTGACCCCCTAGGCTTCGACCGGAAATCAACGCTGCTCCGGTCGTCCACCGATGGAAGAAGTTCGATCTTCTGGTCGCTTGATCTGTAAAAGTTTTAGAGAAACATTATACTAGGCTTCGTCTCCCGCAAGAGATCGTTGTCGCCGAGCCTCCTCCTCCGCCTCCGGCCGAGGTGATCGTTGCCCGGCCCGGGGACGATTTCGTATGGATCGAGGGATATTACGAGATCCGCGGCCACAACCGGTATTGGGTCGGCGGACATTGGGCGCGTCCGCCTCATCGTGGAGCTGTCTGGATTGGCCCGCGCTGGGAGCATCGTGATCGCCACTATGCTTTCATCCCTGGTTATTGGCAGGAAGGGCGCGTCGTTTCGCAGTATTCGCCCCGGCGTCCCGAGGTCATCGTTTACGGTGCGCCTCCGGCTCCCCGCCGCGAAATCTGCGACGAACGAAGCCGCCCCTCACGCAACCACATCTGGATTGACGGCTACTGGTCTGTCCGCGACGGACGTCATTATTGGGTTGCAGGCTGTTGGAGTCTTCCGCCGCGCATGGGTGCGGTATGGGTAAAGCCGTGTTGGGAGCATCGCGATCGCAACTACGTCTTCATCGATGGGTATTGGCGCTGAAGGGAAAACCATTAATAACTACCGCCTCAGGGTCATCGCCCAGTGCGGCTAACAATAAACCCAGGCAGTCCCCAATCTTTGGTGTAGACCCGGCAGTTTTGGTGTAGACCCCCGTTGTTCAGGGGGCTGGCCTGCCAGCCGTAGGCTCGGCGGAATGTGCCCTACTTCGCTCTGCTGTCCAGCAGAGCTACGAAGGGCATCCTTCGCTATGATGACAGTGAGAAAAAACATCAGACTCGTTCGAAGCTGGGCTACGCCATCCGTAGCTCAAAGAGCGAAGGCTGGCGGAGAGAGGGGGATTCGAACCCCCGGTAGGGTTTTACCCCTACAACGGTTTAGCAAACCGCCCCTTTCGGCCACTCAGGCATCTCTCCGTAGCGAGCTGCAAGGGAAAGTGCGCGAGCGTTGGAGTGCAAGGCGCTTTTTCGATCACCAGGCACTTTCTTGTCTCACCTGCCGAGTCGCATCCGTCACCGTGATGTGTCAACGTAGGGACGCCGCTTATCGAAGTCTTGCTCCCGGACGATGCGTTTTCGCATACCCTGCAACCACAAATTATCTGTACTGGGTCGGATGGGTGATCCTATCTTTTCAACTCCTTGCTGATTACGAGAATGAACACCCCCGACATCAGAAATACCCATAGGATTCTCGTGATCGACGACAATCGATCCATCCATGAGGATTTTCGAAAGGTCCTTGGTATCGGCGGGAATTCCCAATCCGCATCCCTGGATGCCGCGGAAGCCGCATTGTTCGGGGAAGAAGCGTCGTCGCAGCCTTCCCAGAAAACGGTCTTTACCATGGAATCCGCCTACCAGGGCCAGGATGGACTTGCCATGGTGAAAGCCGCGCTGGCCGAAGGGAACCCCTTTGAGTTGGCTTTCATCGATATCAGGATGCCGCCGGCTTGGGACGGAGTGGAGACGACAGTCCGGATATGGGAGGCGGACCCCGATCTGCAAGTGGTGATCTGCACCGCGTATTCCGATTATTCCTGGGACGAAATGATCGGTCGCATTGGGCAGACCCACCGGCTCCTCATCCTCAAGAAGCCTTTCGATCCCGTGGAGGTGATGCAGCTCGCCAGCTCTCTTTCTGAAAAATGGCATCTCCTGCAACAGACTCGCCAGACCACGCAAGAGCTGGAACGCAGGGTGGCCGAGCGCACGGCCGAGCTGGCACTGGCTAACGAGGGATTCAAGGCCGCCAAGGAAGCCGCCGAGTCGGCCAACCAGGCCAAGAGCGCATTCCTGGCGAACATGAGCCACGAGATCCGCACTCCGATGAATGGCGTCATCGGCATGACCGGTCTGCTGCTCGACACCCAATTGAGCGCGGAGCAGCGCAATTTTACCGAGGTGATACGGATGAGCGGAGAAACGCTTCTCTCCGTGCTCAACGACATTCTCGACCTGTCGAAGATCGAGGCGGGGAAGCTGTCGCTCGAGGAGATCGATTTCGATCTGCGCGAAGCGGTCGAGGACGCCATCGAGTTGCAGGTCGTGGCCGCCGACAAAAAGGGGCTCGAACTGGTGGTCGACATCGATCCCACGCTTGAGGCAAGGGTGATAGGAGATCCCTATCGCCTGCGCCAGATCGTGACGAACCTGATCGGCAACGCCATCAAGTTCACCGAGAAGGGAGAGGTCTCGCTGCGCCTCTCACTGGTGGAGGAGACCGCTGCGGCCAGCCGATATCGTATCGAGGTCAAGGATACCGGCATCGGCATCGATTCCGATTCGCAGGCCCGGTTGTTCGCGCCTTTTGTCCAGGGAGAGGCCTCCACCACGCGCCGCTTTGGAGGCACAGGACTAGGCTTGGCCATTTCCCGGCACCTGGTGGAACGGATGGGGGGGCAGATCGGAGTCTCCAGCCAGCCTGGCGCAGGAACAACATTCTGGTTCGAGATTCCCCTCAGGAGAAAGACCGCGACACCGGCGCGGCAGGTGCAGCGCGTGGAGATAACAGGGCGCCGCGCGCTCATCGTGGACGACAACGTCAACAATCGAAAGTTTTTGGAACAGCAACTGAGCACGTGGGGAATGAAGCATGTCTCGGTGGACGATGCCGCCACGGCGCTCGATACGCTGGACAAGGAACTCATGGAGGATCGCGACTTCGACGTGGCAATCCTGCATATGGAATTGCGCGGCATCAACGGCCTCACGCTTGCGCGCCAGATCAGATGCGACACCCGTTACCAAAAACTTCCGCTGATCATGATCACGACCCTGGGCAACCGGCTGCCTGTCGAGACCCAGAGATCCTGCGGGTTGAATGCATGCCTGATCAGGCCTGTGCGCATGAAGAACCTGGAGTCGGCTCTGAGGTCATGCATGCTGCCCGCCGAGAGTGAAAGCCAGCCGGTGCCTGCGAGCATCCAGAATGTTCCTTTGGTCGCGCCTTTCACCGTCCTCCTGGCGGAGGACAATGCGGTAAACCAGAATGTGGCCTTGGCTATGCTGGCGCGCCACAATTGCATCGCCGATCTTGCCGAGAACGGCGTCGAGGCGCTTGCCGCAATCAATTCCAAGGCTTACGACATTATCTTCATGGACAATCAGATGCC
>JBAZHQ010000262.1:0-6389 GCA_041652235.1 Opitutaceae bacterium | reverse complement strand
GACTGCGAGAGCTCCATTTTCGACAATCGTGGCTGCTCCGGTGCGGTTGCCCGAGTATTGCGCAGGCACGTAATCGAAAAGGGCGACCGTTAGGAATGTTCCGAGTATGAAGCAGATACACGCCATCAACCAGCGGGGTTGGGTGCGCGGGGCCTGGAATGACGGCCCGTCCCGGTTTGGGTTTGAACTCTGCGGTTTAGGCATTTGGTTGGTGTACCTGTCAGTCTGTCGCGAATTCCATGCTAACAGGGTGTGCGGTCAAATGTAAATCCCGCCTGAAGAATTCACAAATTTATCATATCCCATGCGAGACATCGTAAGATTCCAGCCGTTGTATCAAGAGCGCATATGGGGCGGCAGAGCCCTGTCTTCAGCCCTGGGGCGCGCCCTTCCTGCCGAGAAGCTCATTGGCGAGAGCTGGGAGATCGTTGACCGGCTTGAAGCCCAGTCATTCTTAAAGGGAGGAGCCCTGTCGGGAACCCCCCTGCGGGCATTGATCGAACAGCATGGCGCTGACGTGATGGGTCCTTCGTATCCCGTGGAGAAACCCTTTCCTGTGCTCGTCAAATGGCTCGACTGCCGCGAGCGCCTCAGCCTCCAGGTGCATCCCCCCCTGAGTGTCGCAGCCGAGCTGGGGGGCGAACCCAAGACCGAAAACTGGTACATCGCCGAAACCTCGCCTGGTGCCAGCCTCATCGTCGGCCTCAAGCGCGGGGTCACGCGCGCCATGTTCGAGAAGGCCCTCGCCGAGGGTACCCTCGAGCAATGCGTGCACAGGTTCTCCGTGGCGCGCGGAGACTCCATCTTTGTCGAGAGCGGCCGTCTTCATGCTATCGATGCGGGCAACCTCATTCTGGAGATCCAGCAGAATTCCGACACCACCTATCGCGTTTACGACTGGGGGCGGGTGGGCCTCGACGGCAAGCCGCGCCAGTTGCATGTCGCCGAGTCCCTGAAGTCCATCAAGTGGGACGATTTCGAACCCGCCCCGCTTCGCAGCGCTCCCACCTCGGGCGTGATCGCCGAGTGCAAGGAGTTTCTGATCCGCCGCGTCGTGCTCGACAAGGGCGAGAAACTCGCTTTTGGAGCAGGCGAGCAGCCCCGCATCCTTAGTCTCGTCACAGGGTCCCTCGTCCTGCAGGCAGGCAAGAGCACCGAGGTTCTCACGCGAGGCGACAACGTGATTCTTCCCTATGCGGGCCAGTTCACTTTCAGCGCCTTCGAGGGGGCGATCCTCCTGGTGACCGAGAATTTCAACCACTAGGCGGCTCCTCGGCCAGGGATGGCCTCGGTCTGCGAAGGCGCGCCTGTTATCAAATCCTGCATAAAACGCATTGTTAACGACTCTCCTTCGTCCGCGACGCCACATCTCTGCGCGAGGTAATTCATACCCGTGTCACTCCCCATCAACATCCAAGACCTCTTCACCGGCCGTGCGGTTGAGTGGGAGCGTTTGGAGTTAAAGGAGGGATGGAACCCCGATGCGATCATTCGTAGCGTCTGTGCATTCGCGAATGACTTCCACAACTGGGGTGGCGGCTATCTGGTTATCGGTGTTGCTGAAAAATACGGGAAGCCCGTGCTGCCGCCGAAGGGGTTGGCACCTGAGCAGGTGGACTCGATTCAGAAAAAGCTGCTGGAGCTGGGCAGCTCCGCTATTCAGCCGGCCTATCATCCCGTCGTCGCGCCAGCCGTCATAGACGGACGGCAGGTTCTAATATTATGGGTGCCTGGCGGGCAGATGCGTCCCTACAAAGCTAAGTTGTCTCTGGCAAAGGACGCGAAGGAGTGGGCGTATTTCATCCGCAAGGGATCGAACACAGTGCAGGCACGGGGCAGTGACGAGAGGGAGCTGTTGTCGCTGGCAGCAAGCGTTCCATTCGACGACCGAAGCAATCACGGAGCGCGTTTGGAGAACCTCTCCCGGGATTTGATCTTGGAGTTTCTCAAACAAGTGGGAAGCGACTTGGCTAAGCTGGCCCCATCCATGTCGCTCGCGAAACTCGGCCGACAGATGAGCATTGTCGATGGTCCGAAAGAGTCGCCGTCGCCCCGCAATGTCGGGCTACTCTTTTTCAATCCCGAACCTCACCGATTCTTTTCTCAGGCTCAGATAGATGTCGTATGGTTTCCAAATGGCGCGGGCGGCGACCAATTTGAAGAAAAAACCTTTCGTGGTCCGCTGGGTCGGATGGCCCGCGAGGCGCTGGATTATATACGCAGAAATTATCTCAACGAAACTGTGATCAAGCATCCGGATCGCGCCGAGGCCACCCGGGTCGAGAATTTCCCTTACGCCGCGGTGGAGGAAGCAGTCGTGAATGCGATTTACCACCGGAGCTATGAGGAACGCGAACCGGTGGAAGTGCGCATAAGCCCGGAGGAGCTGTCGGTATTGAGCTTTCCGGGACCGGATCGGTCGATCGCCATGGCGGACCTGCGTCGAGGCAAGGCCGTTTCACGCAGGTATCGCAACCGTCGTATCGGCGAATTTTTAAAGGAGCTGGATCTTGCGGAGGGGCGCGCCACGGGCATTCCAAAGATTCTGCGAGCCATGCGAGCCAACGGTTCTCCCTGTCCCAGGTTCGAGACCGATGAAGACCGTAGTTCATTCTTGATCCGGCTTCCCGCGCATCCGAAAGCACGGGGACCGACAACTGAGACCAAGCTTGGACTAAGTCGGGATCAAGTCACCGACCCAGTCACCGACCCAGTCACCGACCCAGTGGAGCGGGTTCTCCGCGTGCTGCGAGCGGGGGCTTTGCCGCCGGCACAGCTTCAAAAAGCGCTTGGCTTAAAACACCGGCCCACCTTCCGGAAAAACTATCTGCGTCCCGCTGTCTCGGCAGGCCTGATCGAAATGAGCCTGCCTGAGAAGCCCAACAGCCGTCTGCAAACTTACCGCCTGACTGACGCCGGACGTGCGCGGCTTTCGCAAAGCCAATCAGCTTCCTCATGGGGCGGCGGAGCCGCAACCGAAGGAGATAGAATCTAGGAGCGAGGAGCGAGAATCTAGAATGGGTGTCCCGCAGACGTGACACCGAGTGCGGCAGCACCGCTTTCGGTGCTGTCTGTATGTGAAAGGCAAATCGGGTGTTGCACCACGAATGCACGCAAGAAAACAACAGACTCAGAGATAGTGTATGAAATCATGGAGAGAAATAGCCGTCATTTTTTAACCCCGAGCTGAACTGACAAAGAAGACGTAAAGAGACAGGGGTGATCCAGACAGCCGAGACGATGACTGACTCCCGGGCTTCGCCTTCGCGCGAGAGGCTACGGCGGACACAATTGGGTGATGGCCAAACCCGAGCAATACCGGCCACCAACTCCGACATGTCGCGGGTCAAATCGCCCTGAATCCAACCTTCTTCTCAGATTCCGTCCGAGGAGAGGGGCGATACGAAGGGTGTCCCTTTGTTTGATTCGCCGAATTCGTTTCAATCCGCGCCCCCCTCCGAGGAGAGGGGCGATACCCGTCGCAGTCGCGACCATCACGTCGGCACCTAAGTTTCAATCCGCGCCCCCCTCCGAGGAGAGGGGCGATTTGTCTTGTTGACCTTCGCGTGGAGAGTACCGAGTTTCAATCCGCGCCCCCCTCCGAGGAGAGGGGCGATCCTACACCGCCTCACCCCTATGCCCATACCCTAGTTTCAATCCGCGCCCCCCTCCGAGGAGAGGGGCGATGGGATCAGCGGATCTCTTTGATCGTCTTCCCGTTGTTTCAATCCGCGCCCCCCTCCGAGGAGAGGGGCGATACATGTTTGTCATTTTTGAGGTTAAAACTGCAGGTTTCAATCCGCGCCCCCCTCCGAGGAGAGGGGCGATGCCGCCGAGTTTCGAGCACTCGGTGCCAAGGCATTAAAGCGAGTATTTCGCGAAGACTGTCAAAGAGCAAAAGCGGCGGTGACACACAAAGTAGCAGCCGTGTCATTGTTTACTCCACCGCAGGGGCCTACAGTGAACTGCGAAGGGGTGCGGGAGCGGACGAGGCGCATGGTTCGCGCACTGGGTCATTTCACAGGACAAGTGTGTCCTCGACGAGGTTGACCGGGCGGGTGACGCCGAAGTGCTCAATGCGATCCTTGCTCGTCTGATCGATAAAGTAGATGCGAAGCGAGTCCTGTTCCAAGTCAATTTCCGCAAGAAGGCGGGCTCGTAGCTCAACCCACTCTTTCTGCCCGAGCTGCATTTCGAAAACGGATTTCTGCACACGGGTGCCATAGGAGACGCAGGCCTTGGCCACGCGGCGCAGGCGGCGGGCACCGGCTTTCTCGTCGACGGTCGAGACATCGTAGGTGACAAGCAGGAACATGGGCGGCTCAGGTAAAGAGATGCGGTTCGTAGGCTGCACCGTCGCGCAGGGCGCGGGCGAGCAGGCGAGCCTGGATGAAAGCGAGTTGAGCGTAACGCACTTTCTCGCGGAAAAGCGGGTGTGCGATTTCCTCGGCCTTGCGCTGCTGGTAGGCGGCGACGAGGAGCTTGCGGGCCGCCTCGGTCAGCTCCACCGCGCCGCCGTCGCGAACGACAAAGTGCGCGAGTTTCAGCTCGCCACGGTTCACAAGCGTGAGGGCGATCCGCTCCACCCACGGGCGGAACTCTTCCATGAGATCGAGCGCAAGCGATTCGCGACCGGACCGGTCGGCGTGGAGAAAGCCGACAAACGGATCGAGACCGACAGCGGTGAGAGCCGAGGTGCAATCATGCCGGAGCAAGGCGTAGAGAAACGAAAGCAGACAGTTGAGCGCATCGCGGGGCGGGCGGCGGTTGCGACCGTCGAAGGGGAACTGCGGGCGCAGCGACGGGCGGAGATGCCGGGCGAACACCTCGAAATGGAGTGCGGCTGCGCGGCCCTCGACGCCACGAATAATATCGAGATCGTCGGGCGTGCGTTCGAGTTCGCGCAGCAGGTAGGCGAGATTGTCGGTTACGGTGCGTAGCGCGCTGGAGTCTTCCTCTGCGGCGGCGTCTCTCGCGCTGCGAGAGAGAAGCCAGCGGGTGTTGTGGAGCTTGCCAGCGACGAAGGATCGAGCGATTGCGGCAGTGGTCGCGAGGGTATCGGCAGCGCGGTGCTGGGCGCGACGGAGCATGACGGAGCCGCGAGGCACACCGTCAACGACCGCTTCGAGTCGGCCCCAGTCGGTAAAGAAGCAGACGGAGGCGCCGTGTTCCCAGCAGAGGCGGAGGACGGCGGGCGAGAGGTAGATGTCGGCGCCGAACACGAAGACGGATTCGAGGTTGTGGATGGGCAGCGAGAGCTTGAGCTGGTGCTCCTGATCGATGCGCAGAGCGAGACCGTCGCGATGCACGGAGAGGCCGGGAGTGAGCAGATAAAGGGTATTTTGGAGCGTCTGGGCCATGGTCAGGCGGGATAGTCGCGCGGGGTGAAGAGGCGGGCTTGCTGGGATGCAGATTTCTCGGGCAGGCAGACAACGTGAAGGGAGCAGCCGTCGCACTGCGGCTTCAATTCGGCGGGCGGGATGGTAGCGGCGGCGACAAGAGCGCGCAGATTCGCCAGGGTGGCGAGCGTGTGGGCTCGCAAGGCATCGTCGCATGCGACCTCCGTGCGGCAGGCAGAAGCTGCGTAATAGATGGCTCCGTGCTCGACGGTGATGCCGAGCATTTCCTCGAGGCAGAGCGCTTGGGCGCAGACCTGAACCTCGTCGTTGTCGAAGCGGCGCTTGGGCCCCTTTTTATATTCGACTGGGCGGGCGGCGGCGATGTTGCCGGTGGAGGGATCGCGTTGAACTTCGACGAGATCGGCCTTGCCGGTGAGGCCGAGCGCATCGGAAAACAGCGGAAGAGCGCGAAGGAGTTCCCAGCCCGCGCGTTGCTCGTAGCCGGGAGTATCGACATGCTCGTGGGCGAGATTGCCGAGGACAGTGTGCTCGTTGTCGCCGCGCAGGCCATCTATCAATTTCAGCGCGGCGCGACGCTGGCAGTAGAGGTAGTCGTTGAGCGCGGAGAGCGGCAGGGGAACGACCCCGGCCGCGTCTGAGGCTGACGGCATTGGTGCCGTCGGAATCACAGAAGAGATTGAAGGGTAATACCAGCAGGGAGGTTCTGATCGTCGACGGTGACATCGTAGTCGGCGAATTGTCGGGCGGCGAGGCCGACCGTTTTCAACTCGGGCTTCAAGGTGATCGTGATGCGCTCAAAAAGCTTATGTGCGGGGGCATTGCCGAGCGCAGAAGCATGTTTGAAGACGATGAGCTTTTGTGGCGCCATGGTGCCACGGCTGGCGGAGCGATCATGATCGAACATCTGGGATAGGGACTGCCAGAAGAGCTCAAGATCGGCGTCGGTGAAGCCGGTGTCACGGGCGAGGTGGGCGCTGATGAAGCCGTGGCAGCGGTAGAGGCCATAGGGAATGAGATTTTTGCGACCCA
>JBAZHQ010000261.1:635-6487 GCA_041652235.1 Opitutaceae bacterium | reverse complement strand
GCCGGAAGCCAGCAAGGAAGTCGGATGTCGGAGATCGGAAGTCGGGCAAACCGGGGCTGTCAGCGGTCGGCTTTCGGAGAGACCCCACGAGGCAACAATGCCAATGGGTTTGGAATTCCTCTCAGGTTGCGAGGATTTGAGAACACTGGTGTACAAAGGTTTGATTTCAGCCAGTTCCCTCCGACTTACAGCTTATCTTACGACTTAAGCTCTCATCTTCCATCTTCCAGTGTCAGCGGAGCGACAGCCCGGCACGGTACTGCGCCACGGTGCCCCGCATCTATTCGCACAAGCTACGCTTGGCCGAGGGAGCACCCTGTGTCATGGTTGTGGCCCAAGGTCTGCATAACACCTCCTCGTATGGACTTCGCCAAACTCACCGTCATGTCACGCCAAGCCGTCACCGACGCGCAAAATATCGCGCGCCGCCTCCAACATAGCGAGGTCGATACCTGGCACCTGCTCTCGTCCTTGCTCTCCCAGGAGAACGGCATCATCCCGGGCCTCATCGAGAAGCTTAACCTCCAGGTGAGCGCTCTTCAGCTCGCCACCGATCGCGAGCTCGAACGCCTCCCCAAGGTCTCCGGCTCCGTGGATGCCTCCAAGATCTACGTCACGCAGGCGGTCAACGAAGTCTTCACCCGGGCCGAGGATGAAGCCAGCCAGCTCAAGGACGAATTCATCTCCGTGGAACACCTGTTCCTCGGTCTCATCGAAGTCAGCCGCCCCGATGCCTTGAAGAAACTTTTCAAAAGCTTCGGCCTCGATCGCGATAAGATCCTCAACGCCCTCCGCGATGTGCGCGGCAGCCAGCGCGTCACCAGCGAAAATCCTGAGGGCACCTACAACGCCCTCGAGAAATACGGCATCGATCTGGTTGCCCAGGCGCGCAAGGGCAAGCTCGACCCTGTGATCGGCCGCGACGACGAGATCCGCCGCACCATCCGCATCCTCTCCCGCAAGACGAAGAACAATCCGGTGCTCATCGGCGAGCCCGGCGTGGGCAAGACCGCGATCGTCGAGGGACTCGCCCAACGCATCCTGCGCGGCGATGTGCCCGAGGGCTTGCGCGACAAGACCGTCTTCTCCCTCGACATGGGAGCCCTCATCGCCGGCGCGAAATTCCGCGGCGAATTCGAGGAACGCCTCAAGGCCGTGCTCCAAGAGATCAAACAGAGCGACGGCCGCATCCTCCTCTTCATCGACGAGCTCCACAACATCGTCGGCGCAGGCAAGACCGAGGGTGCCATGGACGCAGGCAACCTCCTCAAGCCCATGCTGGCCCGCGGCGAACTCCACTGCATCGGCGCCACGACGCTCGACGAGTACCGCAAACACATCGAAAAGGACGCCGCCCTCGAACGCCGCTTCCAGCCCGTGCTTGTGGACCAGCCCTCCGTTGAGGATGCGATTTCCATCCTGCGCGGCCTTCGCGAACGCTACGAACTGCACCACGGCGTCCGCATTCTCGACAGCGCCCTCGTCTCCGCGGTCGTGCTTTCCCATCGCTATATCGCCGACCGCTTTCTTCCCGACAAGGCCATCGATCTCGTCGACGAGGCCTGCGCCATGATCCGCACCGACATGGATTCCCTGCCGCAGGAACTCGACGAACTCACGCGCCGCGTGCTGCAACTCGAGATTGAGGAGACCGCGCTCGCCAAGGAAAAGGACGATGCCAGCGCCCGCCGGCTCGAGGTCCTGCGCCAGGAGCTCTCCGAAGCCCGCTCGAAGACCAAGGCCCTGCGCCTCCATTGGGAGAAGGAAAAGTCCTCCGTCGAGCGCGTGCGCAAGCTTCGCGAGGATCTCGACGCAGCGCGCCTGGATATGGAGCGCGCCGAGCGCGCCTACGATCTCAACAAGATTGCCGAGCTGCGCCATGGCCGCATCCCTCAGATCGAGGCCGAAATCAAGCAACTCGAGACCAGCGGCAAGGCCACCACTCTCTTCAAGGAGGAGGTCACCGCCGATGAGATCGCGGACGTTGTCGGAAAATGGACCGGCATCCCCGTGGCCCGGCTTCTCGAAGGCGAAAAGGAGAAGCTTCTCCGCCTCGAATCCGTGTTGCACAAGCGCGTCATCGGGCAGGACGAGGCGGTCACCCTCGTCAGCGAAGCCATTTTCCGCGCTCGCGCCGGCATCAAGGATCCCCGCCGTCCCGTGGGCAGCTTCCTCTTCCTCGGCCCCACGGGCGTGGGCAAGACCGAGCTCGCCAAGACGCTCGCCGAGACGCTTTTCGACTCCGAGGCAGCCATGATCCGCATCGATATGTCGGAATACATGGAAAAACATACCGTTTCGCGCCTCATAGGCGCGCCCCCGGGCTACGTGGGCTACGACGAGGGCGGCCAGCTTACCGAGGCCGTGCGCCGAAAACCCTATTCCGTCATCCTTTTCGACGAAGTGGAAAAGGCGCACCCGGATGTTTTCAACGTCCTCCTGCAGGTGCTCGACGACGGTCGCATCACCGATGCCCAAGGCCGCACCGTCGACTTCAAGAACGCCATCGTCATCATGACCTCCAACATCGGGTCGCGCTTCCTGCTCGACGGGGTGACCGGCGATACGATCCCCGAGTCCGTGAAGGAAAGCGTCATGACCGAATTGCGGCGCAGTTTCCGGCCCGAGTTTCTCAATCGCATCGATGAGACCATCCTCTTCAAGCCGCTCACGCTCGAGGAGATCACGCAGATCGTCGATCTGCTGATCGCCGACCTGAATGTCCGCCTAGCCGACCGCCGTGTCGTTGTGAAACTCGATGCGAAGGCCCGCGAATGGGCGGCTGAAAAGGGTTACGATCCGGTCTTCGGCGCACGCCCCCTCAAGCGCTTCCTGCAGCGCCACCTCGAGACGCTCCTCGCCAAGGCTCTTCTTGACGGCACGATCGCCGAGGATTCTCAAGTCAGTTTTTCTATAAAAGCCGACGAGTTTGTGATGAAGCCGATTCACACCACCCATTCATAGGTTGGAGGAACGCCGGAGACTTGGGACGCCGGTGATGTCAGCAAATGTATCTCATTATCTGTTTTCTTCTTATAGCATTCAGATTGGAAATTTTCAGGAACTTAGAAGGATTTTCCGTTTGGTAGGTGTTAATCTCTGATACCCAACACATCGGTTAACCAACCTGCGCTCGCGCATCCCATCGTTCTTTTCGGTGCGAGCAAAGCCCCTACCTCATCATGAAAAGCTGCCAATCCGGCAGTGCGCTTCTGTTAGCCGCACTGCTTTGTCCCTCTCTATTTCCCTTCACGATCAAAGCCGCCGATTCAGTTGAATCGATTCAAAAAGAAGCCACCGAATGGGCCAAACTGCGCATGGAAACCGTGCGACTGGAGACGGATTGGACCTGGCAGCGTGAAATGATGCAATCCACGCTTGCAGCCCTCCAAGAACGGGGAAAGACGCTGCAGGAAAAGCGCGATCAATTGCAGGCAAAAGCGGCGGCCGACCCGCAGGCGGCAGGCGATCTCGAAGCCAAGAACGAGGCGGCGCGTGCCATGATAGGCTCAGTGGAAAAGAACTTGAAGACTCTGAGCGAAAAACTTGTCCGGATGCGCCCTGCGCTTCCTCCACGGCTCAGCCAAGCCCTGGAACTGCCGTATCGCAGCCTGGCAGACCCCGCGCTGGGCACGAGCGAGCATCTGCAGCACGCCATGACCCTCCTGAATCGCTGCGCGCAATTCAACAAGGCAATCTCTTATGGCGAGGAGGAGATGACACTCCCGGGGGCTCAGAATCCAAGACTCATCGAAGTCATCTACTGGGGCATGAGCCATGGCTATGCCTTGGATCGCGTGAACAATATCGGCTACTTTGGCTACCCGGCAAAGACCGGCTGGACTTGGGAGGCGGACCCTGGAATCGCAAAGCAAGTCGCGCTGTTGATCGCCATCCACAAGGACAAGTCCGATCCCGCCTTTGTAGAGATCCCCGCCCGCCTGGGCTCCTCGTTTGCCGAAAACACCAAGGAATAAAAACGCCATGAGACTCAAATCATTCTCCATCGTTTGTTCCCTGGCGTTCCTGAGCATGCCGCTCCTGCGCGGCGAGACTCTGGCCGATATGCTGGGAAAATCGTCCTTGAACTATGCGCAACGCATCGAGGCAGCTACCAAGGAGCTCTCCGCCTCCCGCGAAAAGATCGCCGGGGAGAAAACACCCTTGGTTCAAGCCACCAATGCCGCCACCGATCGCATCATCGCCCTGGAATCCGAAATCGCACGTCTTGAGACCGCTGAATCGCACGCCCAGGAACGACGCCAGAGACTGCAGCACGACCTGGACACATTGAGGAAAAACCTCAACTACGTCGCCACGGTTTCCCAGGACGGCTTGAAGAATCTGGAGTCTTCATTCCTTCCCGGGGAAGGAAGCCTCTATAACGACAGAATCCAGGCGCTGCGCCTGCGGATCGAGAACTCCACCGATCCCTTGGATGTGAGCGTCTCTCTCAGTTCCTTGGATCTGCTGCTTGAGCGGGTGCAGAGGCTCCAAGGGGGATTTATCGCAAAAGGCAGCTCCATCGTCGGCGAAGACAACAGGGTCATGAAGGGCACCTTTGCCTTCGCGGGTCCGGAGGTTTTCTTCCGCGCCGATCAGGGCGGTCTTCTCGGCACGGTCCGCTCTCGCGAGGGTTCTATCTACCCGGTCACCTACGCCCTTCCAGCTTGGAAAGCGGAAAAGGCAACCCCTCTGTTTGAGGGCAAAACAGGAACGATATACGCCGATGCTTCCAGCGGAAAGGCCCTGCGCCTCCGCGAAACGAAGGGCACCGTCTTCGAACATGTCGACAAGGGCGGCGTCATCGCCTACGTCATCATCGGCGTCGGCATCCTTTCGCTGGCAATCTGCTTTTCGAAACTGATGGATCTGCGGCACCTCTCCGTGGACGACCCCCATACAATCCACTCGGTGCTGAAAGTCGTCGCCCAAGGTACAAAGGCTGAAGCCGAGAAAGCGATCGCTTCCATGCAAACGGCGAGCCGCGAGCTATTCCTGATCGGGCTCCGTTATTTCGACCAACCCAAATCGCTCATCGAGGAACACCTTTATGCCTACACCCTGAAGCAGCGCCTGCACCACGAGCGCAGACTGCCTCTCCTTGCCGTGATCGTGACAGCCTCCCCCCTGCTCGGCTTGTTGGGAACCGTCATGGGGATGACCAAGACCTTTACGCTCATCACGGTGTTTGGCACCGGCAACGCCTCCAAGCTGTCGAGCGGCATCTCGGAGGTTCTCGTCTGCACGGAATTGGGCCTGATGGTGGCGATCCCGACGCTGGTGATGCATAGCATTCTCTCGAACCGCGCGCATAACCGGCTTTCGCTCCTTGAGCGCTATTCGTCGGAATTCGTCATCGCCAACGAAGAGTCCAAGCAGAAAACCCGGGCCTAGCAGAGGAGAACCGCATGAACGCACTTATCGATCTTCTGCAGAAGGGCGGACTGATCATGTTTCCGATGATCGCGCTCTCAGTGCTGCTCTACGAGCGATGCTTCGATCTGTTGTTCATCATTCTCCAATCGAAGCGCAGCCTGAAGTCGGAAGCCATGAACGGCCCTGATCGCGTGACGCTGATTCGGGAACTGCAGCGGGATCTCCAGGCGACATTCCATCAGCACAAGCTGGTTATTTCCGCGAT
This sequence comes from Opitutaceae bacterium, assembly GCA_041652235.1. GTDB lineage: Bacteria > Verrucomicrobiota > Verrucomicrobiia > Opitutales > Opitutaceae > MWDT01. Next base: position 843 of record JBAZHQ010000261.1, on the reverse strand, counting down.
GATCACAGCCGCTCCCCTGCTCGGCCTTCTAGGAACTGTCACGGGAATGGGCGTCACTTTCAATCATCTGGCCTCAGGCGTGGGCGTGAGATCGATGGACGGGCTCAGCAGTGGCATATCCGAAGCGCTCATCGCCACCGAGACAGGCCTGGGCATCGCCATCCCGGCGCTCCTCGTCACCTACATCGCCCAGCGTCAACTCGATAAA
>JBAZHQ010000261.1:0-625 GCA_041652235.1 Opitutaceae bacterium | reverse complement strand
CCTGAAAAACCATGGGAGCCGAAGTCCATAATCAAGGAAGGCACGAAAGCGCGCGCATCGACATGACACCGATGGTGGATTGCGTGCTGGTTCTCGTGATCTTTCTCGTCGTCAGCAGCGCCTTTGTCCAGGACCCCGGAGTGGAAGTCCAGAAACCCGATGTCCGGGCCTCGGAGGTCGCCGAGCGCAACGCCCTCCTGATCGCCATCACCGCGGACAACCGCATCTATTTCGACGGACAGGAAGTCCGCATCGAGCAGGTGTCGCCCCTCGTGCAGAAGGCGGCTTTCGGCCAGGAACTCCCCCTGATCATCAGGGCTGACAAGGCCTGTTCGCACGGCGTGTTCTCCGCCGTTTACACTGAGGCAAAACGCGCCGGTGTCGCACATGTGCAGTTCGCGACCGCATTTTCCGACGTCCATTAGTCTTGTCTTCCCATGCAGGCAATCGCCTCAGATTTCCGCTCTTCTCCCACGACCGGCACATTGACTCGCCGGATGCTGAGTATCTTGAGCGGGACGGGATTCACCCTGGCATTGCTCATTGGCTTCGCTGAATTCCAGAAGCCCAAGCTGGTGGATCAGAAGGTCGCCATGGAGGACCTCAAGGAAGCCACTTTCGCGTT
>JBAZHQ010000260.1:0-6551 GCA_041652235.1 Opitutaceae bacterium | reverse complement strand
GTGCTCAAGGCCGGCCAGCAGGTCACGGCCCGCGTGGTCAAGATCGACCGCGAAGAGCGCCGCCTGGGTCTCTCGATCAAGGCCGCCAACTACTCGGCCGAGCAACTCGCCGCCGAAACGGCCACCTACGAGATGCTCAACCGCCAGAGCAGCGGCAACGACATGATGAACCTCGGCGACATTCTCGACGAGGCCTCCAAGAAGGAATAAGCCCCTTCGCGGATTTCATCGGTTTCATTTCAACGCCCGGCCCGCAAGGCCGGGCGTTTTTTTTCAATCGAGCCGGGGGAGTTCACCGCGGAGACGCGGAGATCGCGGAGAGAAGGCATGATTTTACTCTGCGACACTGCCTCAGATTTCACCATTAATTCAGCCTTAATTCCGAAGACCGAATGGCCACGAGAAACACAATAATCACAAAAATAGAAACGATTCTCCTATGTGCCGAGGTCTTCGACCCAGTGGGGCAGGTTTGTGCCGACCTCCGCCTTCCGATATCCTTGCTGGCTCTCCGGCTTCTGGCGTCTGGCCTCTTTAGTTGAGGTTCCGTCTCTCCGCGTTCTCAGCGCCTCCGCGGTGAATCTCTCCGCCGATCTGTGAAGCTATGGGGCTGTGGGCACCTCATAGACTTCGGCGAGGGCAAGGCCTGTGCCGCCGTCCGCTCCGCTCACAAGGATCGTATAGCCTCCGGGCTGAAGCGTGATGAGGAGAGCGCTGTCGGCTCGATCCGGACTGAGGGAGGATGCGTGGACTTGAGCCACAGCGGCGAGGATCGCATCGCGGTTTTCCGCAGTGGTCCAAACGGTGTTCTCAGCGATCGGCTGGCTGTCCGCGTACACGCTGAGCTTGGGGTGGGCGAGAACACCGGAGAGTCCCTGGGATGCGAGACCCGGGCCGATGGCGCTGACCAGGACGGTCTTCGGAGAAGTGCCGGAGACGATGAGGCCTGAGATGAGAATCTTGGACCCGGTGCCCACAAAGGCGCGAGTTGCCAGACCGGCCATTCTACCGGAGTCGTCGGTATCGGCACCGGGGAGCTTTACCACGCCAACGACACCCAATTCTGCATCGTAGATTTCAATCATGCCAACGCCCGTATCCCCGAGTTTCCCCTTGAGATGCGCGGTGTAGGGACCGGGCGGCAAAGACAGAAGCATCGCGCAATCGCGTCCGTCTTCGGGCAAGACAGCGGCGCCAACGCTGAGCGCCGCCGTGCGAATGGAGCTATCGTTGTTTCCCTTCCATCCCTCGTTGCTGCTTATTGCGGAAGCGCCTGAGTAAAGCGTCAGCATCGGGTTGGACAGGCTGTCTGGCACACCGTAGTTGGCCAAGTTGGGACCGATGCCGCGGATCAAAACGAGTCGCGGTTTCGAGCCGGGGATGACGAATCCAGCGATGGCGATGGCAGCGTCGGTGTTCACCTGGCTGCGCGCCGAAAGCGCCTTGAGCTGGCTGTCATTGCCGCCGCCGAGGCTGAGCTCTGCTGTCGCGCTTGTGAGAGTTCCCAAGGCGTCGGTAACAACAACATCGTAGCTACCTTGATCCTGGGCTGAAAAACTCGGGAACCTGAGCATCGGACTCCGCGCTCCGGCGATGGCGACGCCGCTCTTGCGCCATTGGAACGTGAAGGGAGCGGTGCCTCTGATGCCGGCGATGAGGCTGGCCGGCTGGCCGAGCGCCACATTTTGGGAGGCGGGCTGTCCGGTGATCGCAAGTGGAATCACGGGAGGCAAGCTGGTGAGATCGCCTCTCCAGGCCAGGCCGTAAGTCACTCCGGCGGGACCGAGTATATCGAGGGCGTATCGGCCGGCCGGCAGGCTGGCGATGTAGATGTGTTCCACATTATCGACGGTTGAGCGGCTTTCGGCGATCGGGGCTTCGACAGCAAACGTTTCATTCGCACTGGACAGGCGCAGGTTCAGGTCCGCCAACGAAGAGTTTAGGGTCCGCCAGTCGAAACTTGGCGTAATTGTGCGATGCCAAACGAGGGCAACGGAGTACTTCATGGTGGTGTCGGCGGGTACCCCGAAGTAATACCTGCCGGAGCCGCTCGTCGTAGCTTTGTCCCAACCATAACCTGTGTTCCAACGAGTGCCGGGCCCTTGCTGTCCAGCCAGCAGCATGAGGTAGCTGTTGTAGATGCTTACTTGTCCTGTTCCGTAGAGAAAATCGAGAGGTTGGGAAGGTGTGCCGGTCCAGTTGGGAATCTCCTCCTTGGTCGCTCCCGCAAGCAAAAGCGCTTTGATGACACGGGGGTCGCGGGCGTTCCCGAAACGCGAGTCGTTCTTGGCCTTATCGATCATCAGGCCGGCGCAGGAGCCTACGATGGGTGAGGAGTTGCTGGTCCAATCCTCGGGACCGACCAAGTCCGGCTTTTGACGACCGATGCCGTCAATCATCGTGCCTCCCCTGCTGTGCGTGCCCTTGGTGAGGCCGACGGCGATTGCGTTGTATGCGCTTGCGGGAAATGGCAATATCGGCCCCGCGTTGCCGGCGGCACACACGACAATGATTCCCCAGTTGTCTATTCTCCAATCCAGGCGCCGCAGCAACTCAGTGCCGATATCACCGCCATCGTATCCCCAGGAATGATTCTCCAGATCCCAATAGGGAGTGCTCGGGCCGACTTGCTGTCCGACTAGCAAGGATGAGACGATATAATCGGTGGCAGATACCGAGAGCAGGGTGAGCGTGTTAGGAATCGGACTCGATTGAGAGCCGCAGTAATATTCCGCCACCCATTTGGCATGATCGGAGAAAAGCGTGGGAGCGGTAGCTGCGAGAGGATAGGAAACGGATTTTCCGGTCATCTGTCCGCCCTGCGGAACAGCCCAGGAACCGTTGGAACCAGCGCTTTCGATCTGGAGAAGAGCGAGGCTGGCGCCAGTTGGCAGATTTGGGACCTCGCTCTGAAGTCTGAGGTAGCCGATTTCAAGCTTCCTGTCGGCAAGGGCGACGAGGGTAAGGCAGAAGAATGCGACGAGCGAGAAAGGGAGTTTCATGGGAGCGCGGATCGCGTGGATGCGAGAAGAGAGTATCGCCGATCAGCATCGACTATCCGAGGCAGGGTATGCCAGCGATGAGAACATAATATGAACCCCGGATGGAAGCTCAACCCTTCAGGTTTCGTGGCTGGCAGCAGCGATCATTGTCACGATTCGATCGATCGCTGTTTCCGGTGGCCATTGGGACCAAGGGTGTCGTTAGATAGGGGATTCATGCCCAACGAATCTCAGGTACTGAAGGTCAGTCGCAGGCGTGTGGCGGTGCAATTGGCGGCGCTGTCCGCCCTTGGGCCGTTCTGCATAGACGCCTACCTGCCTTCCATGCCGGATATTGCCCGGCTGATGGGGGTGTCCATGAGCGCGGTGCAGGCGACTCTGACCGCTTACATGGTTCCCTTCGCGCTGATGACGCTCTGGCATGGCGCTCTTTCCGACTCACTCGGCAGAAAACGAGTCGTGTTGGCGGGGCTTGGTATTTTTGTGGCGGCGTCGATCGGCTGTACGTTCTCCCCGAGTCTGCCCTGGCTCATTGTTTTTCGCGCTCTCCAAGGCGCTACGGCGGGCGTTGGCATGGTGATAGGTCGCGCCATCGTAAGAGATCTCTATGATGGTCCCTCGGCTCAGCGCCTCATGGCCATGGTGGCAATCGTCTTTGCCATTGCTCCCGCCATAGCGCCCTTGATCGGCGGATGGCTCCATCATTGGTTCGGTTGGCGGTCCGTTTTCGGATTCATGGGAGTCTACTCCGCGGCCCTGCTGGTCGCCGTCGCCATCAGCCTGCCCGAGACCCTGCATCCGTCTAAACGCCAGCCTTTCAATCCCGCCTTCCTGCTGCGTTCCTACAAGGCGGCGATCACTCATCCGGCCTTTGTCATGGCATGCCTTGCCACGACCCTATCCTTCGCCGGAATGTTCCTCTATGTCCTCTCGGCACCGGTGTTCCTGATGCAGCACCTCCACGTGAGCGAGACAGGTTTCCTCTGGCTCTTCGGGCCGCTCACCGTCGGCATTATTATCGGCAACGGCCTGTCAGCCCGTCTCGCCGGCCACGTTCCCCTGTTGAAAACGGCTCTTTATGGCTGTGTTGTCATGGTGATCTCAGCCCTGGGCAACGTGGGCATGAACCTTCTCATGCCGCCCAGTCTGCCGTGGGCGATGATTCCGCTTTTTGGATACATGGTCGGCATGTCGCTGGCGCTTCCCTCGCTGACCTTGAAGGCCATCGATTGCTTTCCGAAGCAGAGGGGGCTGGCCGCCTCATGCCAGAGCTTTATCCAAAGCGGAGGCAGTTCCCTGCTCTCTGCCACGGCCCCGCTCTTTTGGGGAACGAGCCTGCGCCTCTCCATCGCGCAGCTTAGCTTCGGCTGCCTCTGCATTACCGCTCTTTTCTTGCTGATCCACATGACTAGAGCCGAGGTATCCGGAGTGACACCGCCCGTTTCGCATTAAAGAGGGTATAGAGGGCGGGCAGAACCAGCAGGGTCAGCAGCGTGTTCGTGAATATCCCGCCGATGACCACGGTTGCCAGCGGACGCTGAACCTCGCCGCCGATACCGACGTTGACGGCCATCGGAATAAAACCCACTGCGGCGACCAAAGCCGTCATCAGCACTGGGCGCAGGCGCACGAGGCAGCCTTCCCGGACGGCTTGCTCCAATGGCGTGCCGTCATCGAGCCGCTGCTTGATGAAGGTCACCAGCACGAGGCCATTGAGGATGGCCACACCACTCAAAGCGATGAAACCGATGGCCGAACTGACCGTGAAAGGCAGGCCGCGCAGCCACAAAGCCAGCACGCCGCCCACCAGCCCCAGAGGAATGCCTGACGCCACGATGAGGACCTCGCGCAGCGTCCTAAGGCTGAAAAACAGCAATACGAAGATGAGCGCCAATGCCATCGGCACCACAAACGCCAGTTTCCGATTCGCGCGCTCCATGTTCTCGAACTGCCCGCCCCATTCGATGGCGGTTCCCTCGGGCAGCTTTACTTCAGCCGCGATCTTCGCCTTCGCTTCGGCCACGAAACTCGCAATATCCCGTCCGAGCACATTGCATTGCACGGTGATCCGACGTTTACCCCACTCCCGGTTGATGGTGGAGGGGCCTTCCATCTCGGTGATGCTTGCCACCAGGCTGAGCGGCAGGATCGGACCGGCAGCGGTGGGAATCAGCGTTGCGGCCAGGGCGTCCGGGTCCGTGCGCTGTTTGTCCGGCAGCCGCACAACGAGAGGAAAGCGCCGTTGTCCCTCCCGCACATCGCCGACTCGCCGAGAGCCGACAGCCTCGACGACGTTGAGCACGTTTCGCGTCGAGACGCCGTAGCGGGCAACCGCCTGCGGATCGACGCGCACCTGCAGGAAGGTCTGCCCGGTCAACTGTTCGACCGATGCCTCGCTGGCTCCGCTCACCTTAGCCAGCGCCGCCTGCACTTCGTTGCCGAGCCGCCGCAGCTCCTCCAGATCATCGCCATAGATTTTGATGCCGATATCTCCCCTGATGCCGGCGATGAGTTCGTTCAGGCGCATTTCGATGGGCTGGCTGAAAGTCGTCTTGAGACCGGGCACTTGGTTTAGGACATCCCGCATTTTCCCGGTCAATTCCGTCTGGGTGCGCGCTTTTTTCCACTGCTCGCGCGGTTTGAGCGCCAGAAAGAAATCCGACAGTTCGACGCCCATCGGGTCGGTCGCCACTTCCGCCGTCCCCAGCCGTGTCCAGATGTGTTCGATCTCATCGGGAAACCCGGCCATCAATGCTTGCTCGATCCGGTCGTTTTGCGCGACGGCCTCATCCACCGAAATACCGGCCAGCCGCACTGTGGTGCCGACAATAGCGCCTTCTCCCAGCTTTGGCAGGAACTCCCCGCCCATGCGCGACGCCAGCAGCGCAGCTCCGATGAACAACGCCGCCGCGCTCGCCAGGGTGAGCTTGCGGAACCGCAGAGCAAATCCCAGCACCGGTTCGTAAATCCGGTGAGCCAATCGCACCAGCCAGGGTTCCTGTTCCTTGACCTGCTTGGGAAGAAACAGCGATGCCAGCACGGGCGTCAGCGTGAGCGCCAGGATGAGTGACCCCAGCAAGGCAAAGATCAGCGTCAGCGCCATCGGCTTGAACATCTTCCCCTCGACGCCCTCCAGCGCGAGAATGGGAAGAAACACGATCATGATGATGCCGACGCCGAATGCGACGGGGCGCGCCACTTCCTGCGGCGCGCTGCGCAGCACGTCTTCGCGCTCCTCTTTTGTGAGCGTGCGCCCCAGCTCATGCTGGCGCATCCCCAATCGCCGCATCGAGTTCTCCACCATGACGACCGCGCCATCCACGATGAGTCCGAAGTCCACTGCGCCAAGGCTCAACAGGCTCGCCGCGATGCCAGTCTGCAACATGAGATTGCCCGCGAAGAGCATTGAGAGCGGAATCGCCGCCGCCACGATCAATCCGGCCCGCAAGTTGCCCAGGAATGCAAAGAGAATAGCGATCACCAGCAGCGCCCCGGCAAGCAGGTTGTGTTCGACCGTGCGAATCACGTTGTCCACCAGTTCCGTCCGCT
>JBAZHQ010000259.1:0-6578 GCA_041652235.1 Opitutaceae bacterium | reverse complement strand
TCGAAACACCCGCCCCGGCTTTCACACCTGTGAACGAGCCGGCTCCCGTCGCCGAAGAAAAGGGATCTCTCAACATCCTTCCTCCCGCCGAGGCCAAACGCCCCGCACAGAGCTGGGAGAACCGTCCCGTCCGTCGCGATCGCGATGGTGGCGAGAGCCGTCCACGTCGCGAGGATCGTGGCACCTTCCGCCCCGAACGTCGCGAACAACAACCGCGCGATCAACAACCGCGCGATCAACAACCGCGCGATCAACAACCACGCGAACAACAACAGCGTGATCCGCAGCCGCGCGAACAGCAGCTTGAGCAGCGCGCCCCTCTTCCCAAGGCGGAGGTTCCCGCAAAGAAGAGCGGCTTCTTCAACTGGCTGAAAAGTCTCTTCACCGGCAAGAAGACGGAAACGCCCAGCAGTGAGCAGCGCTACCGTGACGAAGGCGATCGCTATGGCCGTCGCCACCACCGCGGCGGTCGCGGTCGCGAAGGCGATCGGCGCTCCGGCGGTTATCAGTCCAGAGGCGGAGAAGGCGGTTTTAATCCGCACCACGAAGAGGGCGATCAGCGTCGCCGTCGTCGTCGCGGCGGTCGCGGTCGCCACCACGGTGGCGGGGGCGATTATCGCGGAGGCGGTTACGGCGGAGGTGACTCCTCAGGCCCGCAACAGGGCTAAGTTATCTTCCTCTCACAACGCCCGCTCAAAAAGCGGGCGTTTTTTTATTTCCCCCTCCAAGCTCTTCCTTGAGCCTCGGTTCTTTTTCCTGTCTCCTGCTATCCATCTTCCGAGATCCGATCTCTTATTCTTCAATTCTGGCCTCCGGCTTCTGGCTTCTGTTTCCCCTCCATGTCCGACCTCATTGTCAAAGGTGGCTCTCCCCTCTCCGGCACAATCGTGCCTTCGGGCAACAAGAACTCTGCCCTCCCGATGGTCTGCGCATCTCTGCTTACCGATGAGCCGGTGACCCTCCTGAATGTTCCCGACATCACCGACCTTGAGAAACTGGTCTCTTTCCTGCGCCTCCAGGGATCGCGCATCGAATGGGACAAAAGCGCGGGTGCAATGCACCTGGACCACAGCGGCTTCAATTCCACGCTCACCAATCACGAGATGCCGCAGAATGTGCGTTCAACGGTGCTGCTCTACCCCGCCCTGCTTCATCGCCTCGGACGCCTCACCATCGCAGCCAATTCCAAAGGTTGTTCCCTGGGAGTGCGCGAGATCGATCCCCACCTTGAGATTCTCTCCGTGCTCGGCGCCGACGTAAGCGAGACACAACCCCTCGAAATTGTGCTGCCGGACGGATTTCAAGGAGCACGGCATTGGACCGACTACATGTCAGTGACGGTCACCGAGAACTATGCCATGGCGGCGGCTCTCGCCCGCGGCGGCTCCACCCTCATCAACGCCGCGAGCGAACCCCACGTGCAGGATCTCTGCGAAATGCTCGTTGGCATGGGTGCGAAGATAAGCGGCATCGGCACCAGCCAGCTCGTCATCGAAGGGGTCAAGCGTCTTCATGGCGGCACTTTTACCATTAGCACGGATTACCATGAGGTGGTCACTTTCCTGGCCCTCGGGGCCATCACCGGCGGAGAGGTGCGCGTGGAAAAATCACTTCCGCAGCACTTCGACCTGATCACCCGCGCCTTCGCCAAGCTGGGCGTGACGATCACCCACGAGGGGACCTGCGCCGTCGTGCGTTCCAACCAGGAACGCGTGATCGAACAGCCGTTCACCTCCAATCTTCTTCCCAAAATCGAGGCGGCCCCCTGGCCCTATTTCTCGGTGGACCTTCTGCCACTCATGATCGCCCTCGCCACACGCTGCGAGGGCACGATCCATTTCTGGAACAAGGTCTATGAAAATGGTTTTTCATGGATTCCTGAATTGGCGAAATTCGGCGCCCATGCCATGGTGAGCGATCCCCATCGGCTGATCGTGTTCGGCAACCGTCCGCTGCGTCCCGCCGTTGTCGATTCCCCTTACGTCATCCGCGCCGCCGTCGCCCTCACCATGGTGGCCGCCAGCATCCCGGGACGCAGCGTCGTGCGCAACGCAGAGATCATACAGCGCGCCCATCCCCGCTTCGTCGAAAACCTCCGCTCCCTCGGCGCCGAGCTGGAATGGAAGTAGCTGACTTTTAACTGCGAAGAAGCAAAGAAACAAAGGTTTCGATCCTTCTTCGCTTCTTCGTTTCTTTGTAGTTCAATTTATCCTGTGAGCGCTCCGCAGATCCAATCCGCCCAAGAGAAAAATCCGCCCAAGGTTCCCGCCTCGGGGACAGGCTTGGGCTTCATCACGAACGCCCTCGCGACGCCCGTTTCCCCTTCCGAGGCCGCCCTGCGCCCGCTTTCGTTCTCCGACTTCGCAGGCCAGCCCAAGACCATCGAGCGCCTTCAAGTGATGGTGGGCGCGGCCAAGCGGCGCGGCGATCCGCTCAACCATGTGCTGCTCTCCGGTCCTCCGGGCCTCGGCAAGACCACCCTCGCCTTCATCCTCGGTCATGAGCTGGACAGGAACGTGCGAGTGACCTCGGGTCCCGTCATCGAAAAGGCGGGCGATCTCGCAGGTCTTCTCACCAACCTGGAGGAGGGCGACATCCTTTTCATCGACGAGATCCACCGCATCTCGAAAACGGTGGAGGAATACCTCTACTCGGCCATGGAGGATTTCCGGCTCGATATCATGATCGACCAGGGCCCCAACGCCCGGAGCGTGCGCTTGTCCATCCCTCACTTCACTCTGGTGGGCGCCACCACGCGGGCCGGCCTGCTCACGGCCCCCCTGCGCTCGCGCTTCACCCTGCAGACTCGGCTGGACTACTACGACGCGGCCACGCTCCGCTCCATCGTCGAGCGCAGTTGCGGCCTGCTCAAGGTACAGATCGACACCGAGGGCGCCCATGAGATCGCCACCCGCTCCCGCGGCACTCCCCGCATCGCCAACAATCTCATCCATTTCATACGCGACTTCGCCGAGGAGCGCGCCCAAGGGCACATCACCAAGCCCGTCGCCGCCGCCGCGCTCGAACTCCTGGAAATCGATTTCCGCGGCCTCGACGAGATGGACAAGCGCATGATGCGCTGCATGGCGGAGAATTACCGCGGCGGCCCCGTCGGCATCGGCACGATCGCCATCGCCGTCGGCGAGGAAGCCGAGACGCTCGAGGAAGTGCACGAACCTTTCCTGATCCAGGAGGGCTACGTGCAACGCACTCCCCAGGGACGCATGCTCACCGACAAGGGCTACGCTGCCATCGGCATGAAGCCCGCCAACGGCGTGCAGGACACACTGCTCTGATCCTGGGCCGCTCTGCGGCCACGGTGCGCAGCAGCGCCACCGTCTGACCGTTGGCCTCTGGCTTCTTTGGTCGCGGCTTCGCCGCTTCGGCCGCGCTGTGTCAGTTGTCACAGCAGAAACCCTATTAGTGACTCGAAAGTGCGCCAGCATGTCACACTTCCTGCCAAGATAGAATGCCGATTATCGCTCGGAAAACATTTCTATGCCTTACTATATATCATCTTAGGTGATTTTTAAATCTGAGGCACAGGCATTGCTTTAATTGGTTCCTTATATGAGCCACATTCTTGGTATAGATCTCGGAACCACAAACTCTTGTATGGCCATCATGGAAGGTGGCGAACCGGTGGTTATTCCCAATGCTGAAGGCGCGCGCACAACCCCGTCTGTAGTGGCATTCACAAAGAATGGGGAACGCCTCGTCGGACAGGCCGCCAAGCGCCAGGCCATCACCAATCCGAAGAACACCGTTTTCTCCTCCAAGCGCCTCATCGGTCGCAAAATCTCCGAGGTACGCGAAGAGGCCAAGGGCTTCCCGTTCAAGGTGGTCGAGGGCAAGAATAGCGACGCCTACATCGAGGTGCAGGCCGGCGACAAGACCGAGCAGTTCGCCCCCCAGCAAATCTCCGCCATGGTGCTCGGCAAACTGAAGGCCGACGCCGAAGCCTATCTGGGCGAAAAGATCACTCAGGCCGTGATCACCGTGCCCGCCTATTTTAACGACTCTCAGCGCCAGGCCACCAAGGACGCCGGCCGCATCGCAGGCCTTGAGGTGCTGCGCATCATCAACGAGCCCACCGCCGCTTCGCTCGCCTACGGCCTCGACAAGAAGAAGGACGAGGAAATCGCCGTCTTCGATCTCGGTGGCGGCACCTTCGACATCTCCGTCCTCGAGATCGGCGACGGAGTCTTCGAGGTGAAAGCCACCAACGGCGACACCCACCTCGGTGGCGACAATTGGGACGAGTACATCATCAACTGGCTCGTCGAGGGCTTCAAATCCGAGCACGGCATCGATCTGCGCAAGGATCCGATGGCCCTGCAACGCCTCAAGGAGGAATCCGAGAAGGCCAAGATCGCCCTCTCCTCCACGCAAAGCTACGATATCAATCTCCCCTTCATCACCGCAGACGCCAACGGACCGAAGCATCTTAATGTCACGCTGTCCCGGGCAAAGATGGAACAGATCTGCGACAGCCTCTTCCAGCGCTGCCTCCAGCCCTTTAAGAATTGCATCAAGGACTCCGGCGTCGCCACCGCCGATATCGACGAACTCGTGCTCGTCGGCGGCATGACCCGTATGCCAAAGGTCGTTGAAATCGCCCACCAACTCGCCGGCAAGCAGCCCCACCAGGGCGTGAATCCCGATGAGGTGGTCGCCGTCGGCGCCGCCATTCAGGGCGGCGTGCTCAAGGGCGAAGTGCGCGATGTGCTCCTTCTCGACGTGACGCCGCTCACTCTCGCCATCGAGACGCTGGGCGCCGTTGCCACGGCGATGATCCCGCGCAACACCACCATCCCGACCAAGAAATCCCAGACTTTTTCCACTGCAAGCGATGGACAGCCTTCAGTCGAAATCGTCGTCACCCAGGGCGAACGCCCGATGGCCCGCGACAACAAAATCCTCGGCACCTTCCGCCTTGAGGGCATCCCGCCCGCCCCCCGCGGCGTCCCGCAGATCGAGGTTACCTTCGACATCGATGCCAACGGCATTCTGCACGTGTCCGCCAAGGACATGGGCACCGGACGCGAGCAGAAGATCACCATCCAGGGATCCTCCGGACTCACCAAGGAAGAGGTCGAACGCATGACCAAGGAGGCGGAACAGAATGCCGCCGACGATCTCAAGAAGAAGGAATCCGTCGAGACCAAGAACCAACTCGACTCGGTCGTCTATACGCTCGAAAAAGCCCTCAAGGACGCCGGCGACAAGCTCCCGGCCGACAGGAAGTCCAAGATCGAAGCTGCCCTTTCTGACGCCAAAAAGGCCCTCGAAAGCGGCGAACTCGACCGCATGAAGAGCGCCCTCGAGGAGGTTCAGAAGGTCGGCGCCGAATTCTACGCCCAAGCCCAAGCGCAGCAGGCCCAGGCAGGCGCGGCTCCGGGCGGCAACGCCGCCTCCGAAGCGCCCGGCTCTGCCGAGTCAGGCGAGAAGAAAGCCGGCGACAAGAAAGACAATGTCGTCGATGCCGATTTCGAAGTCGTCGACGAAGACAAAAAGAAGTAACCTCTCCTTTTTACTCCATTTACTAGGTCCCGCCTCGCGGGATCGGTTTACCCAGAACGAAAATCCAAAATCGAAACTCAAAGACTTATGGCTAAAATCAAAATCAGGCCCATCGGCGATCGCGTGCTCGTGAAGCACCTCGAAGAGAAGGAACAAGTCCGCGGCGGCATCATCATTCCGGATTCCGCTAAGGAAAAGCCCATGGAGGCGGAAATCATCGCCCTCGGCACGGGCAAGAAGGACGAGAACGGCAAGATCCAGGCCTTCGAGGTCAAAGTGGGTGACCGCGTCCTCATCAGCAAGTACGGCGGCACCGAAGTGAAAATCGAGAACGAGAAGTTCACGCTCGTTCGCGAGGACGACATTCTCGGCGTCATCGGCTAAGCCCACAACGCACACACCTAAACTTTTAACTCAACACATACACCACATGGCAGCTAAACAACTTCTGTTCGATGAGGCCGCACGCGCCAAGATTCTCAAGGGCGTCGAGCTTCTCTCCCGGGCCGTCAAGGTCACCCTCGGTCCCAAGGGCCGCAATGTCGTTATCGACAAGAAATTCGGTTCCCCGACCGTCACCAAGGACGGCGTGACCGTCGCCAAGGAGGTCGAGCTTCCCGATCCCTATGAGAATATCGGCGCCCAGCTCGTCAAGGAGGTCGCTTCCCGCACTTCCGACGCCGCAGGCGATGGCACCACCACAGCCACGGTCCTGGCCGAGTCCGTCTTCAAGGAAGGCCTCAAAAACGTCGCAGCCGGCTCCAATCCGATTTTCCTGAAGCGCGGCATCGACAAGGCCGTCGAGGCCTCCGTCGCCGAGCTCATCAAGATCTCCAAGAAGGTGAACAACCGCGACGAGATCCGCCAGGTCGCCGCCGTCTCCGCCAATTGGGACTACGAGATCGCCGACAAGATCGCCGACGCCATGGATAAGGTCGGCAAGGACGGCACCATCACCGTCGAAGAGGCCAAGTCCATCGAGACCACCCTCGACGTCGTCGAGGGCATGCAGTTCGACAAGGGCTATCTCTCCCCCTACTTCGCCACGAACGCCG
>JBAZHQ010000258.1:0-6595 GCA_041652235.1 Opitutaceae bacterium | reverse complement strand
CGCCCTCCCCGGACGGGCGCATCTCCCGATTGACGGTAAGTTTTAGTTCCAGAGATAGGGGTCGTCTTTGTTTCTGAAGGTGACGGCGAGTTTGAGGAGGTAGGAAAGACCGGGACGCTGCCAAAACTGTCCGCTACAGCGGAAGCGGCGTTGGAGCTGAGCGCCGAGGGATTCGACGGCGCCGGAGCCGATGGGAGCTCCGGCGCGGTGGATGGCCTTGTAGTTCAGGTGGGCTTGATGGGTTTTGAAGTAATTGGCTTCGCGTTCGATCACTTCCTGGGCGTCGGCGCTTCGCTCACCGGACGGCGCAATGAGTTCATGGAGACGACGCACGACGCGGGCCTGCTTGCCGTGGCGCAGGCGATGCAGGAGCGTCTCGACCCAGACGGCGGTTTCGGCTGAGCCCTCGCCGTACAGCACGCGGCCGACGGCCCACAGGTGCTCGCTGGCATGATGGAAGTCGAGGGTCTTGACCGCCTCACGGAATCGATCCTCGGCCAGATCCCACAGCCAGACGGCGCCGTCCATGACGAGGTAGATGACCTTGGCCCGGCCCAGGCCGCGCCGCCGGGCCTCGGCTTCGACCGCCGCGCCAAAGTCGACTGGAGCGGTCTCGGGCGGGCAGGCGACAATATATTTTTCCAGCAAAAGCCCCCGTCCGCTTTCCTTCTGCACGCTCTGCTCGAGTCGGTAGATGACCGCCGACTTGATCTCGTGCCAGGCGATGCGCTCGGGCGCTTTTTTCCGCGGCGAGGCGCCCCAATCCGGCCCGCGCTCGCGTGCCATCCAGCCGTCCATCATGAGCACCAAACTGAACTCGGGTTCGTGAGGTGCGATGGGCGGGGTCGGCAGGCTCAATGCCGTGGCCGTCGCGCCACACTGCTGGACGTGATGATGGATCAAATCGTCGCTGACCTCGGTGCCCCAGCACTGCGCCATCGCCGCGGCCTTCTCAAATGAACCGGTTTGCGTCGAGGTATAGCACACTCGGGCCTGCAGTTCCGGACTGACCCTTTGGCGCTCTTGCAGCCCCCAAGCGATCCGGGCCGGGCACACCCATTCATGGAGCGCCTCCGAGTAGCCGTGCCGCACTCGCAGCTCGATGACTCCCGAAACGGTGTGCAACGACATCGCTCGCCAACGGGTGTCCTTGAGCGGCTGACCCGTTTTCGGACACAAGCTCTCCATCGCGTTCGCTTCCCCTTGCATTCGCTCGGTGAGCCGGCGCAAGGCCCACTCCCGGCTTTCAGCCAGGACTGCCGGCTCGGCCTCCCGCAGGGCGTTCATCGGTTCGCGCTGCGGTGCCTCCGCCACCGGAAAAACCAAAGTTTCATGGGAAAAAGTTTGACTTCGGCCCTATACGGACCCTTATGCGGGTCCGTATGCAAGACAAAAAACTCGAAATGTGGCAAAAAAAACTCGATGAGGCCAAAACCGCCATCCACCAACTCGGCCCCATGCGGCCGGGCTCCCTCAGCCAACAGTTCAAGCGCCCGGGCCAGAAAAATGGTCCTTATTGGCAATTGAGCTATACCTTCCGTCAGCGCAGCTATGGCCGTTATATCCGTCCAGATGAAACCGCTGAGTTGACGGAGATGATCGCCAACTTCAAACGCTTCAAAGCCCTCATCGATCTCTGCATCGAACTCTCCATCGAGATCGCCGACCGCACCCTCCTGCTTCGCCGTCAGGCTCTCGACGACCCTGCATAGCAATCAACCGCCATTCGGGAGATGCGCCCGGCGGGGCGCATGCCGAGATTTTCTTCTTCCGTTTTCCACCCCAATACCTACGTTTCGCAGTCTTTATCACGGAGAGGTGGCAGAGTGGTCGATCGCGCCTGACTCGAAATCAGGTGATGGCTTAAACCCATCCGGGGGTTCGAATCCCTCCCTCTCCGCCATCCTTCGCTCTACGAGCTTCGGATGAGGAACGCCACGGGGTTTGATAAAAAGCTAAATCAGCCCGAATTAGGCTGAAGTATGCTGAAGCACTGCGACTTATGAAGAGTCGGATCAGAAACCTTGGTTTGATAAAAATCAGGCACAAAACAGGCCGATTGCCAAAGGTTTGATAAAGATCTCAGTCGAGATTCCGGATCTCATGGAAATCCAGCATGTGCTTAAGTCTGATGAATGAGTCGCTGAGAGCCTCAGCCGAGGCCACAAAATCTTTACTGACTAAATCGAGACGGGAAAGTGCGCACTTAAATTGAGTGACTTTCCGGCGCTCCTCGCGATCAGGATCTGGCTTTTGATTATTCATCGTGGGCCTTGGTCGGATCTACAATTCCGCCTTCAGTGAGAAGAATTCCTCGTTTCAAAAGATCGGAAACTACATAGGAAGCCATCTGCTGGCAGCTCTTCTCAATGATCGCCTTAAAAAGCATCTGAACATGCTCCTCAGTGGTTGCACTGTTTTCTAGTATTTGATCGACGATCAGCTTGATCTCCTGTTCCGAGAAAAACGGGAAATCTTGAATTGAGGCGTCCTTCATCGGAGTAATTGGTAAAACTTTAGGCTTCGTGCAGAGCGCGTGCAAGGCTGTTGCAGGGGGTGTTCAAGCAATCAATCGATCCAGGTTATGCTTCTCACGGACCTCGATGTCAGCCTCTTTTAGTGTGGCGACGAGGGCCAATGCTTCGGACTTGGTAGGCTCTGGCAGTCCGTGGTTTTTTGAGTCTGCTCCAATGTTGACGAAATTGGGGGCAACCTCGATCAGCCATGACGCCAAGATAGCCAGGTCGAAGGCAAGGATTGGTTCGACGGTGATGAACCGCTGAAATTTGAGCGGAAGAATGAACATGGCATTCTTCCTGGACTCCTGGCTTGGAGCTTTGCTGATACCATCCAGTTCGCGGTTGGTCTCGATAGTTGTTCCGAGGATCATATCTTCTGGAAAGTCTTCCAGAAAATCCATGTAGCGAATTGGGTTTTTGGTCTGGAAAACGTAGGTGTTCCCATGCCACTGCTGGCAATGGGCCAGCACCCTGCGGATTACATCAGAAGGAACCTGCTCGGCGAATAGATCGCCGCAGTTTTCAACGAAGATCACCTTGCCCTCACCAAATTTCACTGAGAATTCAGCCTCGATCTGACGAAGCTCTCCTGTGTACTTCGCGGGCCTGCCAAAGCGCGGGTTGTCGAGGTAGCAGTAGCTGCATTTGTGGGGGCACTCTCCCCCGAGATGCGCATGGGTATGGGTCACCCACGGATACATGTTTCCAACGGACTTCTTGAGGGGCATGGCGGAAAAGTGGCGAGAGGCTTTGGATTTTACTCAGCAAAACGCTTCATTCGTTCTCAGAATTGGCCCGTGTTGGGCTGGGTGATTGTCGATGTCTCCACCGGCCTGCGATCAATATGTGGGCGAACGGTGGGGCGAGCCCTGCAAGAGGGGGTGGCGAGCCTTTTCAAACAGATCGGGCAGTACCATCCCCACGATCCATCGTACTGATGGGCATCCTTGCCGCTACCTGGGCATTGATTTTTGAGTGCCATGGTTCGTTCACTGAGGTTAGAATTTGGAGATGCGGGCCGGGTTGGTTACCGGCAACAGCCGTTATGTTTTAACACTAGGTCCGCACGTGCGGGCTGCATTGAAAGTGACATCCGATGAGCTTCATCGCTCTGCCGCATCAAATTGTTTCGTTCTCTGAGGATTACTCAGCTACTTTTTCGAGTGTTACTTTTCCGACTGTGACGCCCGCTTTCCGCAGGGATCGCTTGGTGTAAATTACCGGCTTCCTAATATTGCTGCCGCGCTTTAGGAGTTCCCAAGTGTAGAGTTTGGAGTGGGATATACTGGAAAGAAGAGGTTGCCCCTTCGCCTTAAATCCGATCCAAAAGATGTTTTTCATGAAGATCTTGGAGACGATTGTTTCGGAGATTCAGAGCGAGCAGGTAAGAAGATTGCTCTGGGAAATGGCGGCATTGACAGGACAGGACTTAACCGCTTTCGAAAACCGCCTGCTCCTCCATTGTTTGCAGGCCTGTATCCATCCCAATGGAGCCGCAGAGAAACCAGTGCCTATCACAAGCAAAGATCTAGATTCGTTGGATGGCACAGACTCCTTTCTATTGAGACGAAAGGTTGGGAAGATCGATGATGAGGCTTTATTTGCGGTATGCTGTGAATTGGCAGCCATGCCTCCCTCAACCAGCATCGAGAACTTTTCCGGAACCTCATTGCATGTATTCCTGATGAAAAGGCTCATCACGAAGAGAGAAAGGCCCAAACCGATACGCTGGGGGATGTACTGATTCATCTGGTCTATTCTCAGTGGTCGCTTTTTAGAGCATTCTTTCCGGATTCGAGGGCCGCGTGGGTGCTCGTCGCGGTCACGTATCCAGCCGGATCACACGTCGCGAAATCGTTGGCATAGGTTTCGAGATCGGTTAGCAGCAGCTTTACTACTGCGCGCAGCTTAGTGTTTTGGATCGCCAAACAGGTCTTACTGTTGGGCTCATGACCCTCATTATAGAAGTTATAATATCTACCGCAGACTGGGCATGTATCAGACATAGTGGTCCTATGGTTATCCATCGTTGTCGACCCACCACGAATCGCCGCAGTGGGGACAAACGAAATGATCATCTTGACCGGTGTGATCCGATCCGTCGTCACGCGCGTCGGGATGGTACACCCGGCACGACTCAAAGGTCTTACCGGGTTTCGGTTCGCGAGCGGTGCACGGCACCCACTTCTCGCCGTTTGTGATTTCGATTTTCTCAATCACGGTTCGTTCAGGAGTGTTTCGGCGGAAACAACCGATACCAGCCATCGGGATGCAGCCAATAGGTTCCCCAGCGCTTGGGTTGCTTACTCTTTGGTTTGGAGCTGAACAGTTGGTTGATGCAGTCCCACACAAGCACGGCGCAGCACATTGCGAGGATGCAGATTCCTAGCGCGATCAGCTTGGGAGTGGAAAGGAGAGGGCTCATGCGAAGGTGAGTTCTTTCTGCATCGGTGCCGCGGCGGCGGCGCGCTGCGCGATTTCAATTTCGGCGGGGTGCAGAGCGCGGGTTGTACGCACGGTTTTGCCAGTCACCTGGCACGTGGTCGAACGCATCTCGACCACAAGGCCAAGTTCGATCAGCTCCGTGATCCGCGGACGCACGGCATTGAGGTCGGCGTAGCCCAGTTTCTCGGCGATCATGCGATCGGTCGGCGGAGACTGGAAAGACCGGAGGGCCATAAGCACGGCCTCGGCCCGACGGCCAAGACGTCCATTGTCGCGCTCCTGCGCGAGACTGGCGGCGCTGTTGGTGTGGGAGTTCATCGGGAAGGCCTCAAAATGGATCGGGTTCGCGAGTCTGCAGCACGGTGGCTAGTGCCTTCCGCCGATTGCGCACGGTATAGACCAGGTGCCAGACCTGCTTCGCGCTGGCTTCGTCGAGCGCGCAGCGATACTGGCGCCGGCAGATGGAGGCTGCATAGGCTTCGCCCAGGTCGCGCTCTCGCAGGGCCTCGGCGAGCTTGTAACGGGCGATGCGGCGGTCGTTGTCGCCATCGCGCGCTCGCGTGCGATCGGCTCCAGCCACGTTGCCCGCGATCGCCTGAAAGTGCGCCAGGAGCCGCCCATAGTGCGCCTGGGTGCAGGCGCGCAGGCTCTGCACGCCGCACGCCTTTCCCTGCTCAACATGCCTCCATGAGGCGAAGCAAGCGCTTGCCGAGAGCTCCGCGTTAATCAGTTCGAACGGCAATCGATCCGACCAGGCGAGATAGGCCTGGCGCGCGGCCTGGCCGATCTTTGCTTTTTGTTCGTTGCTTAGAGGAGTCATCGGGGGTCGCCCATGGAAGAATGGAGTTGCTCGAGCATCGCAGCGGCACCACGCAACAAGTGCGCTGCGGCCACAGGGCGCCCGCCGCGCGCGGCGCTGAGCGCATCGCCGATCATCTCCATCCATTCCGGCGCCTGTTCGGCTTTGCCGTGCGTGAGATGCTTCGTGACCAGGTTGCGCCGCATACCCAGCCGGGCGGCGATCTCTATATGCCGGTAGCCAAGCCCGGCCAGCAGCCGCATCTCAGCGATCTTCTCGGGAGAAGAAACGCTGAAAGGGCGGCCGATGTGCGGGAGGGTGGAGATCATGCTGAGATGGCCAGAAGTGACGGCTGCTAGACGGCATCCTTGGTCTCGAAGCTCACGGTCGTCTTGCCGGCGGATTCGCAGAGTTTGATGAGTTTCGCGGCCTCGACGCCCATCACGGTGCGTGCCTGGTCCCGGAAATTCTCCACCGGCTTGAAGACGACCTCGGTCTCGAACAGCCGAGCGAAGAAGCCGCGGGCGGCCTCCTTTATTTTCGGGAGCTTCTTGTCGTCGGGCTTCAGGGTGCTGCGCAGCGTGGGGCCAGCAGTGGTGACGCGGGCAATGCAGCCGTCGGCACCTTCAAACGTGAGCGACAGGCCGCCGCCGTCGGTCTTGGTGGCTTCGTCGGCGCGGCTCTCGGCTTCGGTGGCTATTTGGGCCTTGAGCGCTTTGAGGTCCTCGGTCTGTTCGGAGATGTTGCGGTCGAGGATCACGGCCTTGGTGACGAGATCGCGGATTTTCTGGTCGGTCATGGGATTAGTGGGTTATCGGTTATTGGTGGAGGG
>JBAZHQ010000257.1:0-6603 GCA_041652235.1 Opitutaceae bacterium | reverse complement strand
ATATCGTAGCGAATCTTCTTTCTGAAGAACCGGATGCGTTAATTGCGCTAGTCCGGGTCTGTGGGGGTGTCGGCGGGCAACCGTCGGCACTACCCGGAGATCGCTCTATTCGCATAAACAGAATATGAGGAGCCAAACCTCCCGCCAGCTCGCGCTGTCCACGTGCGAGTGCTCGGTTAAACTCTGACAAAGTTCTGCTAGAGTGCTCATCGCCCCCGGCAATTTCACGCTCTAGAAGCGGCCTTTGTGCCACAAGCGTCTTGAGGCCTGCGATCCATGGCTTATCCATGGACCATGCACGAAACGGTCGCGGTCATCGATGTGGGGAGCAATTCCATCAAGCTTCTCGTCGCCCGAAAAGCCCCCGATGGATCGCTCGCCACCGTCGAAACCTAGGCGCTTGATATGCGCATCAGCAGGGGGATCGGCAAAAACAGGCCCATGCTTTCGGAAGAGGGAATGATCAACGGCATCCAGTCTATCAAGGACCTCGTCCGCATCGCCGCGATGCACTCGCCCTCCCTGTTCGATATCGTGGCGACCAGCGCCGTGCGGGGAGCAGGCAACGGAGTGGAGTTCTCGACGCGTGTGCAAGAATCATGCGGACTTCCCCTGCGTATTCTGTCGGGAGACGAGGAAGCGCTCCTCATTGGGCGCGGGCTTGCCTGTGACCCCGAGCTCTCCTCTCTCGGCGATTTCTTTCTTTTTGATTTGGGCGGAGGCAGCCTGGAATGCCTTTCCTTCGTGAATCGACTCCCCGTACAGGCGATCAGCCTGCCGCTCGGCTCCGTCCGCCTCACCGAGAAATTTGTCTCCGATGCCACCTCTCCCGTTGGAGCCCCTGAGCGAGACGCCATTGCCGGCCAGGTGAGAAAGCTGCTTTCCGAATCGAAGTTCAGATTCTCCTCCGCGGGCTCGGATGCGGTTTTCACAGGAGGAAGCATGACCACCGCACGAGTCATACTCACCGGCGGGACGCCGCTCTCGGAAAGCAGCCCTCGCATTCCTGTCCCGGCTTTGCGCGATCTTGCAGGGCGAGTCTGCGGCCTTCCGCTCTCGGAGCGCAGCCAAGCAATCCCCGGCCTTCCTCAGGCACGCGCCGATATATTCCCCGCCGCCCTGGTGACCATGTTAGCGATCGCCGACGCGGGAGGCTTCGGCTCTTTCTTGCATTCATTTCACAACCTCCGCTACGGCCTAGCGGCGGAATTGCTAGAGAAGACAGCGTGTGGCTAAGAGCCTCTCAACGATCTGAGGGCAATCCCATAATCAACCAGCAAGCGCCCTCTCAGACCAACGCAAGCTATTGACGTCCGGCCAGCAAGCGCCAGCCTTCAACAAATCCCCCGTTATATGAAAACGAACTTTCTAACGATTGTCGGCAGCCTTGTCCTGCTAGCGTGCATGATCTTCGCCTTGGCGAGACTCGAAACTGCAGACCGCTGGGTGCCTGTTTGGCTACCGTTCGTCATCGCTGGCGTTGCGCTGACCTTCATCGGAGCGTTCACGAATAAAAATAGAACCAATGACAGTTAGGCAAGCAGCGCTACGGCCTCGCGGCGGAATTGCTGGAGAGGAATACGAGTGGCTGAACGCCCTGCGGCAATCCTCCACTCGCGGTCTGCCAGCCAGAGCCGAAAACCAGTGGTTTGCCCAAGTCAGGTCAATAACGCTGAAGTTATTCCAACTCCTAGCTCCTAAATTCTAACGGAGCTTCGCCCCAGCCCGACGAGGTGTAGGAAGCGGAAAACAGAGGGAGTTTTTCATGCGGAGAGATACCTCGATCAGGGTTCTCGCGCAGAGTCGCAAAGCCGCAGAGGTTTGACCCTCAATCTCTCATCTCTTCCATCTCTGTTAACAAGGCCTGAGATCGAAGATTCCGATCAAAACATCTTTACAGGGATATCAGGGATGAAAGGGATCGAGGTCCGGTGCCTTTCCTTCGCGCCTCCGCGTCTCCGCGCGAGAAGGGATCGAAGTCCGAGCTTTGGAGGGTAAGTCGGCTTCGAGATGATTGCTGAAATCCAACGCAGCCTGACTTTGACTTATTTGGTCAAGGTTCGCGTGCTCAAGGACCCTAGATTCCTGCTTCCCGGATATCCGCTCTCAATAGCGGTAGTGCTCGGGCTTATAGGGACCGTCAACAGATACTCCCAGATACTGCGCCTGCTCGGGCGTAAGCTTCGAGAGCTTCGCGCCGATCTTTTCGAGATGCAGCCGTGCTACTTCCTCGTCGAGGTGCTTGGGCAGGCGATAGACGCCCACCTTGATGCTATCCCTCTTTTGCCATAGATCCAGTTGGGCAAGGGTCTGGTTTGTGAAACTGTTCGACATCACGAACGAGGGATGCCCGGTGGCGCAACCC
This sequence comes from Opitutaceae bacterium, assembly GCA_041652235.1. Classification (GTDB taxonomy): domain Bacteria; phylum Verrucomicrobiota; class Verrucomicrobiia; order Opitutales; family Opitutaceae; genus MWDT01. The sequence goes on along the minus strand of JBAZHQ010000257.1, from coordinate 4,238 downwards.
AGATTCACCAAACGGCCCTCCGCAAGCAGGTAGATGCAGTTGCCGTTGGAAAACCGGTACATGTCGTACTGCGGCTTGATGTTGATCCGAGTCGCGCCGGGAGCCTTGTTGAGGCGATCGACTTGGATCTCGTTGTCGAAGTGGCCGATGTTGCAGACGATGGCCTGATCCTTCATCCGCAGGATGTGCTCGAGCGTGATGATGTCCCGATTGCCCGTGCACGTGACATAGATATCCGCGACGCCAAGCGTGCTCTCGACCGTGTTGACCTCGAAGCCTTCCATCGCGGCCTGCAGCGCGTTGATGGGATCGATCTCGGTCACGATGACGCGCGCGCCGAAACCGCGCAGCGAATGAGCCGAGCCCTTGCCCACGTCGCCGTAGCCGCACACGCAGGCGACCTTGCCCGCGATCATCACGTCGGTGGCGCGCTTGAGTCCGTCGGCGAGCGACTCGCGACAGCCGTATAGATTGTCGAATTTCGACTTCGTCACCGAGTCGTTCACATTGATCGCCGGGACAAGGAGCTTGCCCTGCTCATGAAGTTGGTAGAGGCGGTGAACGCCGGTGGTCGTCTCTTCGGAGACGCCGCGCCAGTCCTTCACCATCGCCGTGAAGATGCCCGGCTGCTCCTTGCCAATCTTCGCGAGCAGATCCTTGATGACCTGTTCCTCGTGCGAGGATGAAGGCGTCTTGATCCAGCCGCTCCCCTTTTCCATCTCATAGCCCTTGTGGAGCAGCAGCGTCACATCGCCGCCGTCATCGACGACAAGCTCGGGGCCCTTGCCGCCCGGATGGCTCAGCGCCTTCCAGGTGCAATCCCAATATTCCTCCAGTGTCTCGCCTTTCCAGGCATAGACGGCCACGCCGGTTGCGGCGATCGCCGCCGCGGCGTGGTCCTGCGTCGAAAAGATGTTGCACGAGGCCCAGCGCACCGAGGCGCCAAGCTCGGCCAGCGTCTCGATGAGCACCGCCGTCTGGATCGTCATGTGCAGCGAACCCGTCACACGCACGCCCTTGAGGGGCTTCTGCGGACCGAACTTCCTGCGCAGGGCCATCAAGCCGGGCATTTCATGCTCGGCGACTCCGATTTCCTTGCGGCCCCAATCTGCCAGGGAGATATCCTTAACGAGAGCGTCTTGTTTTGCCACGTTGGTGTTATTTTAAGAGCTGCGGTTACTTGGCGGCGTTGCGCAGTTCTTCTACGCGGTTGGTCTGTTCCCACGGCATGCCGGCCTTGCCGAAGTGCCCGTAATTCGTCGTCTGGCGATAGATCGGGCGGAGCAGATCGAGCTGCTTCACGATATTCGCGGGTTTGAAGCTGAACACCTTGGAGACCGCCTTCGAAATGACATCGTCCGGCACCTTGCCCGTGCCCATCGTATCCACCCGGATGGATACCGGATCGGGATAGCCGATCGCATAGGCGACCTGAAGCTCGCAGATCTCGGAGAGCCCCGAGGCCACGACGTTCTTGGCGACCCATCGGCACATGTAGGCGGCCGAGCGATCCACCTTCGAGGGATCCTTGCCGGAAAAGGCGCCGCCGCCGTGGCGGCCCCAGCCGCCGTAGGTGTCCACGATGATCTTGCGGCCCGTGAGGCCGCAATCGCCCTCGGGCCCGCCCACCACAAAGCGTCCGGTGGGGTTGATGAAAAACTTCGTGTCCCGGTCCATCATCCCGGCGGGAATCACCTTCCGAACCACATGCTCGACGAGAAAGTCGTGGATGTCCGCATGCTTCACGCTTGAGGAATGCTGGGTCGAGATGACCACATTCTCGACGCGCACCGGGTGATCGTTCTCGTAGCGCACCGACACCTGGGACTTCGCATCGGGTCGCAGCCAGCCTACAACGCCCGCCTTGCGCAGCTTTGTAAGCTCACGGCCCAGACGGTGTGCAAACATGATCGCCGTGGGCATCATCTCAGGCGTTTCATTGCAGGCGTAGCCGAACATCAGGCCCTGGTCCCCGGCGCCCTGTTCAGCCGTTTCCTTGCCTTCCGCCGAGCGCGCATCGACGCCTTGAGCTATGTCCGGGGACTGGCGGGTGAGGCAGTTATGGATGAAAACCTTGTCGGCGTGAAATACATCGTCGTCGTTCACGTAGCCGATGTCGCGAATGGCATCTCGAATCACCTGCTCATAATTCAACTGGGCTTTCGTGGTGATTTCGCCCGCCACCACGACCTGGTTTGATTTCACAAGCGTCTCGCACGCAACGCGACTGCGGATGTCCTGACCCAAGCAGGCGTCCAGAACGCTGTCTGAAATGAGGTCGGCGACCTTATCGGGATGACCTTCGCCGACTGACTCGGAGGAAAAAACAAAGGAGTGTGCCATAGGAGACCATGAATAAGTCTAAGAATCCCGCCCTGGCAAGCACTATATCATCATATCCGTATCCGATGATATATACTTTCTGTTCTTATTCCCCCGGGACACTGTGCCCTTGCGTGTCAGATTGGGCTTATCATACTTTTTGATACACAACGGACCCCGTATCGTAAATGGACTCAACCGAAAAGCCCAACGTCATCAACTTGCGAGGTCGCAAAATTCTGGTCGTCGATGACGATCGCCTGAACGTCCGGATTCTAAGCAATATTCTGAAGTCAGAAGGCTATACCCTGGCTGATGCCTCCTCTGGCGAAGAAGCCTTGGAAGTCTATGAGACCTTCAATCCCGACTTGGTCCTCCTTGATGTTATCATGCCGGGACTCAATGGCTTCGATGCCTGCCGCGAGATCAGGAAACGCCATGGCGATTCGTCGGCGCCCGTCATTTTCATCACTGCCAAAAGCGAATCCGATGACATTGTCGAGGGCCTCAGCGCAGGTGGGATCGACTATCTTCCCAAGCCATTTCGGGCAAAGGAGGCATTGGCTCGGATCCGCACCCATCTCTACCTGAAGCTGCTTCTCGAACAACAGAAAAGCCTGGTGGATCAGTTGAGCAAAGCCAACGCCGCCAAGAACAAATTCCTCGGCATGGCGGCTCACGACTTGCGCAATCCGCTGGCATCCATTCGCGGCCTTGCGGAATTCCTCAACGATGGCGTCGTGGGAAAACTCACGGCGGACCAGCTTGATCTGGTTAAAACCATCCACGACGCAAGCCAGGGCATGCTGGATCTCGTCAACGAGCTTCTCGACGTCGCAACCATAGAATCCGGCGAACTCAGGATCAATCCGGAGCCCCACAACCTTGTCGAATTGATCGAGAAATCAGTGTTCCTCTGCAATATCGAGGCCGCCAAGAAGGGCACAAAAATCACGTTCGTTCCCCAGGCCCGCGAGGTCATCCTTTCCATCGACGCCGCCAAGATCAGGCAGGTTGTGGACAATCTTCTGACCAACGCGGTAAAGTTCTCCCCGCGCGATTCGACGATCGAAGTGAGCCTGACAAAGGGCGATGCGGGATGGTCGTTCTCGGTGAAAGACCAGGGACCGGGGATTCCCGAGAACGAGCGCGACAAATTGTTCAAGGACTTCAGTCGCCTTTCAGCGCGCCCCACCGGCGGGGAAAAGAGCACGGGCCTTGGTCTCGCCATTTGTCGAAAGATTGTGGATTCCCATAAGGGCGTTATCGTGGCGGAGAACCAGCCGCAGGGCGGTTGCGTTTTCAAAGTCACTCTCCCATCCTGATTTTCCATCCAATGGCCTTTAATGGAAAGATTCTCCTTGTTGACGACGAGCCTCACATCAGGAAGTTCGTCAGCTTGCTCCTAAAACAGCTCGGCTCGCCCTCGATCGTGGAGGCGGGAAACGGCCAGGATGCCGTCGCCTGCTATCAGCAGGAAAAGCCCGACCTTGTCCTTCTCGACGTGAACATGCCCATCCTCGACGGCATAGGAACGCTGAAGGCAATCAAGGAAATCGATTCTGAGGCGGTCGTCATCATGCTCACATCCCTGACAAGCCGCCTGATGATCGAACAAGCGGCGGAACTGGGGGCGGCGAACTATATCCGCAAGGATACGCCGAAGGAGGAGATGCTCGTAGCGCTGAAAGAAACCATCGAGGCCTGCTTCGAAACAGAGTGATCGCCATGGACAACGAGAACGAAACGAATAATGGCCAGCGCTCGCAACAAGCCGAGTTGGTCGCCGGCGTGCGCTATTCCCTTCCCGCCATGCTCGCCGAGATTCGCAACGAGCGACTGACCGGCTCCTACGCGATGGAAAAACTGGATCAGAAGGAGATCGGAAAGCTCTTCAAACCCCAGAAACGCCGCCG
>JBAZHQ010000256.1:0-6623 GCA_041652235.1 Opitutaceae bacterium | reverse complement strand
CGAAGCCGTGTTTGCCCGCTGCCTCTCCGCTGTGAAGGAAGAACGCGTGGCAGCCTCCAAGATCCTGAAAGGTCCCGCGAAGAAAAAGGTCGCCGGCTCCAAAAAGGCCATCATCCAGGCCATCCACGACGCTCTCTACTGTTCCAAGATCTGCTCCTACGCCCAGGGCTTCCAGCTCATGCGCGAGGCGCAGAAGGAATACAAGTGGACGCTCGACTTCGGCACCATCGCACAGATCTGGCGCGGCGGCTGCATCATCCGCGCGATCTTCCTGCAAAAGATCACCGAGGCATACGGACGCAAGCCGGAGCTCGCGAATCTCCTTCTCGATCCGTACTTCAACAAGACCGTCAAGAATGCCCAGGAAAATTGGCGCAAAGCCGTGTCCCTGGCGGTCCAGCATGGCGTGCCCACACCCACCTTCAGCTCAGCTCTCGCCTACTACGACGGCTACCGTTCCGCCCGCCTGCCCGCCAACCTCCTCCAGGGCCAGCGCGACTACTTCGGCGCCCACACCTACGAGCGCGTGGACCAGCCCCGAGGCAAGTTCTTCCACATCGACTGGCCCGCCCCCGCCCGCCCGCAGGTGTCGGTGTAAGGCACAGGGCGGTGGAGCCGCAGCCAGAGACCAACAGTCGGACGGTGGCCGCGGAGCGGCCTCTAGGGCGATGATGTCGCCACTCCTCTGGCCACTGGCTCACTCCGAACTCTTCGGTTTCTTGCCGACGAGGATCTCCACGGTGCGGGCGGTCTTTGAGCCTAATGCGTAAACCTCCAAGACGATCTTTTCGCCAGGTTCTTTCTCTTCGAATTTTATCAGACTGTTAATCGAGTACTTGGTGATCGAAATTCCATCGATCTTGATAACCTTGTCCTGAGAGGCGAGGCCGGGCTGCCTGAAGTTCCATGTATTCTGACGAGATTGGTTTCTCTGATCATAAAGAGCAGTGCGATCCCTTGTTTTTTGTACTAGTTAATTTTATGTTGTTAACTTATATTTCATTTCTAACCAAATCGTGCCTTGCTACAAATAACGCCGTCAGATTTTTCCTTGCCCGCCACCGGGCTTGCGCCGATAAACATCTCAACAATACCCGCCAAGCCTCAGGCTTCTCATCTCGTGGGGAGTACGGCTCAAATCGGCGGGTTTTTTGTTTTCGGAGGATGCCATGCCGTGTAGCAAGGCTCCTACGACCTATGACGAGCAGTTGGTGATTTTGAAAGCTCGAGGCTTGGCCATTCCCAACGAGTCTTTTGCGCAACATTGCCTGACCCATCACAATTACTATCGGCTTTGCGCCTACCGTTTGCCATTCACGGCTCCCGGCAACACAGACCAATTCCAACCGGGCGCGACGTTCGAGCAACTTTGGGCGATATACGATTTCGACCGCCGACTGCGATATTTGCTGTCTGAGGCATTGAAGCGCCTGGAAATCTCTGTGCGCGCACGTTGGGCTTACGTTCTGGGACACGCCTATGGCGCGCAGGCTTTCGAAGACCCAGCCGTTTTCCGAAATGCGCAGCGGCATCAAGATTCCCTCTCCAAGCTGGACGAGGAGCTGAGCCGCAGCCGCGAACCATTCATCGCACATTATCGCTCCAAGTATGGCCAATCCCGGCCACCCATCTGGGCCTCATGCGAGGTGATGTCATTTGGCCTGCTGAGCCGGATGTACGAGAACAGCGGGACCTTTGCAGACCAGAAAGCCATTGCCGGGACCTACAGCCTTCAACCCGACACCTTGAAATCCCTGCTGGAACACGCTTCGTATATACGCAACTTATGTGCTCACCATTCTCAGGTTTGGAGTCGGCGCTTCACGGTCAAAGTGACACTCCCAAAGACTCTGCCGCAAAAAATCGACGCTAGTTTCCATCACGCCGAACGGCAGCGTATTTACAACACGTTGATCCTGCTGGCGCACACTTCGGCAGTGATCGAACCCAAAAACGATTGGGCGGCAAGACTGGTATCCCACCTCCGCACACTTGAGCCGAATCTCCTTCCTCACATGGGCTTTCCCTCTGACTGGCGACACCGCCCGCTCTGGAGACAACTTTTGCTCGGCCCATGATACCTCCGTCTTTTGGTCTCCGTGTGATCGCCCCACTTACGTCTATTACTCTCCCGCAGGCCCTGTCGAACGGGTTACGCTCTGCTCCTCCGGCGGCTCCGCATCTCCATGCTTGGCTCTTTGCAGGGCAACGCCATCCTTGGCCGCTACTTCCCCGCCCTTCTCCTATGACCACTGAGGTACTCTGGCTCGCCAGGCTTGGCATCGATCAAGGTCTGTTTACCCAAATCCAGGCACTCACCGTCGCCCGTGCCGTCGGCGCAAAGGCGGAGGTCATGGACTTTGCGCAAAAGCTCATCGACGACGGCATCGTCGAGGATGTGGACAAACTCGAACGCATCGCCGGCCTTGCCCTCGAAAAGGCGAAGTCGGGAGATCCCGCCTCCAATCCTTTTGTCGAAGAGGCCCCCCCTGCAGAGGGAGAATCCCCGGCAGGCAAGCCTGCCATAAGTCCGGAACGCGCTTTCGAAGCCTTCGATTTCAATAGCGTGTCCTCCCTTTCCGACGAGGCCATTGCCGACTTCATGCGGAGACTTCTCATCGCGACCGGCGCCTTCGGCGCTAGCGATCTGCACCTCTCGACGGGGGCAAAGCCCTTCATCCGCCAGAATCGCTCCTTCGCCCAAATCTCCGACACTCTCCTTTCCTCAGATGACGCCCTGCGTCTCAACACCGCGTTGCTCACCGAATCCCAGCGCAAAACCTTCCTCGATAAAAAGGACTACGACTACGCCCTGGCCCTCGACTTGAGCAACCGCTACCGCGTGAACCTGATGTTTCACAAGCAGGGCGCCGCAGGCGCCTACCGCATGGTTCCCGCGCAGATCAAATCCCTCGCGGACCTCGGTTTCACCTCCCACCTCGAGACGATCCGCAAGCTCCTTTCCTACCACAACGGCCTCATCCTCGTCACCGGCCCGGTCGGTGCCGGAAAAACCACCACGCTCGCCTCGCTGGTATCCTACCTCAACGAATCCCGGGAGGACCACATCATCACGGTTGAGGACCCCGTCGAGGTCGTGCAGGTCGCCAAGGGCTGCAACGTGAGCCAACGCGAGGTCGGCACTCACACCCGCACCTTCTTCAGCGCGCTCAAGGGCGCCCTTCGCGAAGATCCCGATATAATCGTCATCGGCGAGCTGCGCGACCTCGAGACGATCGAAATGGCGGTGAGCGCGAGCGAGACCGGGCATCTCGTCATCGGCACCATGCACACCAGCGACGCCTCCACGACGCTCAACCGCCTGCTCGACGTTTTCCCGCCGGCGCAGCAGACGCAGATCCGTTCCAGCGTCGCCGAGAGCCTTCGCGGCGTCATCTGCCAGCGCCTGCTACCCGCCACCGACGGCGGCCTCGTGCTCGCCTGCGAGGTGCTCATCAACAACACCGCCATCGCCAACCTCATCCGCGAGGGCAAGATGGCGGGCCTGCGAAACTCCATGGAAACGAGTATCCGCGACGGAATGTGCCTCATGGACAACGCCGTCATGGCCCTCTACCAGGACCGCAAGGTCAGCGCCGAGACGGCGCTCGCCAACATCGGCAATCGCGTGCTTCGCGCAAAAATTTCCTGACCATGGCTGCCATCGACCAACTCCTCCGCACCATGATTGAGAAGGGCGGCTCCGATCTGCACCTCACCGTCGGCCTCCCCCCGAAAGCCCGCATATCCGGCTCGCTCACACCCATCGGCGAAACGCTTCTGGACGCCGCCACCATGAATTCCCTCCTGCGCGAAATCTGCCCCGAGCGGCGCTGGAACGATTTCCTTGATCGCCACGATCTGGACTTGGCCCACGAGATCCCCGGGCTCGCGCGTTTCCGCGGCAACTACCTCTGCAACCACTGGGGCATGGCGGCCGTCTTCCGCCAGATTCCCTCGAAAATTCTCTCCTTCGAGGATCTTAAGCTGCCCGAAGTCCTCAAGAAGCTCTGCCACCTCGACCAGGGCCTGGTCGTCGTCACCGGCCCCACGGGCAGCGGCAAATCGACCACGCTCGCCGCGATGATCGACTACATCAACAAGAACCGGGCGAAGCACATCATCACGATCGAGGACCCCATCGAGTTCGTCCATCAAAACCGGAAATCCGCCATCGTGCACCGCGAGGTCGGCGAACACACCGCCTCCTTCGCCGCCGCGCTCAAGGGCGCCATGCGCCACGATCCCGACATCCTGCTCCTGGGCGAAATGCGCGAGTTGGAGACCATCAAGCTCGCCCTCGGCTGCGCCTCGATGGGGATGCTCGTCTTCGGCACGCTCCACACCAACAACGCGCCCAAGACGGTCGACCGCATCATCAATGCCTTCCCCGCCGACGAGCAGAGCCAAGTGCGCGTCATGCTCGCAGGCTGCCTCGCGGGCGTGGTCGCCCAGCTTCTGTGCAAGCGCATCCCGAAGGGACGCTGCGCCGTGCACGAAATTCTCCTGCAGCACGAGGCGCTGCCCAACACGATCCGCAGCGGAAAGATTTCCGAGATCAAATCCATCATCGAAAGCGGCGGCGCCGACGGCATGATTTCCATGGACCTGAGCCTCATGAACCGCGTGAAGGACGGCAGCATCGACCCCAAGGAGGCCTACATGAAAGCCGCCACCAAAGCCACCTTCGCCCCACTGCTGCCCCCCGGAGCGCTGGATGGCGGGCACTGAGGCAAGGCAAGGAAGCGAGAATGGGTGTCGCTTGCTCAAACACCGATATAGCTCACAGCTTTCACTGTAGTTATGGATTGGAACGCAGAGGGCTCAAAGGTGAAGGAAGGACGCAGAGTAAAGATAAATGGATAGCATGGGGTTTTGATCCGAACACTGTCATCTGGTCCTCCAGCGATAGCCCGCGCTTGTGCTCGGGGCGAAGAACCGAGCACAAGCGCATGCCTTTCCTTTGCGACCTTCTTTCCCCTCTCTGGGACCTCTGCGTTCCAATTCAGGTATATTGAATGCTTTAAGTTCCGATCAAAGACCTCTCGCTTCTTTTCTCCCAGTTCCGCAATCCCCGGTTTGAAAAATCCCTGACCCGTGCTTTGCTGTCGCACCCTTATGAAAATCATCTCCTGGAACGTTAACGGCCTGCGCGCGGTGCTCGAAAAGGGCTTTCTCGATTTCTTCGCCTCCTGCGACGCCGACGTGCTGTGCCTCCAGGAGACCAAGTGCCATCCGGGCGACGTGCAGCACGTGTCCTGGCCGAATGGATACGTGGACTGCTGGAACAGCGCCCAGAAAAAGGGCTACAGCGGCACCGCGATCTTTTCCCGGACACAGCCTCTCTCGATCAGCTATGGGTTCGGCATCGCCGAACATGACACCGAGGGGCGTGTGATCACCGCGGAGTTTCCCAATCTGTTCCTCGTCAACGTCTATACCCCCAACGCGCAGCCCGAGCTCGCACGCATCGCTTATCGCCGGAAGTGGGACCGCGACTTCCTGGCCTACGTGCGCAACCTGGAAAAGAAGAAGCCCGTCGTGTTCTGCGGCGATCTCAACGTCGCCCATGAGGAGATCGATCTCGCCCGCCCCAAGGAGAACGTCGGCAATCCCGGATTTTCCGACCAGGAACGCGACGGCTTCCGCGCCATGCTCGCCGCCGGTTTCATCGACAGCTTCCGCGAATTCGAGAAGGGCGGCGGCCACTACTCGTGGTGGAGCTACCGCGCCGGCGCCCGCCCGAGGAATATCGGCTGGAGGATCGACTACGTGATGACCTCTCATGCCCTTCACCCGCGCTTCAAGCGCGCCTGGATCAGCCCCGAGATCATGGGAAGCGACCACTGCCCCGTCGGCCTGGAATTGAAGTAGGCTAGATTGGAACGCAGAGGTCACAAAGGTGAAGGAAGGTCGCAGAGGATTGATCGAGTCGAAAGCAGTTGGGTTATTGTACCTTTTGATCCGAACCTCGATACTCGTCCTCTATCATCACCGCTGGTCTTTCGGTCATCCTCCAGCGACAGCCCGCGCTTATGATTGGGGCGAATGAACCAAGCATAAGCGCTGCCTTTCCTCTGCGACCTTCCGTTTCCTCTCTGCGACCTCTGCGTTCCAATTCAGATTTTAAAATACCCTTGGCGTGAGCTGTTGGCGTGAGACAAAGCCACACGCCGCTCCTCGCTTCCTTCAACTCACTTCTTCTTCCAACGATAGGCGTACTGCTTCGCCGGTTTTTCCGCCGCCGGCGCATGTTTGCCGTGCTTTCCAAGCAGCTTTTCCGTGAGATGCTGCAATCCCAGGCGTTTCAGCGAGGCGGTGATCGCGCCGCGCATCTCGGGTTTGTACCAGAAGAAGAAATTGCGCTGCTCTTCCTTCTCTTCCTTGGAGCGTGAGCATACCACGAGCTTGCCGGTATAGGGATGCAAGCCCGTCGCCCAGATCTCCGTCGCCACCGTCATCGGAGTCGGCGTGAAGTCCTGCACTTGCTCCAGCTTGAAGCCGAGTTCCTTCGTCTGGATCGCCAGATCGACCATGTCCTCCGGACGCGAACCAGGATGCGAACTGATGAAATACGGGATGAGTTGAAGCTCGGGTTTCCCAAGCTTCTTCTTCAGTTGATC
>JBAZHQ010000255.1:0-6632 GCA_041652235.1 Opitutaceae bacterium | reverse complement strand
TCGACTCCCGCGCCCGATTTTCTTCTCGATTTCGGAAAGTCGGGCGCGGGAGTCGATGGTGGCCTGCCTGGCTGTCTCCGCGGCGGATTCCGCTTCCGACAGTCTCTTCGCGAGGGAATCCTTCTCCTGATTCAGGGAGTTTCGCTGCTCGGCCATATCAGCCATCTGCTTTTCCAGTTCGGCGACATGTTTTTGGAGCGACTTATTTTCTTCGGTAGCGGCGTTCGCTGTCTGGGGCTGGGCGCCCTTGGCGAGGAGTTGGATTTGTTCGGAGAGCCGCAAATTCGACGCTCGGAGATCTTCGATCGTGCGTGTGCGCTCCGAAAGCTTGGTGTCCTGGTCCGACGGGATTTGCGGGTGCGCGCTTGTCTCGCCCCGATTGGAGCGCAGCTCGCGTTGGAGGCGGCCCAGTTCGATCGTGGAGTGCTTCACCTCCTCGTTCAGGCGTGAATTCTCCAACTGGGCGGATTTCAACATCGCCTGGATTCGCGAGATATCGGCGCGGAGCTGCGAGGGTTCCGCCTTGTCGGAGGAAGCGTCCGCTGCCGCAGGGGCGGTCTTTACAGCGACGGCCTCGGTTAGCTGTTTCTGGGCAAAGGAGAGTCGGCTCTGGAGGTCGTCGCGTTCGGAGCGGATCTTTTCCATTTCCCCGGCCAGCTTGCCGACCTGAGCAAGCGCCTGATCGGCGGCTTGAGAATCGGAAGACACCTTGCTTTTCGAGGCGGACATTTCCTCGATGGAACGGCGGGCTGCCGCGAGTTCCTTGGCATTGGAGTCGGCTTCGGCTTGGAGCTTGGCGAGACGCAGGTCAAGGTCGGCCTTTTCCTCGGCGATGGCATCGCGGGTCTTGATCGCATCGGCGAGTTGGGAGGCCGAGGCAGCCGCCCCCATTTTATCGGTTTGGGCAGCCCGGACTTTGCTTTCGAGCTGTGAATTGGATTGCTGGAGCTTCTCGCTGCTGGCGGCGAGGCGGGATTGTTCGTCGTGGAGGCTGGCGATTTCCGATTCGAGGGACGCGATGCGGTTGCGCAGGGCGTCCGAATTGTCCCTGGCAGTGGTTGTGGGAACGGGTGCCGGGGATTGTTCCTTGGGGGCTTCGCGAGGAGCCTGGGCGATGCCCGGCTGGTTGGCCAGTTGAGACCTGAGGAATGCGAGGCGGGAATCGGAACGAATGCGGTCTTCAGGGGAGAGGCGTTGCAGGACGAGATCCCTGCCTGTGGGCTTGGCTCCATTATCCACCGCGATGACGAGCCAGGCGGCCGCCTCGGGGAGGTCGCTTGCCAGCCCGCCCCGCCCTTCGGCGATCATGATGCCGAAGTTGTTCTGTGCGGGACCGAAATTTTGCTGGGCCGCGGCGAGGTAAAGCTGAGCCGCCCCCTTTTCATCCTTGGGACCTCCGCGCCCCTCTTCGAGCATGAGAGCGAGATTATACCGGGAGCGGGCATAGCCGCGTTCCGAGGACAAGCGGTACCAGCGGCGAGCCTGCGCTTCGTCCTTGGCAAGGCCGCGTCCGCCTTCATAGGCGAGGGCCAGGTTATGCTGGGCTTCGGGAAGGCCTTGTTCGGCGGCCTGGCGAAACCAGAGCGCGGCCTCGAAAGTGTCCTGCTTTGTGCCCACCCCATTGGAATACATGTTGCCCACATTGAATTGTGCGGGGCCAAAACCGTGCTCGGCAGCTTTCAGGTAGAATTCGAAGGCCTTGTTCACGTCGGCGGGCATCCCGCGTCCCAATTCGCACATCATGCCGAGGTTGAACAACGCCGGGGGGTAACCGTGTTCGGCGGCCTGTTGGTAGTAGCGCAGCGCCGTGGCGTCGTCCCTTACCATGCCGCCTTGACCGATCGCCGAAGCATTGCCCATGGCATTGAGCGCCTCGGGATCTCCCTTTTCCGCTCTTGCCTTGATGCTTGCCAGGTCGTTTTGCGCGAGAACAGGCGGAAGCGCAGGGCCCATGGCAAGCAGCGCGGCTGCAAGGAGGGCGCGTTGACGGCGGGTCATGATGAAATAAGGGCGTTTCTCGGCGGCGCTGGGCACAAGAGGCTTATAAGGATGAATAACGAGGAAGGGGCAAGAGTGGAAGCGGGATCGCCGCGGAACCTCCTCAGGCGAGATAGTCGGCGAGGGATCTCCAGGTAAGCGCCTTCAGCAATTGCCGTCTGGCCGCCGGTTTCACGAGAGTGACCCGAACCGTTTTGGACTCGCCGGGGAAGAGATCGAAGAAGTTGTCATCGCATTGGTGCGGCAGTCCGAGGCTGAAGTTGAAGCGGTGCTGGAACACCGGGGAGCGGAAAGCGATCTCCGCCTCGGTTTTCGAGATCATGCGAACTGCCGCCTTTGTCGATGGACGGGGTAGTGTCAAGAAACGAGGGTGAGTGAGGAAGACGCTGTCCTCGCTCACGCATCTGCCGCCGATGTCGAGGGCATAACGCAGCACGAGATTGTCGCGTCCGTGAAGGGCGAGGGGCTTGGCGAGATCGAGCGTCTTCTGGAGGAGGGACTCGCCGGGGAGAAGCGCGACCTTTTTCGATCCGCCGAGGACTCGCTTGCCCCCGGCAATGAGCAGGAGATCCCAGCGGAGCGTGGCGCGCGCCGGCTTGGGGGCGTCGTAAACCGTATGCAGATGCACTTCGCGCACCGTGCTATGGCGATAGTTGCCCTTGCCCTGGGATTCGTCCCCTGGAACGTGGGCGGAAACGAGCGCGGGGGCAAAGAATCGGCGGGCGGCATAGTGCAGAGCCTTCCAGCGTCCGTTGAACTCGATGGAGCTCCATGAGGCCACGGGCCAGCAGTCGTTGATCTGCCAATACAGAGCGCCCATGCAGCGCGGAGCGAGGCGCCGGTAATGCTCGATCGCCACCTTCATGCAATAGGCCTGGTTGAGCTGGGAGAGCATGAAGAGCGAATCCTGATCCTTCGGGAAACCGTAGCGGCGCGTGATGTAGTCCAGCATGATCTGGTTGCCCTGCATGTTCTTCTGGTGGTTCTCGAGGGTGCGTCCGAAGATATTGCGATCGTCGGCGGGGCAGATCTCACGCTGCGTCTCGGGCGAGCTGTAGCTCTGCATGCCGAACTCCGAGCAGAAGCGCAGCGCGTGGTTCTCATACTCCTTCACCGGCTTGCGGGAATGCCACACTTCCCAGAAGTGGGTGTCGCCGCGTTTTGCGCCCTCGGGCATGAGCGTGTGGAAGGCGCCGCGCCACTCGGACGAGGGCCAGTAGGGAGTGACAGGGTCGAGAAGCGCGAGCGTGTCGGGGATCAGTTTGTGGAAGATGCGCTCGTACTCCGCGCGTTCCTTCGGCATGTCGAGCAATTCTCTATTGACCTGGGCGATCTCGTTGTTGCCGCACCATAACGCCAGGCAGGCATGGTCGCGGATGCGGGGGATCTGAGTCAGGAGTTCCTGGCGGACGAGTTCCACGAAGGCGTCGTCGGCCGGGTACGTGGAGCAGGCGAACATGAAGTCGTGCCACAGCATCAGGCCGAGCTCATCGCAGAGATCGTAGAAGTGTTCGCTCTCGTAAACGCCTCCGCCCCAGAGACGGATCATGTTCATGTTGACGGCGACGGCCGCCTTGAGATCGCGGGCATAATCCTCGCGGCCGAGGCCCGCGACAAAGCTGTGCGCCGGCACCCAATTGGCGCCCTTCGCGAAGACCGGGCGACCGTTGACGAGAAACTGAAAGCTCTCGCCCCAGGTGTCGGCATGGCGATCGAGCACGATGGTGCGCAGGCCGATGCGCCGGGACTTGCCATCGAGGACTCGCCCGGAAGAAGCGTCGATCAGCTCCAGCTTGATGTCGTAAAGCGGCTGGGCACCCTGCCCTGCCGGCCACCAGAGCTGCGGATCGGGAATTGGAATATTCAGGCGCCCTTCGCGGCTCTCACTGACAGCGACAGGCTTGCCTCCAAGGGAAACGGAGGCTCGGACCGCAAGGCCCGCGGTGTTGCTTTGGGCATCCAGTTCGGGAGTGAGATCAAGCGCGATTGAACCGTCCGCCGCGTGGTTCTGAACGATGCGCACACCGACGAGGCGCGCCTGGCTCCAGGCTTCCAAACGGATATCGCGCCAGATGCCCGCGGTCACGAAACGCGGACCCCAGTCCCAGCCGAATTGGCAAGGCTGTTTGCGGATTCGGGTGCTGCCTCCGATCGGGTCGCAGAACTTCAGGGGAGGCACGTGTTCGGTGCGATGGCTCCTGATGTATTTGAGTGCGCTTCCGAACCGCACGACCAGTTCGTTGGCGCCAACCTTGAGAAGGGAGCGTACCGGCCAGCGGAAGCCGACGAACATGTTTTCGGTGGAGGCGATCTTCGCACCGTTGAGAAAAACCGTGGCTACCGTATCGAGGCCGTCGGCAACCAGTTCCACGTTGTCCTCGGACAAGAGACGGGCCGGCACCTTGAACGTGGCGCGGTACTCCCAATCTTCATCCTCGATCCATTGCAGCCCGAGCTCGTTGGTGCCGAAAAACGGATCAGGAATCATTCCGTTGCGCTGCAAATCGGTGTGAACGCAGCCGGGCACCTTGGCCGGGCGCCACGGCGTGCGGGAGGACACGCTGCGGAACTTCCAACGTTGTGATGAGAGAGAGAGAGCAGTCGGCATAAATAGGTGATTCAAGACGCATGCGATGACTGGCATGCTATGGCAGGGCCGCAAACAAAGAAGGCAGAGCATAAAAATCAACTTGATACCGGCTGGCATCGATTCATCGGCCTAGGTCCATGCGATGGACCTCCCTGTCATGCAGCATATAGGGCCATATCGGCGAAGAGGACGATCGATGCGCACTAAGTCTCTCTGTTTCGTTATATTGCATAATTTCGGATCTTGCGTTGCGATCCTCATGCATATTTTCGTGTCGATCTTTCCTAATGCAGCCCTGCCCAGCCTCCTTACGCACAGACGTTGAATCCCGAACACCCGGCGCTTTCCGTTTGTCGTTGTGCCTTGTTCTCACGCTTTTCGTTTTAGCCGGGATACTCAGGGCGTCCCAGACGCCGCCAAAGATCCCGGCGGATCGAGCGCCCCTCACGGCAAAGGAAATCGCCGACGGCTATCGTGGCGGCGAAATCATCGTAAAGCCGCGCACCGGCGTCTCACCGGACAGTCTCGACACCGCGGAGGCGGGCGAGGGATACGCGCTGCTGAAGAAACTCTCGTCGCTGTCGGGAATGCGCGTCCTGGAAATCCCAGCCGGTGTCTCCGTTCAGGATGCCATCAGCCACCTTCAATCGACCGGGCGTTATGAGTTTGCGGAGCTGAATCGGATCCATCGCGTGAAGGCGACGCCAAACGACACCTATTTCTCGCAGCAATGGTCCCTGAAAAACACAGGTTCCACAGGCGGCAAGTCCGGTGCGGATATCAAGGCTGTCAGCGGCTGGGACATCCAGCACGATGCCTCCTCGGTAATCGTTGCTGTAATCGATACGGGAATACGCCTCACCCATCCCGATCTCTCGTCGAACCTCTGGACCAATACAGGAGAAATCGCGGGAAACGGCATCGACGACGATCATAACGGTTACATAGACGACGTCCACGGCATCAATGCCACAGTCAGCGCCTATACCGCGGCGGGAGGATCTCCCTCGGACGACAATGGCCACGGCACGCATCTGGCCGGGATCATCGGCGCGAGCGGAAACAACGGCGTCGGAATATCAGGCGTGGCTTGGCGCGTGCAGATCATGCCGCTCAAGGCCGCGGGAGCCGATGGCAGGAGCACCGTCTCCGATGAACTGGAATGCATCCAATACGCCATCGATCATCACGCCAGCATCATCAACGCCAGCTATGGCCAGGAGGTCACCGGCAGTGGTTTCAGTCAGGCCGAGTATTACGCCATGCAGAGCGCCCAACACGCCGGCATCATCGTGGTGGCGGCAGCGGGTAATTCCTCGGCCAACATCGATCTGTTCAGGGATTATCCAGCCTGCTACGCACTGGACAATGTCATCGCCGTGGGAAGTTCCGCCGACCTCGACGACGCCTCGTTGTTTTCGAATTACGGATCAGGCACCTGCGAACTGTTCGCTCCCGGAGAATCGATCCTCTCCCTATACAACGGAGCCGACACCGGAACAAATGCCTATGCCATCCTGAGCGGCACCTCGATGGCCGCCCCCCATGTCGTGGGCGTACTGGCCTTGTTGAAGGCCCGCTTTCCCAGCGACGCCTATCGGCAGCTCATCAATCGTCTCCTACGCGGTGTCGATCCGATCGCCGCGCTCGCCGACAAGGCGCAGACCGGAGGCAGGCTTAGTCTTTATGGCGCGCTTTCCACCACGGACAACCGCCCGTTTAATGACGACTTCGCATCCCGGGCCCACTTGCAGGGAGCCAATGTGAGCGTGCGTTCCTCCAATCAGTGGGGCTCCGTTGAAACGGGAGAGCCGCAACACGCCGGAATCGCCTCCTACGCCTCCCTGTGGTGGGATTGGACGGCTCCGACAAACGGCCAGGTCACGCTCGACAGCTCGGGCGGCGCCTTCGATGCGGGCGTCGCAGTGTACACCGGCGACACCCTTTCCACGCTGACTCCGGTCGCGGGCGCCTACGATACCACAACGTCCAATCACACGGGACGTCTGTCCTTCGCCGCGCTTGCGGGCACATCCTACCGCAT
>JBAZHQ010000254.1:0-6650 GCA_041652235.1 Opitutaceae bacterium | reverse complement strand
AAGCACATGATCGGCCGCGCGGATCATCGCCTCGTCGTGCTCCACCACGATAACCGTGTTACCCGCATCGGACAAACTGCGTATGATGCCGATGAGGCGGTCGATGTCTCGCGGATGCAGGCCCACGCTGGGTTCATCGAGCACGAACAAGGTATCGATGAGCGAAGTGCCCAGGCAGGAGGTGAGATTGACGCGTTGCACCTCTCCGCCCGAGAGAGTTTTCGAGGGTCGGTCGAGCGAGAGGTAGCCGAGGCCCACCTGTTCCAGATAGCGCAGACGCGTGAGAATCGCGTTGAGGGCGATGTGGAAACCGTCCATGGCTCCGGCCCCGATCAACCCCGATGCGGAAGTCTCCTGCGCACCCAGGAGATCCAACAAGGTGGAGACGGGCTTCTGGTAAAGTTCGGGCAGCGTCCGGCCGTTCCATTTCCAGCAGAGTGCCTCGGGCTGCAAACGCGTTCCGCCGCAGGCCGGGCAGGTGTTGTAGCTGCGATAGCGCGCCAGAAAGACGCGAATGTGCATCTTGTAGGTGTTCTTCTCCAGCCAGCGGAAGAAGCCCTTGATTCCATACCAGTATTGGGGCCAGGCCTTTCCATTCTCCTCGCCGTAGCCCGGTTCGCCGTCCAGCACGAAGGAACGATGCTCAGGGGAGAGTTCCGCGAAGGGCAGATCGGTGCGGAGGCCGCGTTTCTTCGTGAACTTGCGGAGATCCTTCAGGCACTCGCCGTAGACCTCTCCCTCCCAGCATTTGATGGCGCCCTGGTCGATGGAGAGCGACCAGTCGGGAATCGCCAGCCGGTAGTCGATGTCGATCACGCGTCCGAAGCCCCGGCATTGGGGACAGGCTCCGAGGGGGGAATTGAACGAAAATAGGGCGGGACTGGCTGGCCGGAACGTGCGTCCGGTCTTCGGGGAATGAAGTCCGCGCGAGTAATGTCCCACTTCAGCAAGCAGCTTCGATTCCGCGCCTGATGCGACGGTACTGGCAGGGGCGTCCGCGCTGGAGAAAAGGTGCAATTCTCCCCGGCCGAAATGGAGGGCAGCCTCGGCGGCTTCGAGGAAGCGGGCCTCGTTCGCGGCGTCGAGCTCCATGCGATCCTGGGCGACGAAGAGGTGCCCGGGTTGCAGTTTCGATTTCGACATCAGGGATACGAGATCGTCGATGCGAACGGGCTCGGCCCGATCGCCCCCGCGAGGCACGAGCACCCGCACGTAACTCTGGGTCCTCAGATTCGTGACGATCTCCGGCCACCCGATGTTCTCCGGCTTCGGTATCCGAAATGCGATGACGACGTTTCTTCCCCCGAGCGAGGCACGGGCCTTCGTCCAGATGGAGTGAGGGTTGTCGTCATCGACCTTTTCACCCGTCGCCGGGTCGAAGCACTCCGCCTTGTGGCTGAACCAGACCTTAAAATAGTCCGTCAACTCGGTCATGGTGCCCACCGTGGAGCGGGATGTCTTCACGGTGTTCTTCTGCTCGATGGCTATCGAAGGGCGGATGTTCTCTATAGAATCGACCTTGGGCTGGTTAAGGAGCTCGAGGAACTGGCGCGTATAGGCACTGAACGTCTCGACGTAACGCCGCTGTCCCTCGGCGTGGAGGGTATCGAACACGAGCGAACTCTTTCCCGAGCCGCTCAAGCCTGTGACGACGATGTATTTCCCAAGGGGGAGATCGAGATCGAAGCCCTTGAGATTGTTCTGGCGCGCACCCCGGATGCGGATGCATTCAGGCGGGGCGTGAGTCGTCGTTGGAGGAGCGCTTGCCACGCCATGACCGATGGCCGATCTTTGCCGGAAAGCAAACCGTTCGAGAGCGCGAACCGAAGGCTCCTGACATGTTTTCTGGGAGGCCTGAGGCGGGCTTGCCGTTCCAAATCGTGGCCGTTTTCCATGGATTCATGCTGCCTGCTCTTCGTGGCCTGCCCCGTTCAGAGGGATCTAAAGATCCTTCTCCCTGTCTCGACAAGCGGCGGTTCGCCCGCATTCTCGTCAGGCGATTGCCTTGCGTTATTAAAATTTGAATCTGGGTTCATCATGACTGCATCCCCTCAAACCAAGCCCCTCGGCGCCATCCGCTTCCCAAACCGTGACCGCGTGACGGGACACAAGATGTCCCGCGCCTTTACGCTTCTGGAGATCCTCGTCGTCCTGGCCATCATCGGCATGCTCGTGGGACTCGGGGTGACCAATTTGGACAAGATTTTCGGCGGGGCGCAGGTCGACATAGCCCGCACCTTCGTCGGAGCCAGCATGAAGATGCCGCTTACCGCCTATCGCATGGACATGGGCGATTATCCCTCCACTGCGGAAGGGCTGAAGGCTCTTTGCACTGCGCCGTCCGGCAAGGCCGACCGCTGGCGCGGTCCCTATGTCACTGATGGCCGGATACCCGACGACCCCTGGAAGGAAGCGTATCAATACCGCTATCCCGGCCAGAGAAACAAAAGCGGCTACGACCTATGGTCAAAAGGCCCCGACAAGCAGGACGGCACTGCCGACGACATTGGCAACTGGGCTTCCGATACTGCCGAGCAAAAGTGAGCTGGACGCCCTTTGTCCGCGTCCGCAGGGGCGCTGCCTTCACCGTCCTTGAAGTGCTCATCACGCTCGCCTTGATCGGGCTGTTGTCTGCATTTTTGGTGGGCGGCGTCACATCGTTGCTCCGGGAAAAGCCCGTGACAGGCGAGGAGGTGTTGCGAATCGCGATCGCCCGTTCCCGGCGTTACGCCGTCGAGAATCTCAGGGAAGTGAGGCTCACCTATACCTCCAGGGAGAAGACCTTCAAGGCCAGTTCCATCGACGGCATACGCAGCTTCCCCGTCGATTTCCGCGGTGAGCTTTCGATCGATTTCATGCCCCAACAGAAGGCGGACTCCATTCTGCTCGGTGGCGAGGCTCTTGAGATAGGGGCCTTGCCCTTCATCGTTTTTTATCCCGATGGCGGCTGTACTCCATTCCGCGCGCAGATTCGCACCGGCGGCCCCGTGCGTACGATCGCCATCGATCCATGGACCTGCGCACCCATGCTGGAGGAAAAGGAGAAATGAAACTCAATCCTGCGGACTTGATTGCCACAAAAAGGCACAAAAAGAGTCTGGGGCTTCGATCCAGGTGCTTGCGCGCCTATAGGCGCATCTTAAGGCTTGATAGCATACCTGATTTTCGTGCTTTTTGTGGCAATCTTCAGGAATTCTAGGATGAAGAGCTTACTGTCCATCGCCCATTCCCAGGCGCTTCCTGCCAACGGTCGCAAGGCCGCCGCCTTCACGGTGATCGAGGTTCTCATTTCCCTCTCCATCCTCGCCATGACCGCGGTTGTGCTGGGTGCGGCGTATCTGAACGTGCTCACGAGCTATGAGCTCGCCGCGCGCGATACTCAGGCCGACCAGGATCAGCTCTTCGCTCTCTCCCAATTGCTCTCGCAGCCTGATTTAAAGAAGGCGGAGGAAGGCGCCGAGTTCGACTCTGTCGGCAACCGCCATGTCCGTTGGAAGGCGGCCATCGAGCCGACCAAGCTTCCGGATCTCTTCGATGTCGCATTCAGTTGCGAGATCGCCGATCCCGGCAAGGGAGGCCCGCGGACTGAAACCCAGACCCTCCGCCTGCTCAGGCCCACTTGGTCCGAGGCCGCAGATCGCGACAAGCTTCGCCAGGAAATCCGCAGGCAGATCGAACAGGAAAACATCAGGAGAAAATGAGCTTCGATCCGCCCAACGTCTCCCGTCGGTCACGCCCCGCCCGCGCCAGGGGGATCTCCGCTTTCACGCTTCTCGAGGTGCTCATCGCCATCGCGCTCTCCGGACTCGTGTTCGTGGGGCTCAACTTCTTCATCTTTTCGATGGGCGAGATATGGGGGAGGGGCAGCGACAAACGTCTTTTCGACCAGCATGTGAGAGCCGTGACGCGTTTCCTGGATCGCGAATTCCACGCAGCAGCGCTTCCTCCTGCAGGCAACGCTTCCGATGCGGCATTTGCGCCCCAGGATGTCAGACCCTCCGGTTCCATGCAGGAGACGCTACTCACCTACGAAGTGCTCGAATCCAACCGCCTCTTCACCTGGCCTGAGCGTCCCCTGCCGGAGGTCGTCTGTTCCCTGCAGGTGCGCGACAGGAAGGGCCTCTTCATTCTCTGGCATTCCCGGCTTGAAACACGCTTCGAGGATGATTCTCCACGGGAAGTCCTGGTCTCGCCTTTCGTTTCGGGCCTCTCCTACGACTATTACGATTCCGACCTCAAACGCTGGACTCGCGAGAAATTCCTTAAGAAGGACAACTCAGGCGCGTGGCTAACCCCTCAGCGTTTGCTGATTCAATTCAAGTACCAGGGCATGATTCGGGAAATGCTGCTCGCTCTTCCATCGGCCGGGGAGGGGCTTCCCCATTTCTGATGCACAAAGCCTCCAATCGTGACCCCGGGCTCCAGGCATCCGGCACCCCGTCGCGGCGTCGCGGGTCCATCCTGGTCGTCGTGCTCGTGACGCTTCTTTTCGCCACGCTGGCTCTTACGATGTTCATAGAGAAGGCCGGGGACGACCTGCTTGTCGAATCGAGG
This sequence comes from Opitutaceae bacterium, assembly GCA_041652235.1. Lineage (GTDB taxonomy): Bacteria > Verrucomicrobiota > Verrucomicrobiia > Opitutales > Opitutaceae > MWDT01. Next base: position 2,096 of record JBAZHQ010000254.1, on the reverse strand, counting down.
GAGGCGGATGCCCGTCGCCTGCGCCGAGAGGCCTATTCGTCTCTCGAGACCGTTCTGTCCGTGCTGCAGGAATTCAAGCTTGCGAACGGCAGTCTCAAGAGTCCCGCGGAAGGATGGGACGATCCTCTCGGCTGGTCCGGCTATGACCCGGGTTCGGGACGCACGGTGAAAGTGGAATTCAAGGACGAAAGCGGCAAGTTGTCCCTGCCGCGTTGCACGCAGGCGACGCTCGTAAACCTTTTCAAGTCGTGGGAGATTTCGCAATCGGACTCCGAGCGCCTTGCGGACGCCCTCCTGTATTGGATGAAGCACGACACTGTGCCTTCCAGCGGCTACACGCCCACCTACGATATGGATCTGATGCAGTGCGAGCCGCCGGGCCGCTCCTTGCGCTCCTGGGGGGAACTTGCGGCGATCGATGTGGTGCGGGATGCTTTTTTCGACGAGGACGGGCGGCCCAACAGCTTTTGGAAACGATTCGTCGAGAGCGTGTCGTTGCTCGATTTCGCCCAGAGCAATGTCAACGCCGCCAGCGCAGGGGCGCTTGCCGCCTTCGGGTTCGATGCATCGCAGCAGGGAAGGCTCGCCGATTATATCGCGGGCCGCGGGTCTTATCGTTCACAGGGCCCCGGGTACTTCAAGTCGTCCTCCGATGTGGCCGCAGTAGCGGGCTCGGAGATTCCTGGAGCCGGCTTTGGAACCGAGATCCGTGCCTTGCGCATCATTGTCACTGTGCAGGAAGGGCGTGCTTCCTTTCGATTGAACGCCGTTGTGTCTTTCGCAGGTTCGGGAGGGGCCAAGATCGTCGATACGAAAGCCACGCCCGAGAAACCCAGGGACAATGCCAAATCCGACTCCTCGGATTCGAAGAAGTCCGCGGCTGCGGCCTCGGCCGCTTCGTCGAAAAAGTCCTCGTCTGGCGACGCCCCGTCGATCAACTACCCATTTACAGTCTTGGAATTACGGGAGAATGATGAGAATTCTCAGGCTCCCATCGACCCACTCGCAGACAAATCATGAGCTCTTCGTTTCTAGAATCCCTAAAATCATGCCCGACCGCGCCTCGCGCGGTCTTGCTTTCGGATGCCTGCTTTTTCACCCGGTGCATCCCTGTCGAAGAAGGGGCTGCTCAAGGGCAGGTCGCGGCCCAGGTGGAGCTCGCACTCGAGGGTCTCTCGCCTTTCCCCCTGCCGCAACTGTACTTTGGGCATTATTGGGTGCCCGGCTCGCGGTGCGCGCTTGTTTTCGCCTCCTATCGCAGGCGCTTCACTCAGGACCAAGTGCAATCATGGTCCGGCGTCGAGTGGGTGGTTCCCTCGTTTTGCTCGGTTATCGGCATGCCCGTCTCCGGGCGCACGACGGTCCTTTATCCAAGCAACGATTCCATGACCGCCGTGCATTGGGATGGATCGCATGTGCCGGTCGGCGTCACGATCGTTCCTCTTCCAACCGAAGCCACGCCTGACGACCTGGCGAAGGCGAGGGACGGCCTCCTGCGCGGGATTGGCGATGCGGGTCATGTCATCGACCTTCCTTCCGTACCCGCCATCGCCTCTTCACACGACGAAGATAGTTATCGGATACAGGCGGGGACTAAATCCTTCGCACTCCCGACAGCCTTTGCCTCGGGGATGGACGTGCGTCCGCGAGAGGATATTGCCTTCTTGCGGCAGGCGCGAAAACGCCAGCTCATCCTCTGGCGGATCTGCCTGGGCCTTGCCTTTTCCCTCATGATTCTCTGCCTGGGCGAGTTGTTCCTGGCCGCCGGGTGGAGCTATCAGAGGACGCGCAAGAGCCAGGCTCAGACACAACAGCCGGTTGTTGAAAAGGTGATGACAGCCCAGTCTCTCGCCTATCGCATCGAGGAGCTTTCGTCGCAGCGACTCCTGCCGTTCGAGATGATAACCCTTCTCAGTGAGAAGAAACCGCGCACGATCCAGTTTGTCCGCACCAGCACTACGGGACTCCGCAGCATCCGGGTCGAGGCGCAGACCGGCAACGCCGCCGACGTCGCCAACTGGCAATCGACGCTTTCCACGCATCCCTCGATAGAATCGATTGAGGTCCGCGACCTGAGCTCACGCGACAATCTCACG
>JBAZHQ010000253.1:0-6688 GCA_041652235.1 Opitutaceae bacterium | reverse complement strand
ATCGACCATCTCGAAGCGCCCGTCGTAGTGTTCCACGATGGCGGTCAGGGATTCGACCCAGTCGCCGGAATTGAGATAGTGGATGCCGCCGATCATCTTGTTTGCAGGCGTGTGGATATGGCCGCAGATGACGCCCTTGCAACCGCGGGACTCGGCAAGCTCGGCGATGTGCTCTTCGAAGTTCGAGATGTGACTCACCGCGGATTTTACGCGGGCCTTGATGGCCTGGCTCAGGGACCAGTATTCCCGGCCGCGCCACAGGCGCCAGACGTTATAGGCACGGTTGATGCGCAGGAGGGCATGATAGCCCCAGTCGCCGAGGTGCGATAGGAAAACGAAATTCTTGGTGACGCTGTCGAATACGTCGCCGTGAAGGACGAAATACTTCCCGTCCATGCCCTCGTGGATATGGTCCTCCACGACGCTCAGCCCTCCGAACTGGAAAGGCAGGAATTTCCCCAGGACATCGTCGTGGTTGCCGCGCAGATACACGACCTGGGTGCCCTGCTTCTCGATCTTCTTTAGGATGGTCCGGATGAAGCGGGTATGGTCCGCGGTCCATTGCCCTCCGCTGCTCAGGCTCCATCCGTCGATGATGTCGCCGTTGAGGATCAATTTTTCGCACCGGATGGAGCGCAGGAAGTGACAGGCTTCCCGGGCCTTGCTTTCCGGAGTGCCCAGATGCACGTCGGAGATGATGGCGGTGCGTATGCGCAGGCGTTTTTTATCCATGATGGGGGCAGGTTGAAATGGGGCCGGGGTCCGTGACGGTTGGAGCTGTGGCACTCCGCGCGGCGCTTGTCGCAGGCACGACGATGCGCAGGCTCCGGGGACGCACCGCGACGGCGATGCGCGTGCCGGCCTGGCGCGTTTCGCCGTCGGTGTGGATCGGGCCCGGAGAAGGCCGCTCCATGACAAAGCTGCTGCTGCGCATCCGCTTCACACGCGAGAAGCTGTCGAGAGTGCCGTTGAAGAGCCGGTAGGCCGCCTGGATCGCGCCGGGAAGCCCCACCGGTTGCAGGATCACCAGGTCGAGCAGGCCGTCGTCCACTCGGGCGCCGGGGGCGATGAGGGCCATGTTGCCATATTGGTCGGAGTTCGCGACGGCGGCCAGCATCGCTCTGGTTCTCAGAGAAGAGCCCGAGGCATCGGTGACCGTGATATCGAGCGGACGATGCCTGCAGAGAGCTCCGAGCGTCGTGCGCACATAGGAGGGAAGTCCGCGTCGTTGGAGAAGGTTGAAACGCCGGCTGATCTCCGCATCCAAGCCTATTCCCATGGCGTTGAAAAAGGGATGTCCGTCCGCGCGGCCGGTGTCGATGCACACGTCTGTCGCGTTGCCGTCGAATAACAGGCGAAGGGCATCGAGCGGTTGCGTGGGGATTCCCAAATGAAGGGCCAGTCCGTTGCCGGAGCCGCAGGGCACCAGGCCGAGCGTTGCTTCGGAGCCGACGAGCGCCTGGGCCGTTTCGTTCATGGTCCCATCGCCCCCGACGGCCACGACATGCGTGCAGCCCTCCGCCAGGGCGCGCAGCGCCAGCTCGGTTGCGTGGCCCGGACGCTCGGTGATGGATAGGGCGGCAACAATATCATTTCGGGCGCAGCAACGGCGCAGTTCCTCAAGCAACCAGGGATTCCTCCTGTTCTTGCCAGAGCAGGGATTGTAGATGAAACGCAGCTTCATGCTCTGATGTCAGGCGTGGCGCCTTTCGTCGTTGGCGGCGGGCGTTGCCCGCAATGCGCTTTCCCCGCCGGTTGCAAGCACCTGTCTTGCTATGTCGCCCGCGGCGGTCACGCGGGCCAGGGGATCGAGAGCTTCGCGCCAACGATTCCAAAGCCAGCCGTTGTTGCTGAAGGCATGCCTCAGGACTCGCAGGACTTCGTCGGGCGTCTCTGCGAGCGCCCCGATGCTCCGGCGCCGGAGCAGCTCGTAATTGCCCTCCTCCTGGCCGGGCACGATCTGGTTGACCACCATGGGACAGCGCGCCGCGATCGCCTCCTGCGTGGTCGCGCCGCCAGCCTTGCTGATCACGGCGTGGTGAGTGAGGAGCAGGCGGGGAATCTGATTGGTCCAGCTCAGGATGCTGGCAGGGGGGCGTCTGCCTATGGCGGCCGCGCTCAGGCGAGCGCGCAGCGCTTCATCCCGTCCTACCGCGAAGGTCAATTCCCAGTCTGTTTCCGCAAGCAGGCGCCTTGCCGTGGATTCGGCGTGGCGCACTCCTGAATGCAGAATGTACAGGACCCCCGGCCGGGCGCCTGAACTCAGGTCGGGAGGCGCCAGTTTCCTGCCTTCCCGGGCAAAGAATAGTTGCACCGGAAATCCAGTGTCATGGATCGAAGAGCAGGGCACGCCCTGCTTCGCAAGCACCTCCGCAGTCTCCGGATTCGGCACAAACCAACCTGTGCATCTGGGACGGGTCCAGAGTGTGTTGATGCTGATGGAATCGGTTACGATGTTGTAAAATGGCGCCTTGAGGATGCCGGAGCCCCTCAGCCTGTCGGCCATGTATCCATAAACCGGAAATGTGCTGCACACCGCGGATGGGGAGCTCTCCTGCAGGCGGGCGGCAAGGAGTCGCATTTCCTTCCGCAGAAACCAAAGATGACGGGGGAACACTTCACTCCGATTGACCCACCCGTAAAATGCGCTCCAAAGACGGGGAGCCCGGTTGATCATCGACAGGTAGGCGAGCCTCGACAGGAAATTGAGCCTGGGCGATGCCTCTGCAAAAAGATCCGCGATTTCCGAAGCCTGGGCTCCCGCCTGATCGTCGATGGCCGCCGCCAGGTTGCGCGCCGCGGCATTGTGCCCTTCTCCGAAACCCGCCGTGAGGATGAGGACCTTGCTCATGAACATGCATCCTGGGTCGCAATCGCGGCAAGGTCAGCCTCGAAACGGCCGATCACTTTCGCCCAGGACTGTTCGGCGAGCGAAGCAGGCGCCGCGCTTCGCAATCGCAAGCGGAGTGCGTGATCGGTGGCCAGGCGCACCGCGGCAGCGCTCAGGGCCTTCTCGTTGCCAGTCGGCGCAGTCAGGCCGTTTTCTCCGTTGCGCATGAACTGCTGTGCCGCGGCATAGTCGAAGCCGGCCACGGCGAGCCCGCTTGCCATCGCCTCAGTGAGGACGTTACCGAAAGTCTCCGTCGTGCTGGCATGAACGTAGATGTCGGCGGATGCATAATAGCGGCCGATTTCCTCTCGCGAGAAAAAGCCAGCGAAAATGCATTCCGAATGCTCCCTCTGGAGGCTTTTCTGAAGAGGGCCTTCGCCGGCAAGGACAAAGCGCAGCCTGGGGTTTGCGGTGCGCATTGCCGCATAGATCCGGAAGAGCAGGGGATAGTTCTTCTCTGGAGCCAGCCGGCCGACATGGAGGACGACGGGATTGTCAGCCGCCGCCCTCCATTCCCCCCTTAGCTTCAAGGAGCGACGCAGGGGCGAGAAGCTGCGCATATCCACGCCTCGCGAGAGCACCCCGAGTCTCTTGAATCCCATGGCGCCAAGCTCTCCGCAGAGTTCCGGAGTCGGAGCGAAGGTGCGCGCGGTCCGGTTGTGCACGCGGCGGAGCCAGGAAACAGCCAGAGATTTCAAGGGCCCGCATCCGTAATGCCCGGCGTAGCTGTGAAAATTGGTATGAAAGCTTGAAGTGACCGGCAGCTTCAGGGAGCGCGCGGCGCTCACCGCGGAAGCCCCCAGCGGGCCTTCGGTGACCACATGCACGAAATCGGGCCGGTCCATCCGCCATTCCCGCTCGAGACGGCTGCGGGCTGGGAAGCCCATCTTGATCTCCGGATACCCCGGAATCCTGAAACCGGGCAGCGTGCTCACCCGGTATTGCTTCCCAGTCTCGCGGTCGGGCAGGTCCCTTCGCTCGGGCCGATACACCGTCACCTGATGCCCGCGTCGGCTCAGCTCCTGGGCGATGATCCCGAAGGTCATTGCCACTCCGTTGACTTCGGGCGGAAAGGTCTCGGTGACAATCGCAAGCTTCATGATCGCAGAAGCGCCCCGCGCCCCCGCGCCTCCCATCCAAGCAGTCCAACGTTACGAACGCGCGTCAGCCGTGTGACGTTGTCACAAAGTTATTACGGCGATCAGCGCAGCGGCGCCGAAGGGTGTGCCCTTATGTCCTCTTACACCTCTTACGCTCTTACACCCTTACGCTCTTATTCCCTCTCAAAGCGGCATGTCGAAAAAGTGCCGGTTGGCCTCGAAACTGTGCCAAAGACGCAGGCTTGGATGTGATAGGCTCTTCCCGTGTGAGATCTGCGTAACGTCGGAACTCACATCCCCCGCACTCGCTGTTGGAAACAAACCCAGCTGCGAAATCTGCGGGGCGATAGCCCCATGTCACAAATACCCAATACTCAATAAATGAATACAGCTATTATCCCTAAAAAAAGGTCGCTGCTGGCGATGTTCTCTGTCGCCATCTTGTTGGCACTCGGAGCGAGCAATGTTCGAGGCTACACCCTTCCCGCCGACCGAGCCACGACCTGGAATCCAGGCCTCAATTCGGCGGGCGGCATTCCGAATCGAACAACGATATCGGCGACCCTCACGCCGCTTGGCGGCGGTCAGGATGACTCGCCCCAAATCCGGGCTGCCGTGAACGCCTGCCCCTCGGGTCAGGTCGTTTTGCTCTCAGCGGGCACCTTCACGGTCAACAATCTCGTGCTCATCGACAAGGCTATCACGCTGCGTGGCTCGGGTCCGGGGGTGACTATCCTGCGGAAAACCAATGGAGCGATTCTCAACTCGACTCGCACCATTGCGGACCTCCAACCCATCATTATCGTAGGCCCGGGCCGATGGGTGGGTTCCGATAGCACCACTTCCCAGAACCTGACCGCGAACGGGGCCAAGGGCGCCATGTCGGTAACAGTGGCCAATGCCACTGGCTTTACCGCGGGACAGTTCGTGATTCTGGACGAGCTTTCCGGGGCGTCCTGGCAGACCGATCGGATCGGCCTAGGCCAGGTTTGGGCCTCGCCCGATTTCCGGGTGACGTGGCAGTACCACAACCCTGGCATACAATACGTCGACGACCCGCTCAACATTACTACCACGCCGACAAGCGGCGCCGCGGGCTGGTTTTCCCGTAATGATCGGCCGACGAACGAAATGAAGGAGATTGCAAGCGTCGCGGGCAACGTGATCACGTTCACCTCGCCGCTGCACATCGACTATCGCACAGCAAACACAGCGCAGCTGACCCGGTACACGGTCGGGGCTGTGCACATCAAAAACGCCGGAGTCGAGGATCTGAGCGTGACCGGCGGTTCCGACGGGGCCATTCGGTTTGAGTGCGCCGCCTACTCTTGGGCGAAGAATGTGGAGGTCTCCATCTGGGCTGGCGATGGCGTTAACTTCGCCAACAGCTTCCGCGTCGAGCTGCGCGATTCCTACATTCATGACGCGGCATTTGGCAGCCCGGGTGGCGGCGCTTACGCCATCGGCTTTGGGTTTGGCGCGTCTGAAATCCTCGTTGAGAACAATATCTCGATTAGGGCCAACAAAGTCATGGTGGCCCGCTGCTCGGGAACGGGTTCCGTTGTCGGTTACAACTACATGGACGACGGGTACATCAACTATGCCCCCGGTTGGCCCGAGAGCGGCGTAAACGGCTCCCACATGGTCGGATCCCACCACATGCTCTTCGAAGGCAACTACGGGTTCAATTTCGACAGCGACTTTACGCACGGCAATTCAATATATCATACGGTATTTCGCAATTGGTTCCCAGGTTTCCGTCGGCCCATGGTCAACCCGCTCGATGGCGCGACGATCGATGATGCCAATCAGCCCGAGAATGGGCCCAAGCGGTGCATCGGTGCAAGCACCTATAGCTACTGGATGAGTTTTGTCGGGAATGTGCTCGGCGCCTCCGGGCAGATGTCCGGATGGGTCTATAACGGCACCGGCAACGGCGCCTGGAGCACCCCCTCCATTTGGTTGCTGGGTTATGGCACCTCCTATGACTCTCAGGTGGAGGCGACGTCCATTCGCGATGGGAACTGGGATTGGCTCCAATCGATGCAATCCTGGCACAACACTTCAGCCGTTACGCTCCAGAACTCGATGTACCTTTCAGCCAAGCCGGCCTTCTTCGGCTCCAACACCTGGCCATGGGTGAACCCGACCACGGGCACGACGTATACGCTGCCAGCGAAGGCACGATACGAGGCGATGCCAGCCATTCCCGTTCCGTCGACACCGACGGGGCTTACGGCCACGCCCGGCAATGCCCAGGTGGTCTTGAACTGGAACGCCTCCAGTGGCGCGCTCTGCTACAACATCTATCGCGGCACCTCGCCAGGCGGCGAGGGCACCACCGCAGTCGCCCCCGGCATCGTGACGACGACCTACACCGACACCGGGCTGGCCGGCGGCACGACCTACTACTATGTGGTCAAGGCCGTGAACACTACCGGCCACAGCGGCATCTCCAACGAAGCCAGCGCCACCCCCATCGTTCCTCCCGCCCCGCCGGCTCCAACCGGCCTTGCGGCCACGGCAGGCAATGCCCAGGTGGCCTTGAACTGGAGCGCCAGCACAGACGCGACCTCGTACAACGTCTATCGCGGCACCTCGGCCGGCGGTGAGTCCACCACCGCTGTCGTCACCGGCGTCACGGCGACGACCTACACCAACACCAGTCTCACCAACGGCACGACCTACTACTACAAGG
>JBAZHQ010000252.1:0-6699 GCA_041652235.1 Opitutaceae bacterium | reverse complement strand
GCAGCCTGAGAAGCCAGACGCCGGAAGCCGGAGGCCAGCAGTCGTAATGATCGGCATCGGAAGCGATGCCGTTGCGCTCGGTGTCCCGTCTGCGGGACACCCATTCTAGATTCTCGCTCCTCGATTCTATCTCCTTCTGCTCAGCCTTCAGGTGTAAACGAGCAGCCTCTGGCTGATCGGGGCGATCAGGTTATGATTCCTGATCTTTGTAATCATGGCCTGATTCAGGGGCTGGCCCTCGCTGATCAGGAGCATGCCGTGCGGGCTGTGGAGACCGGTGGCAAGAACCATGCCGGGCTGCAGTTCGTCGAAAAGGACCTCCTTCACCTGCTTGGGCAGGTGCATGAGATTGGTGGCCTGAAGGAAGAGCCTGACTGCTTCGGGGTCCAGCCCCTTGCCGGACTCCGCCAGCACGCGCTCGATGGCTTGGTCCCGAGGCAGTCCGGTTTCCACATAATGAACCGCCACTCCGAGCACGCGGCCCAGCCAGGGGATCTCGGCGCCCGACAGACTGTCCGGATAGCCCTCGCCGTCGAAGCGCTCGTGATGGGAGCGGATGACCTCGCCCACGCCGGGTCGCGGGTCCACATAGGCGGCGAGCGTCTGGCTGTAGATCGGATGGCTGTGCAGCGTCTGGCGCTCGCGCTCGGTGAGACGCTCGGGATGCTGGCGGAAGGCGCGTAACAGTTCCCTCGATACGCCTATGAGGCCCAGATCGCAGAGGCGCGCCGCGGAAAGCAGGATGGCCTTCTCGTCGTCCTTGAAATGGTTTGATTGGCAGAGATTGAGGGCAAGGTCCACGATCTCCTTCGTCTGCCCGCCCAGGTACTCGTCGTAGGTGGAGAGCACCCGCGTGCAAAGCTCGAGGGAGTGGTCGTAGCTTTCGAGCAGGCGCTTGTTGGCTCCGTCGAGCTCGCGTTTCTGCGACTCGAGGTCGTGCACTTTCTGCTCGAGCGAGGTGTTGGCCGCGCGCAGCTCGTCGTTGAGGCGGCGGGTCTCGGCGCTGAGCTCGCCGTTGCGCATGATCAGCTCGTAGCGCTGGTAGGCGTTCCGGATGGTGGTGGTGAGCTCCTCGCGCAACCAGGGTTTGGCGACGAAACGGAAGATCTCGCCCTTGTTGATGGCCTCGATGATCGTGGGCAGCGAAAGCACGGCGGTGATGAGCACCCGGGTCGCGTTGGGCTGCTGCTTCTTGCACTCGGTGAGAAACTCCAGGCCGCTCATGACGGGCATCCGTTGGTCCGAGATGATGACCGCGAAAGTCTGCTTGGAAAGGGCCTCGACGGCTGCGGCAGGGCTGGAGCAGGCGACGACGTGGTAGCGCTCGCGCTCAAGCGTCTCCTTGAGGGCGGCAAGCACGATCACCTCGTCATCGACGACGAGAATCGGGTGAGTGGATACGGGCTGGCTGGTTGGGCTGCTCATACGGGGGAGGGTGGCGGCACGTCTGCCTTGAATGGGGAGGCTGACTGCGCCGGGCTTTCAGGGAAGTTGCTGACGGTCCTTATAATGTATTCTGCCATCTGGTCGAGAGGAAGCTGTCGCTGGGATGCCCCGCATTCCCAGGCTGCGCGCGGCATGCCGTAGACGATGCTCGAAGCTTCGTCTTGCGAGAAGGTGGAGGCGCCCCTTTCCCTAAGGCGGAGAAGCCCTTCGGCCCCATCCTTGCCCATGCCGGTCAGCAGCCCTGCGAGCGCGTGGGGACCGTATTCCGCGGCGGATTTGAAGAGAAGATCGACGGCAGGGCGTTGGTGCCAGACCATCGGGCCGTCGGTTATGCGCACCTTGTGGCGATCTCCATAGCGTTGCACCATCATATGGTAGTTGCCGGGGGCGATGAGCGCAAGACCGGGCACAAGCCAGTCGCCATCCACCGCTTCGCGCACTTCAAGCTTGCAGAGTTTGTTAAGGCGCTGGGCGAAAGCCAGGGAGAAGTGCGACGGGATGTGCTGAACGACGGCGATCGGAGGAAGCGTGTTGGGAAGCTGGATAAGGATGTCCGTGAGCGCTTCCGTGCCGCCGGTCGATGCGCCGAGGAGAATCAGGGCGCGGGGATCCTTGCATAGATATTCCGAGGCGGCGGGCGTGGGCGGCTTGATGACCGGCTTGGGCTGTGGCGGGCGGTAAACCGGGGGTGGCGTGGAGGAAGTGAAGACGCTTTCGCCAGGCTTCAGAGAGGGACGCGCGATCGGTTTTCCAGTCTCCTCGGGCCTCGGGATGTTTCTGCGGCGCACCTTGGCGATGGCCGCAGCCTTCACCTTTTCGATGAGTTGAGGTCCGAGGGCGCCGAAAGAGGTGGAATCGCCGGGCTTGCCCAGAACCTCAACCGCACCCATGCGAAGCGCCTCGAGTGCGGTTTGCGATCCCTTCTGCGAGAGGGAACTCATAATGATCACAGGCATGGGCCGATGATCCATGATGAGCTGCAGGAAGGTGAGCCCATCCATGCGCGGCATTTCGATGTCGAGCGTCATCACATCGGGTTGAAGATCCTTGAGCTTGTTTCTAGCGATGTAGGGATCCATTGCCGTGCCCACGACCTCGATATCGGGGTCAGCCGACAGGGCATCCGCGACCATCCGGCGCACTACGGCGGAATCGTCGACAACAAATACTCGGATTTTTTTTGCGGGACTGGTCATGGAAAATTAGAGCGGCTTTCGATAGATCGCAGGTCGAACCATGGTAAGATCATGCCGGATGGCGGTGAGGCTTTCAGAATGGCCCACCAAGAGATATCCTCCGGGAATCAGACGCCTGGAGAGGCGGTTTACTAGCTGCTCCTGGGTGGGATGGTCAAAGTAGATCATCACATTTCTGCAGAAGACGACATGGAAGAGATCGTTGCAGGAAGGTTCGCTCTCAAGCAGATTCAGTTGGCTGAAAGAGATCCGTTCGCCCAGATTGGGTCTCACCCGAAAATTGCCGTCCTGGGGTCCGAATCCCCTCTGAAAGTAGGTGAGAAGCATTTCCTTTGGCACTTTCGAAACTGCGTCCTCGCGATAAATGCCCGCCTTTGCCTTGGCTAGTATGCGGTGGGAGATGTCGGTCGCCTCAAGTTTCCATGTCCACGACGGCTGGAGCTTGCGCATGAACTCGGCCAGTGTGATGGCGATCGTGTAGGGTTCCTCGCCCGAGGAACAGGCAGCGCTCCATGCAAGGAAGGCGGGCCAGCGCTCTGTCACGCGCCGCTTTGCCATCTCCGGCAGAACCTGCCCGGTGAGAAAATCGAAGTGCTCCTTTTCCCTAAAAAAATAAGTATGGTTTGTGGAAATAGCGTCAATCAGATGACATAGCTCATCTTCATCGTTCTCCTGCTTGATGTACTTGCAGTAGTCGGAAATCGTCGGGATTCCCGTAGCGCGCAGCCGCTTGTTCAGGCGCGCTGTGACAAGCTCACGCTTATCCGGTCCTAAATTAATTCTGCTGCGTTCGTAAACGAGTTTACGGATGAATTCGTAATCGCTGTCCCTGATCATGATGAGATCCACTAAGTATCGGACTATTTTCCCTTGGCTGAAGGAGATAACAACACTTGATCGAACAACTCTGGCACAGGCTCTTATGAATCTCAAGAACCGTCCCGATGGTTGAGCTCTGGAATCGATGCACGACCACGACAAAAGGCAATGGAGCAGGTCGATTGTTTGTCTCGTAGCGATCGGATGCGACATGTTCGGATCTTCGAAAAGCAAATAGGGGCGGCAAATTCTGCCGTTTTTAGTCCGCACACTGCATCCGCGAGCTCAGTTTCATCGAGTGCAGGTTTCTCAAAAATTTTAAATGCGTGCGGATAAATATGATAAGGTAGGCATCGTCGCTGTGGCACCCTCGTTGCTTTGCTAGCAGGAGCATGATTGACCCGATTTTCCAGTCCGACACATATCAGTTGGCTCGAAAACTACTCGACACATCGGTGCTGCGCCAGCAGGCGATCGCATCGAACATAGCCAACGCCGAAACTCCAAGCTATCGGCGTCTCGATATCGCGGCCGACTTCTCCAGCGAATTGCGTTCTCGTTTCATGTCCGGCGCCAAGGGGGCTGCAATCAGTTCGCTTCAACCGCGCCTAGCCGAGGATCAGTTTGCCCAAAGCACGCGTCCCGACGGCAACACGGTGGAAATGGAACGCGAGCTTCTCGAGATGAACAAGAACACAGTCGATTACGAATATCTCACGGATCTTGTGAGCGCAAATATCAAGCAGTTGCGCATGGCGATCACCGGGCGCTCCACTTAGGCGTCACAGTCAAACTTTTCGAAACCTAATCTGCCATGAATCTGATTTCAGGAATCGATGTCTCCTCGAGCGCCCTCAGCGCCCAGAAGATGAGACTCGACATTGTGGCCCAGAATATTGCCAACGCCCAGACCACCCGTGGCCCCGATGGCAAAGCCTACCAGCGTCAAATCGTGTCCTTCGAAACGGAACTCGTCCACCACCTGGGCGCATCGGGCGAGCAACTCGGCCCGAGTCTGCAAAGTGTTCATATTTCCGGCATTCAACGGGACCAGACACCCGGCCAGAGGGTCTTCGATCCCCAGCATCCGGACGCCGACTCAAGCGGCATGGTCACGATGTCCAACGTGAATCTGGCCTATGAAATGGTCGATCTCATCGGCGCCACGCGTTCATACGAGGCGAACCTGAGCGTGGTGCGAAACGCTCGCCAGATGGCGATGAAGGCCCTGGAGATCGGCAAGTAATGCCCGGTTTTTGTCACCTTAAACGAATTTCACCATGTCTCTCATCGGATCCATCGGCGGATTGAACCCCTCGCTCTTCGGCAAGATTCCCAACAACATGATTGCAGATGCAGCGAAGCCCATCGACGTGCCGGAGGCCCTCAAGGCGGCCGGGATCGGTGGCACGACCCAGACTCAGGAAGCAGGCTTCACCAACCTGTTCGAGAACATGATCCAGTCGGTCAACGCCAAGCAGATCGAGGCCAAGGACCTTTCAAAGCAGGTTCTGCTCGGGCAGAACGACCAACTGCACCAATCTGTAATCGCCATGCAGGAGGCCTCCGTTGCCTTCACCCTGATGGTCGAAGTCCGCAACAAGCTCGTCGATTCCTACCAGGAACTGATGCGCCTTCCCGTTTAACGCTTTCTAGACGACCCCAACTGAACTTCTCACCGTGAAAGATTTCGGCCAATCTCTTCTCAATCTCTGGACGCATCTCGGGCTCAACCAGAGGGTATCACTCATTGTCGCGGCAGTCGCCGTGATCGGCGGTCTCGTGGCTCTCGTCGTATGGTCGCGGCAGCCCGACTACCAGTTGCTCTACGGTCGTTTGTCCGAGAAGGATTCCGCCGCCATCATCAGCCAGTTGCAGGCCCAGAATATCCCGCACAAGATCGCGAATGGCGGCAGCACCGTTTACGTGCCCTCGGAGAATGTTTACCGCATGAGGATGGAATTGGCCGCCAAGGGAATCCCGACAGGCGACGGGGTGGGTTTTGAAATTTTCGACAAGGGGCAATTTGGGCTCAGCGACTTTGTGCAGCGCACCAACTACGTTAGAGCGCTCCAGGGTGAGCTTGCCCGCACCATCAACCAGCTCGACGGCGTGCGTTCCTCGCGGGTGATGATCGTGCAGCCCGAGAACCGCCTCCTACTGACCGACCAGGGCATCAAGCCCACAGCGTCGGTGTTCATTGAACTCTCCAAGACCAGCCTTGAGACCGAGGCGGTCAACTCCATCCGTCATCTCGTCGCCAACGCCGTGCAGGGCCTCCAGCCCGATCAGGTGGCCGTGGTTGACAACAAGGGGCGCGTGCTTTCCGAAGATCTCAAGCAGGACCCTTTATTGGGAACCGCCTCGAGCCAGATGCGTTTCAAGCAGCAGCTCGAAGACTATCTTGCCAAGAAAGTGGAGACCATGCTGCTTCCCGTGCTCGGTCATGGACAGGTCGTTGTGCGCGTTTCGGCGGAAATCGAGACCGAGAGCACGACGCTTACCCAGGAGCGCTTCGATCCCGAGGGGCAGGTCGTGCGCACGCAGTCCACAACCGACGATTCGACCAATTCCTCCGAGGCGCGTTCCGGAGGCCAGACTGGCATTTCCGCGAACGTTCCGGGCGCGGGCAATTCGCAAGAGCAGGCGGCCCGTCCCATGAATGTCACTGAGACGACGCGCAAGACCCAGAACACCAATTACGAGATCAATCGCACACTCACCAACATCGTGCGCAATCCGGGTGCGGTGAAAAACATGAGCGCGGCGGTTTTCATCGCCCAGCGCATGGTTCCTCCGCCCGCCACGGCTCCCGCCGGCACGAAACCCGCGGCCCAGCCTCGCACGCCTGAGGAACTCCAGGCTCTGCGCCATATCGTGATCAATGCCCTTGGACTCAAGCTGGCCCCGAACCAAAGCCCCGAAGCCATGGTGAGTCTCCAGGAAGTGCCCTTCACGGAGGAGCCCGTCACCCAGCAGATGGCATCGCTCCAGAGCGAAACGCGCATTCAGTCCTGGCTCTCCGTCGGAAGCCGCTATCTCGCGGTTGCCGCCGCCGCCGGCCTGTTCCTCGTCTTCCTTCGCATGCTCAGCAGGCAGAAACTGGAGCCTGTGCCCATGGAGCTTCTTACGGAGGCGCCCGTCAACAGCCAGCGCAAGGCGCTCCAGTTGAATGGAGGCGCGCTCACTCCTGAATTACTCAACGATCTCATCCGCCAGAAGCCCGCCAACGTAGGCG
>JBAZHQ010000251.1:0-6718 GCA_041652235.1 Opitutaceae bacterium | reverse complement strand
AGCTTGCCGACGGCGAAATACTTTGAATCGGGGTGATTCAGGTAGAAGCCGCTGACGCTGCTCGCGGGGTGCATAGCGTAGCTTTCAGTAAGGGATATGCCGGTGGCGGCTTCGGCTCCCAAGAGGGCGAAGAGCGCGCCTTTCTCGGTGTGCTCAGGGCAGGCGGGATAGCCGGGGGCGGGGCGGATGCCGCGGTATTTCTCGCGGATGATGTCGCTCATGGAGAGCGCTTCGCTGCGGCCAAATCCGCAGGCTTCGCGAGCTCGTTTGTGCATCAGCTCGGCCAGCGCTTCGGCGAGGCGGTCGCCCAGGGCTTGAAGCATGATGGCGGAATAGTCGTCGTGGTGCGCCTTGTGTTCGGCCACGAGAGCATCGATGCCATGACCTGCGGTCACGGCAAAGCCGCCGAGGTAATCGATCCGTCCACTGTCGCGAGGGGCGATGTAATCGGCGAGCGAATGATGGTGCTGGTCTGCGGGCTTTTCCAGCTGCTGCCGCAGGAAGTGGAAGACGGAGACGACGCGAGAGCGGCTTTCGTCGGCGTAGACTTCCACGTCGTCGCCCACGGCGTTGGCGGGCCAGAAGCCAAAGACGGCCTTTGCGGTGATGCGTTTCCCGGCCACAAGATGCTTTAGCATGGCTTGGGCGTCGTTGAAGAGCTTGGTGGCTTCGGCGCCCGCCTTGGGATCGCTGAGAATCTCGGGGAAGCGTCCGTGGATCTCCCAGGCGCTGAAGAACGGACCCCAGTCGATGAAGGGCACGATCTCATCGAGCGGCACGGGATCGAGCACCTTGGCACCGAAGAATTCAGGCTTTGGAATGTCGGAACTCGCCCAGTCGATGGGAGTGCGGTCGGCGCGAGCTGCGCTGAGGGAGATCAGGCGGCGCTGCCCTTGCCGGGCCTCGAAATCCGAGCGCAGTTTTTCCTGCTTGGCCTGTGTCTCGGCCACGAAGACGGGCTTTTGCTCGGGTGAAAGCAAAGCGCTGACGACGTTGGTCACGCGGGAAGCATCGAGCACATGGAAGACGCCGTGCGGATATTCGGGGGCGATCTTGACAGCGGTGTGGGCTGTGCTGGTTGTGGCGCCACCGATGAGGAGCGGCACTGTGAGGCCGGCGCGCTTAAGCTCGCGGGCGACATGCGCCATCTCATCGAGGGAGGGCGTGATGAGGCCGGAGAGGCCGATAGCATCCACCTGTTTCTCGCGGGCGGCGGCGATGATCCTGTCGCAAGGCACCATCACGCCGAGATCGATCACCTCGTAATTGTTACAGGCGAGAACGATGCCGACGATGTTCTTGCCAATGTCGTGGACGTCGCCCTTGACCGTGGCCAGCAGGATGCGGGGCTCGCCTCTGGCTTCCGGCTTCCGGCCTCCGGCCTCTGGCTTCCGTCTTCCGTCTTCTGGCCTCTGGCCTCCGGCTTCTAGCTTCTGCTTCCTGAGTTTTTCCGCCTCCATGAAGGGAGTCAGATAGGCGACGGCCTTCTTCATCACGCGGGCCGATTTCACGACCTGGGGGAGGAACATCTTTCCATCTCCGAAGAGATCGCCGACGACACGCATGCCGTCCATAAGAGGCCCTTCGATGATATCGAGAGGACGCGGATACAGGCCGCGGGCCTCCTCGACATCGGCTTCCACGAAGGAATCGATGCCTTTGACCATGGCATGACTGAGGCGCTTGCCAACCGGCTCTGAGCGCCATGCGTCGAGGGCGGCGGCTTTCGCCTGGGATTCGGTTGACATGGACCCGGAACCCTGGGCGCCGGAGCGCGAGGCGGAGGAAGCCTTCAACTCCTCGGCGTAGGCGATGAGGCGGTCGGTGGCGTCGGGGCGCCGGTTGAGCAGCACGTCCTCGACGAGGTCCCGCAGTTCGACGGGGATTTCCTCGAACACGCCGAGCATGCCGGCGTTGACGATGGCCATATCCAGCCCGGAGCGGATGCCGTGATAGAGGAAAACAGTGTGCATCGCCTCGCGCACCGGGTTGTTGCCACGGAAGGAGAACGACACGTTGGAGAGGCCGCCGGAGACGCGGCAGTGCGGGAGCGTTTCCTTGATGATCCGGGTGGCCTCGAAGAAATCGACGGCGTAGTTATTGTGTTCCTCCATGCCGGTGGCGACGGTGAGGACGTTGGGATCGAAGATGATGTCCTCGGGGGGGAAGCCCGCCTGCTCGGTGAGGATCTTGTAGGCGCGGGTGCAGATGCGCACCTTTTCGTCGCGCGTCGCGGCCTGTCCCTTCTCGTCGAAGGCCATGACGACGGCGGAGGCGCCGTAGCGGTGAATCTTGCGGGCGCGGCGGATGAACTCCTCCTCGCCATCCTTGAGAGAGATGGAGTTCACGATGCCCTTGCCCTGCAGGCATTGGAGACCCGCCTCGAGCACGCTCCATTTCGAACTGTCGAGCATCACGGGAACCCGGGCGATATCGGGTTCCGCGGCGATGAGGTTGAGGAATTTGACCATCGTGGCCTCGCCGTCGATCAGGGCCTCGTCAACGTTGATATCGATGACCGAGGCGCCGTTTTCAACCTGCTGGCAGGCGATTTCGAGGGCGGCGTCCCAATCGGCGGCCTTGATGGCCTTGGCGAACCTGGGCGAACCGGTGATGTTGGTGCGCTCGCCGATGACGAGGAAAGAGGAGGCGGAATGGGTGCTCATAATACGGAAGCTGATAGTCGCGGAGGAAATTAACAGGGATGGAAGGGATACAAGGGATAAGGATTTTGGCTTGGAACTCCGTGCACTCCGTGATCTCCGTGTTAAAAAGAATCGTGGTTCCAAAGGTTATGGGTGCAACGCATGGGAGAGGAAGGCTCCCAGAGCGAAGGTGACGGCTGTGGAGAGGATCAAGAGCAGGTAAGTGCGGCGGATGTGCCGTGGGGTCGCGCCTTCGGGGTCGGCTGCATCGCCGATCCAGAGGTTGCAGACGAGGGAACCGTTTTTGTAGAGGGGACCGATGAGGCGGACGCCGAGGGCGCCGGCCGTAGTCGCCTCGGGCCAACCGCTGTTGGGGCCGGGCACGAAGGCATGAAAGGCTCGGCCGACGCACCAGGCCTTGCGTCCGTGAAAACCGGGAAGGACGAAAGCGAAACCTGTGAGGAGCAGAAAACTCCAGCGCGCGAACAGGAAGTTCGTCAGATCGTCGAGGCGGGCGCCGCACCAGCCGAAGCGAAGGTAGCGATCGCTCTTGTAGCCGACCATGCTGTCCATGGTGCTCACGATTTTGTAGAGGACGGCGCCGAGCGGACCCAGGACAAGGGCGAAGGCGAGGGGGGAAAGCACGCCGTCCACCAGGTTCTCGCTGAGGCTCTCGACGGCGCCGCGTCCGCAGGCGGGCAGGTCCATCTTGTCCGTGTCGCGACCGACGAGCATTGAGATGGCCCTGCGGGCGCCGGGCAGATCGTTGCGAGCGATTGCCCGGGCGATGCGTTCGCCGTGGGCGATGAGGTCTCGCAGCGCGATGCAGATCCAGATCACGAAGCCCGCGCCAAGATGGAAGAGCACAGGATGGATCGCCCGGGCGGCCGTCAGAACGGCGAAGCAGAGAGGCAGAACGGTCGCGGTCAGGAGCAGAAAGAGCAGGCATCCGCCGAGGTAACCGTTGAGGCGGAGTCGGAAGAGCAGGGCTTCGTAGGCGCCGAGCAGACGGCCCAGCAGGCGGACCGGGTGCCAGGCGAAGACGGGATCGCCTATCAGGGCGTCGATGCCGATGCCGATGGCAGCCCACACGCAGAATTGCGGCGTGAGCACTCCGAGCAACTCGGAGGCGGTGGACTGAAAGGCGTCTGAAAGCGGAAGCATGGATTTATTGAAAACTCAGGAACTCGATCCGGGTTAACCACGGAACACACTGAGCACACGGATGGGGGATTGTGAGAGCGTAAGGTGTAAGAGCGTAAGAGGTGTAAGGGGTGAGTCGGAATACCTGCTAACTGACTTTCTCAATCTCCTACTATCTAGATGGGCTTCCGTGTATTCCGTGTGATCCGTGGTTAAAATTGGTTGGTTCGTTTGGTTGCCGGTTCCTCAGTCCTGCCATTTGCGCTGCCAGCCGAGTGCGACGGCGCGGAAGGCGAGTTCGGCGGCGGCGGGGAGAAGGGATTCGGCGCTTCCGTCGATATTTGTTGGGAAATGGGGGATGAGATCCGAGCGGAATTGGGCGAAGGCCTCCGGTTTTCCGGCGAGACCCGCCGCCATCAGCGCCGCCTGATGGATGATGCTTTCACCAGCCGAGGAAGGGCTGAGCGTGCCGCAGAGGATGCGATCGAGCACGGCGGAGAAGGCGTAGCCTGCGGCCGCCAATTGGGGTTCGTAGATGACGGGATTCCAGTTGTCCTTCAGAAGTTGATACGCCTTCTCGTCGAGCAGGCGCTCCATGGCCGGCTTGAATTTCTCCTCGGTGACACCGAAACGTCCCAGCGCGTGGAAAAGCGAGCGGGTGTAGCTGGGCTCGAGGCCGTTTTGCCACCGCAGCGCCTCGAGCGTGGCTTCGCGCACGGCGCGGCCCGCAAGTTCCCCGGCTTTGGTGTGCTTGCCCGTCCAGGTGCGCAACTGCGATCCTTCCTGCGGCGCGGCGATGGCATATTGGTCGGTGCCCGTGCCGGTCGCGAGGCGCCAGGAGCTCCTGCTGCCTATCGCGAGTTCGATCAGCGCGCTCGTCTTCGCCTCGGTCATGGTCATGGCTGTGCGGGCGAGGGCGCTGTCCGAGAGCGGGGAGGAAAAGAGAAGCAGGGTGTTGATCGTTCCGTTGTGGGTGCCGGGAGCCTTGGAGGGCTCGGAAGTCGTGCGCACCCAGGAGCCGTTGGATTCGTCGTAACTGGCGGCATCGCCGGCGCAGCCCGCGTTGCCGCTCACTCCGGCGGTGACGATGGCGGTCACGGAGAGATCAGCCCAGGAGCGTGTGACCACTCCGAGGTACTGCATGGCGGCGGCGGTGCCCATCACTGCTGTGGATGCGGCATCGAGGCCGAGTTCCTCGCAGACATGCTTTTGGTATCCCGCCTGCCCGAGGGAGACGATGAAGTCGAAACGCTCGTGGTGTTTGACCGGCTCGCAGCTCTGATGATTGACGACCGTGCGAAGGTCCTTGCGGAGTCCGCCATTTACATGGCAAGTGCTGAGCACGCTGGCGGGAACGAGGAAGCGCGTGACGACGTGGCGTCCGCGGCGAACGACCTCGGCGAGAGGGGAGGAGACGATGGGCAGG
The DNA here is from genome assembly GCA_041652235.1 of Opitutaceae bacterium. Lineage (GTDB taxonomy): Bacteria > Verrucomicrobiota > Verrucomicrobiia > Opitutales > Opitutaceae > MWDT01. The sequence goes on along the minus strand of JBAZHQ010000251.1, from coordinate 1,504 downwards.
TCCGACATGGCGCGTGTGGGCTTAGGCGAGTTGGAGGGATTCCAGGCCGCTCAGGCGGAGGGATGACGCACGCTCGGGGATGGCGCGTGGCTGCAATCCCTTCACGGCTTGTGCGATGGCGCGAATGTGCTTCGGCGTCGAGCCGCAGCAGCCGCCCACGATGTTGACCAGTCCCGACGACGCGAACTCGGCGAGGGTGGCTGCCATCTGGTCGGGCGTCTCGTCGTAGCCGCCGAAGGCATTTGGGAGACCCGCGTTCGGATGGCAGGAGATGCGGCAATCTGCGACGGAGGAGAACTCCTCGATGTAGGGGCGCATCTGGCGAGCTCCCAGGGAGCAATTGATGCCCACGGAGAACGGACGCGCGTGGCGAATGCTGGTGTAGAAGGCTGAGAGGGTCTGACCCGACAAGGTGCGCCCGGAGGCGTCGGTGATCGTCATGCTGACCATGACGGGCAAGCGAAGCCCGAGCTCATCGAAGACCTGACCGATGGCGAAGAGGGCGGCTTTTGCGTTGAGCGTGTCGAAGATGGTTTCGATCAGGAGCACGTCCGCGCCGCCCTGGATCAGGGCGCGGACCTGTTCCGCGTAGGCATCCACCACCTGCTGCCAGGTCACGGCGCGGTATTCGGGCCGGTCCACGTCGGGCGACATGGAGAGCATGCGGTTAAGAGGGCCGATGGAGCCCGCGACGAAGCAGCGCCTCCCGGGGGACGCGGCCTCGGCCTTGCGCGCGGCGGAAGAGGCGAGCCTTGCGGCTGCGAGATTGATATCCACGACGGCAGGCCCGGTCTGGTAGTCGGCCTGGGAAATCGTCGTGGCGTTGAACGAGTTCGTCTTCGTGATGTCGGCGCCGGCCTCGAAATACTGGCGATGGATATCCTCGATCAGGTCGGGGCGAGTGAGGTTCAGAATATCGTTGTTCCCCTTGAGATCGTGGGGGTGGAAGTTGAAGCGCGCGCCCCGATAATCCACCTCCTGAAGCTTGTAGGTCTGGATCAATGAACCCATCGCTCCGTCGATGACAGCGATGCGTGAGCGGCACAACTCGTCGAGAGCGACGAGCGAGGGGACTGCGGGTGTCGTGGATGAGGTCATAGGAGAAGGGCGGTTAAACAGTGCATCAAATAGGGAAGAATAGAAGGATTGCAAGCAACATATCAAAGAATCCGGATATGACGATGGGAAGTATTATTCGACCTATTAGGCGACCGGGTGCATGATCTTCCTGCGAGCGGAGATGACAAGAAATGCATCATGGTGCTGTGAGGATTGCGCGAAGATTCGTATTGCATCGCGGCGGCGCGAATCTTGAAGTCCGCCTCGTTCGTCGTTCTTTGTCTCGCTCAAGACAACGGGGAAGGCCGTGAGAATCGGCCACAGTTGCGCTGCGGTAACGCATCACAAACCTCCACCGTGCGGTTGAACACGCGCGGAAAGCCAGTCGGTTAGCAGCCGGCGAAGGCGGAGGCCAGGCAGGGCGGGTGTTGTCGGATCTCAAATT
>JBAZHQ010000250.1:0-6749 GCA_041652235.1 Opitutaceae bacterium | reverse complement strand
CTGAAGGCCAGAAAAGTCGTCTGGACTCCGTCCATCGTCGCCAGCTCCCTGGATTCTCTCGTCGCCTACGTATCCAGCGGATACGGGCTGGGTGTCGGGCTCGCGCCGTCTGCCCAGCAAGCTCGGCGCGTGGGAGTGCGCGTCCTTCCCCTGGACGGTTTCGACCGCCTCCAGGTCATGGCCCTCTGGCAAGGAACGCCCGCCCCCGCTCTCGACTTCTTGATCGAGCAAACGCGCCATTACGCCGAAAGCCACCGCCACGCGGCCGGAAGCTGAGCAGACTGTTTTTGAACTGCAAAGAAGCGAAGAAACGAAGCTCGATCCCTGTGATTCTTCGCTTCCTCGCTGTTCTTGAGCCGGTAGAAAGTATCAAAATCAACAATCAGCAGCCTGCCCATCATAGGATCGACCAACTTCAAAGTCAGTCCATCAGTCGCACCGGAGCAAATTCTGCGGATACCTGCCAACGATAAGTCTCGTTGGCGTTGACCGGCTTTATGCCATAAGCAACGTCAGGCACGATCTTCTCCCGGTCTGCAGCTGCAATCTGAAGACCGTAGGCCTGAAAGGTGCCGTCGCCGCTACTAACAGTGAGGCCATTGAGGTGTCCCTTTACATCGGGATGCCCTGCTGCCGTGAAAAGGATCTCATGGCTGGCGCGGTTGTAGAATTCTCTCATCTGGCGATACGTCCCGGCCACCCATTCCTTGCAGGCGATGAAGTACTCGGTATCCATCTGTTGTTGAGAGTTCCCCTTCTTGACGTAGTCAGGCAGTTCTGGTGAGTCCCGGCGGTAAAGCCGGATCATTGTCACAACCCGCAACTCCGAGGATTGGATGCCCTCACGAGCTTTTTCTACTTCCAACAGCGCCCGCCAAACGTCTACGGCACGTGGCAGGAAGGTGCCAAGCGTTTGTCGCTCGTCCGCTAAAGCGGCCTGCAACAACGGACGAAGCGAAAGTGCATAGCGATTGTGGCACGTGAACTTGTCGCTAAAAGGATTTCCTGCGGCGAATCCGTCGCGGACGGTTTTTGCCAACGGATCTGCCGTGACGGACCCATTGTGAACAAGCCCGGGAGAAAAAGCGTATGCGAGTCCTTCATTTAGTGCCTCCGAGTCTAACCCGGCGGCGCTAGCAGCCGCGGCTTCAATTTCGGCCTCTTTGGTTTTTAGGAACACATGGAATAGCTCATGTAGCGTAGTCGGAATCGCGTCCGCTTTGGTGGGTACTTCCACGGTCACGCGCCCACCGTTGTACCCGCCGCCCATGTTTTTCTCATCCGGGTTGGGAATCAGGTAAACCTCCACAAGAATCGACGACGTGCCGGTGAACCTCGCAAATTGCTCAATTAGATCGGATCGCGCCGCCAGTTCGCAACGCAGTTTCTCGCGAAACGCGACCAGCGAAGCGGACTGCGTAGTAAACAACGTTTCTATACGAGGTGCGAAGTGCAGTAGCACCTCGCGCTCCGTTACCGCTTCATTCGTTGTCAGCCAACCTTTCGCGATTCCGTTCGATAGCGCCTCATCCATCGCAAGTGGTGAATAAAACGTCTGCTCAAGCCCCTCGCCCCAAGAATGTTTTGTTCGAATCGTCTTGTGTCTTTCTAGCATCGCTCGATCGGCATCGGACAAGGGAGCGTACGCTCGACCATACTGCCGATGGCTGTAGTAACTCCACTCGGACAGCTGATCGACCACGTGAAACAACACCGCCGTACGGGAAATGTGCACATCGAGTGTCAAAACCCCGACCTCGATGCGTTCTTCGGCAGCACAAGCCTCAACCCAAAAACCGAACAGAAACACTAGGCAGATAGAGTATAAGGTACGCATGTGCCGGTTCTCACGCTAGGGAGAACCGGCACCAGTTCTATCCCAAATTCGCACCGATTTGCGTGGATCAGAAATGTTATCAAACCGAATCGAATCGGCAAATTGACCCGAGAATTTGATCCAAGAGGGGCCTGCTGATTGTTGATTTCTTAAGGCCTGTGCTCGATACAAAAGGCTTCGGGTTTCACTTGGGGTCCGCAACGACGTCGCCTTTCTGCCCTCGGGGAGGGCAGAAAGCGGATGCATCTGGGCTGAGTGACGGGAAAAAACTCCGTCTGCTCACTCTCCGACTTCGTGTGTTGCTTTGAACGCCAGGGCCGCAATGGCACCTCCAAGCATGTCGGCGACGACATAGATGCCTAACTGGCTCAGTTTTTCGAGTCCCATCACCGTTACGCCGAGGCCGACGGCAGGGTTGAAAGCTCCACCCGAAATCTTGCCGACGGAGATCGCGCCCACGAGGACGGTAAAGCCGATGGCCAGCCCATAGAAGGAATTCCCGGAAGTGCCCTTGGCGGTGGCGGTATTGAGGACCACCCAGGCCAGGGCAAAGGTGTAGAGAAACTCGACGACCAGAGACGGTCCCACGTCATGCGACGCCGCGCCGAGCGCGGGCTTGCCGGTGATCGCCACTACGATCAGCGCCGCAAGGACGCCGGCTGCAAGCTGGGCGATCCAATAGGGGATCACATCCTTCGCATCGCACTTGCCGCGCAGCCATACCGCCAGGGTAACCGCCGGATTGAAGTGCCCGCCGGAAACATGGCCGCCGGCAAAAATCATCACCATGAGGGACGAGCCGATGGCGATGGGCGCCAAGTCGGATCCGTTGCGGACTGCCATGCCAACAGTGAGGACCAGAAAGAAGGTCCCGATGAATTCAACGATGTATTTTTTCATGGAATATCTGGTTTGGGGGTAAGCCTGCATCGTAACGACAGAGCCACAGTACGCAAACTGAACCACGATCCATTTTAACCACGGATTACACGAACTACACGGAAGGGGGGATGGTGAGAGCGTAAGGGGGACTGTCGGACAGTGGTGCGCAATTGCGCACACGGTGGCCGCAGAGCGGCCTCTGTGGCGACGGAGGCGCCTCGGTGCGACCGAGGCCGCTTCGCGGCCACCGAGTGCGACAGCACCACTGCAATTACGCCGCCTCGGTGCGGCGGCTGGGCACGTGCACCACTTGCATGCCTGCGGCGAGCGCACCCTGGATTCCCGGTTCGGCATCCTCGAACACGAGGCATTCTTCCGGCTTCACTCCCATGAGCTTGGCAGCCAGTAGAAACATGTCGGGAGAGGGTTTTCCGTGCACCACATCGTCGGCGGTCACCACAATCTTGAAAAGATCCGCCAGACCGGCGAGTTCCAGGGAACGTTGCACAACCAGGCGGGGTCCGCCAGAGGCAACGCTCACCGGGTGTTTCAAGGCCACTCGCCGGGCATAATCCACCACGGGCGCGATCAATTTCACGTTGGGGAGCATATCGACGAAAAGCTCCTCCTTGAGGTGAAAAACTTTGTCCGGATCGATGCTCAGCTTGTAGTGCTTGCCGAGCAGCTCGGCCACCTTCTTCGTCGGGACTCCCCCGAGCGAATAAAACAGGTCCTTATTCAAGGGTTCCTTGAGTCCATTTTTACGGAGGGCCGCATCCCAGGCGAGGTAATGCACGGGCATCGAGTCGATGAGCGTGCCATCGCAATCGAAGATATAACCGGCGAAGTCGCCTGAGGGAAAGTTAAGTTGCATACGCGTCATAATGCTCTGCCTGGCGTGCTCGTCCGGTCAATGCCGCAGATTCCCGCAAACCCAGAAACCGATCGGAAAGAACCTTTTAACCACGGAACACACGGACAACACGGAAGGGAACCAAGACCTTGCATCGGATCTCTTCGTTCAGTTTCTAGTGTATCTTCCGTGTGATCAGTGTGTTCCGTGGTTACAACGGATCGTGTTTTGACTGGGGCGGTTTCCAGCCGGCCCATCAGAGCCAGCGCTTCTTTCTCATGAACCAAAGCATCCCGACGGTCCCTCCCACCATCGCGATCATGGCCATGGGGTAGCCCCACCACTTGTCGAGCTCGGGGAAGTGTTTGTAGTTCATGCCATACCAGGCGCCGATGACGAGAACGGGTATCGTAAGCGCCGTGATGGCCGTGAGCACCTTGATGCCCATGTTAGCCTCATGCCCGGATCTGTTGAGATAGACGCGAAACGAGAGAATCAATTGCTCCGACCAGGAGCTCGCCTGAGCTTCGATGCGGGCAAGTTCCTCCGCTAGATCGCGCAAATAAGGAACGATCACGGGGCGGATGAACTTCGTCTTTCCGCCCACCAGTTCTCCTATCACTTCGCGCTGCGGACGCACGATCTGCCGGAGGGCGGAAAGCTCCTTTCTCAGCGCAAGAATGCGGGGAAACAATTCCCTCGGGGTGATATTGCCCAGGGAGTCCGACTCGAGCTTGTCCAGATCGCCCTGAAGTTCGCGCAGCGCCGGTTTGTAGGCCTCCACCATCATGTCGAGCAATTGGTGCGCAAAGCGGTCCGGCCCGCGGACCGTCGTGCTCGAGGAGCGCAGATATCGCTCCAGCGTCGCCTGCACCGGCTTGAGCGGCTTGCGGTGGAAGGTGATCAGAAAATTCCTGCCCAGGAACAGATCCAGCTCGGTCGTCGTGAAATGCTCGGTCTTCGTATAATCGACCGCGTGCATCACGAAATAGAGATAGGTGTCGTAGTCCTCGAGCTTGGGGAAAGGCGTGTCCGCCACGCAGTCCTCGATCGCGAGCGGATGGAACTGGAACGTCTTGTCGAGAACCAGCTCGATTTCCTCATCCGTCGGCTCGGACAGATCGACCCATAGCATGACACCCGGTTCGGCGCAGAGCGCTGCAAGGGACTCCGGGGAAGGATCCTTTCCGGCGAACCTTGCATCGCGATAAAGCAGCGTCGTGATCATGCGCTGTCAGATCCAGCCGCGGCGCTTGCACCAGCGCCAGGTGAACAAGGTCCAAAGGAGCGTCAAGGACGCCACCACGTAATAGCTGTAAGGACCCTGCAGCTCGGGCATGTGGACGAAATTCATGCCATACCAGCTTCCGACCACGGTCGCCGGGAGAGAGATGGCGGTGAGGGCGGTGAGAGCCTTGATGCCGTCGTTGGCTTGGAAGGACGATTTGCTCAGATAGAGATCGAAGGAGATCAGAAGCTGGTCGGAGAAGTTCGCGGCGGTCTCATCGATGCGGGTCAGGTTGTCCCGCAGATCGCGGAAATAGGGCAGCATCAGGCTTCGGATCATCTTGTTGTCGCCACGCGCCAGCTTCCCGACCACGTCGCGCTGGGGCCGTATGACTTGGCGCAGATTTGAGATGTCGTTGCGCACTTCGATGAGCTTCGACGTCAGATTGGTATCGTCAGGCGAGAGCACCGCATCCTCGATCTCATCCAACTCGGCACGGAACGCCTCGGTGACAGGCTGGTAATGGTCCACGAGCCCATCGAGAATCATGTGCGCGAGACGGTCGGAGCCGCGGGCTATCTGTACTCCCTTCTGGCAGCGATCTACCACATCCGCGACCGATTTCAGCGGTTTGTGGTGGAAGGTGACCAGGAAGTCCTTTCCCAGAAAGAGACTGAGCTCGGTCGTGCTGAACTTCTCCGAACGGGAGAAATCGACACCGTGGGTCACCAGAAAAAGGTACTCATCGTAGTCCTCGATCTTGGGGAGAGAGCTGGGCGCTTCGCAGTCCTCGATCGTCAGGGGATGGAAATGAAACGTGGAATCCAGGATCGCCTTGACCTCATCGCCGTCGGGCTGGCTGAGGTCCACCCAGACCATCAGTCCCTTGTCGGCCACGACGAGTCGAAGAGCCTCGAGTTCAAGGTCCCGCCCCACCAGACGACCGTCGCTAAAGATGAAGGAGCTTATCATGCCATCCCCAGTAAAGTGGACATGGCAAACCCGGTGGCAAGCTTCCGAACCCGTCCCACGCAAAAGCCCCGCCTATCAGGATGGATTGAGTTTTCGTTCCGCGGCCACGACCGCGGCGATAAAGGCCTCGGGAGTCGGAGCCGTGAGGAAGGCTTCCATGTTGGCGGGAACCTTGAGGAGCTTGCACAGCGAGCTGACAACCTGGAGATAATCTCCGGGCTTTGTCTTGGGAGTGCCGAGCATGAAGAGGAGGTGCACGGGCTCCTTTGCCTCTCCGAACAATATACCCTTCTCGCTGCGCCCAACGCCCATGACAATGGTCTTCACGTGCTCGGTGCGCGCATGGGGCAGCGCGACTCCGTTGCCCAGGCAGGTCGTATCGAGGCGATCGCGGGCCAGCAGTTCACGGTAGAATCCGTCGAAACTGGTCACATCGGGATTCCCATTGAACAGCTCGGCCAGTTCGTGAAGCGCATTCGTCCTCTGGGGATTCCGCATGTTGAGCAGAATACGGGAGGGATCGAGAAGTCGTGAGATCAGGTCGGCCATGAAGCTAATTCAATGGGAAGATTTGCCGCTTAGTGAGCCTTTGATTACGCCGAAAGCAAGGGCGGATTGCCACACCTGGCCCAAGGTCAGGGTGTTTTTTCCAGTTCTTCCTGCAACGCCCACAGATCGGAAAAAACCCGGTTTGAACCCGCTTGAAAAAGCTGATCCGCACTGTGTGTGCCGGTGGTAACGCACCAGCATGCCGCAAGATTTCCGTTGAGGGACGCCTGCACGTCGAACGGCGAATCGCCGATCATCAGGGTGCTTCGCGCCTCTGCGCCCAGCCGGGAGAGAACGTGGGATGTGAATTCCGGCTGGGGCTTGATCCAAGGGGTATCCCTGGCGCCGAAGACTCCCTTCAACAGAGGACCGATGCCCAGATGTTCGCAAACACGCCGGCACGAGGGGCCGTGTTTGTTGCTGAGCAC
>JBAZHQ010000249.1:0-6759 GCA_041652235.1 Opitutaceae bacterium | reverse complement strand
CACAGCGGAGTCGAGCTGCACGGCTTCCTGAGCTACCTCGTGAAATGCAATCTCGAGGGCAAGGAGTACCGGCTTTTCGGCTACAAGGGGAAGCAGGTGCGCGACAACATCCATTCGCTCGACGTGGCGCGCTTCATGGCCGCGTTCGTGCAGGCGCCCCGTTTCGGAGAGGTTTACAACCTCGGGGGCGGCAGGGCCAACTCCTGCTCGGTCCTCGAGGCATTCGACATGACCGAGGGATTCACCGGGAAGAAACAGGTTTACACCTACGTGGACCAGAACCGCATCGGCGACCACATCTGCTATTATTCCGATCTTCGCAAGATGCGCTCCCATTACCCCGCCTGGGATATCTCGGTGAATCTCAAGGAGACGATTCGCCAGATCGTGGAAGCCTGGCACAACCGTCCGAAGTCCTGAGCACATCGCCGCCCCCGCCTCACGCAAGTCATGTCCTCTCCCAGTCATCAGTCATCTTATCGACTTCTGGTCTTCGACTATCCGACTGTCCGACCGTCCAACCGTCCGACTGTCCGACTGTACAGCTTCTGTTTACTCGCCTCCGCATGCCTCTGCCAGGCGGAACCCATATCCGCGAACTCGCCCTTCCTCCCCGTACCCGGGCAGTCGAAAGCGGCGGATAAGGCCGGTCCGCTGCAACTCTCCGGCATCACGATCATCGCATCCAAGACCTACGTGTGCCTGACCGAAACGAGCACCAAAAAGAGCCGCTGGCTTGCCGTGGGAGCGAAGGTCGACGCCATTGAGGTCCTGAGCTGCAATCCGGAGAAGAACGAGGCGGTGGTGCGGGTGAATGGAGAAAGCCTGACCCTGAGCTTGCGCAATATAGAAGGTTCGAAAGCGGTCCAACCCGTCGCTGCCAACAACTCTCCCGCCGCCGCGCCGCCCCAGGAGAAGGCGGACGACATCGCGGCCAAGATCAAGCCCCTCGTGACTCGCGAGGAGAAGGAACGCGAGGCCCGGATGCTCGTGAGCGACCTGCTGGACATCAGCATGAGGCAGCGAAAAGCCTACGAGGAAGCCCGCAAAAAGGCCGACGTAGAAGCCGCCAAGAAGAAATGATTTTCGAAAGCCACGAGCTATCAGATGCAAGGTATTAGCTTCACCCCTCCTGCCTCCCCTTCAAATCGTCCCTTCCTCCCATGCGCATTCTAATCACAGGCGTTTGCGGTTTTGCAGGCAGTTCTCTCGTCAGGGCCTTTGTCGAAAGCGGCACGGAACATCAGCTTTGCGGCCTCGATAATTTCATCCGCCCCGGAAGCGAGGCGAACCGTGCCGAGCTCAAGCGCATGGGTGTGCGCCTGTTTCATGGCGATCTGCGCGCGGCAAGCGACCTCGAGGTTCTTCCGCATGTGGACTGGGTGATCGATGCGGCGGCGAATCCGAGCGTGCTCGCAGGAGTGGACGGGCGCACAAGCTCCCGCCAGCTTATCGAGCACAACCTTGCCGGAACGCTCAACGTGCTTGAGTTCTGCAAGCAGCACCGCTGCGGATTCATTCTCCTGAGCACGAGCAGGGTTTACAGCATCCCGCCTCTTGCCTCGCTGCCCGTGGAAGTGCACGACGGCGCCTATATCCCCGCCAAGGGAGCCAGGTTGCCTCCCGGCCTTACGCCGGCCGGCATCGATGAAAGCTTCTCAACCCAGGCTCCCGTTTCGCTTTACGGCGCAACCAAGCTCGCGAGCGAAGCGCTCGCTCTCGAATACGGCGAATCTTTCAACCTCCCGGTGTTCATCAACCGCTGCGGCGTGCTCGCCGGCGCCGGGCAGTTTGGCCGGCCTGATCAGGGGATTTTCACCTACTGGATCAATTGCTGGCTGCGGAAACGTCCGCTCAAGTACATCGGTTTTGACGGGTTTGGCCATCAAGTGCGCGATTGCCTGAATCCGCGCGACCTGCTTCCGATGCTCGAGCAGCAACTCCTCGCCCCACGCATGGCGGTGGCGGACCGCATCGTGAACGCAAGCGGCGGCGCGGCCTCGGCCAAGTCGCTCCGACTCCTGACCGCCTGGTGCATGCAACGCTTCGGCCCCATGGCGGTCGGGTCCGATCCCACACCGCGCCCCTTTGACCTGCCCTGGGTTGTGCTGGACTCATCGAAAGCCAGGCGCCTGTGGCAATGGAAACCCCGCACATCGATTGAAGAGATCCTTGAGGAGATTGCAGCTCACGCGGAAGCTCATCCCGAATGGCTGGACCTGAGCGCGCCGCTGTGATGGGAGGAGGTGGAGCCCGCTTTCGGCCATCGGCTGTCGGTTACCTATTTCGGAAAGCAGCAGCAAAAAGGCCGCCCTCGCAGGGGCGGCCTTTCGTTCGAAACTTAAAGCTTACAGCGAAATGAGCTCCGCTCATTTCTTTGGGGGCAGGCAGGCGCCGCAGGCGTTCACGAAGAAGTCGTTGCCCTTGTCATCGACGAGGATGAAGGCGGGGAAGTCCACCACGTCGATCTTCCAGATGGCTTCCATGCCGAGTTCGGGATACTCGATGACCTCAACTTTCTTAATATTCTCCTTCGCCAGAATAGCGGCGGGGCCGCCGATCGATCCGAGGTAGAAACCCCCGTGCTTCTTGCAGGCGTTGGTGACCTGGAGGCTGCGGTTGCCCTTGGCGATCATCACCATCGAGCCGCCGAGCGACTGGAAGAGATCCACATAGCTGTCCATGCGGCCCGCCGTCGTGGGGCCGAAGGAACCGGAGGCGTAACCCTTCGGCGTCTTGGCGGGGCCGGCATAATACACCGGATGCTTCTTGAAATATTCGGGAAGACCCTGGCCGGCATCCACGCGCTCCTTGAGTTTTGCATGGGCGATGTCGCGGGCGACGATCACAGGGCCGTTCAGCAAGATGCGGGTGGTGACCGGATATTTGCTCAACTCGGCGCGGATTTCGTCCATCGGGCGGTTGAGGTCTATCTTGACGATGCCCTCGTCCTTGATCGTGCGGAGGTGCGCCGGGATGAACTGGCCCGGGTTGGTCTCAAGCTTTTCGACGAAGATGCCGTCCTTGGTGATCTTTCCCTTGATGTTGCGATCCGCGCTGCAGGACACGCCGATGCCCACGGGGCAACTGGCGCCGTGTCGGGGAAGGCGGACGATGCGCACGTCGAGGGCGAAATATTTGCCGCCGAACTGGGCGCCGACGCCGCTCTCTTGGGCGAGCTTGAGGATGCGTTCCTCAAGGGCCACGTCGCGGAAGGCGCGACCGTGCGCATTGCCCGTGGTGGGCAGGCTGTCGTAGTACTTCGTCGAGGCAATCTTGACGGCCTTGAGGCAGGCTTCGGCGCTGGTGCCGCCGATGACGATGGAAAGATGATAGGGCGGGCAGGCGGCAGTTCCGAGCAACTGCATTTTACTGCAGATGAAAGCTTCGAGGCTCTTCGGGTTGAGAAGTGCCTTGGTCTCCTGGAAAAGATAGGTCTTGTTGGCGGAGCCGCCGCCCTTGGCGACGAACAGAAACTCGTACTTGGAGCCCTCAGTGGCGAAAATATCGATTTGAGCGGGGAGATTCGTGCCGGTGTTGACCTCCTCGTACATATCGAGGGGGGCGGTCTGTGAATAGCGGAGATTCTCCCTGGTGTAGCACTCGTACACTCCCTTGGAAATGGCCTCGGCGTCGTTGCCGACGGTCCAGACCTGCTGGCCTTTCTTGGCGACAATTGTGGCCGTTCCTGTGTCCTGGCAGAAGGGGAGGATTCCCTCGGCGGCGACCTCGGCGTTCTTCAGTAGCGTGAGAGCGACATAGCGATCATTCGCGCTCGCCTCGGGATCGCTGAGAATGGCGGCGATTTGCTTCAGATGCTTGTGCCGAAGCAGGAACGAGGTATCGCGCAGGGCGGTTTGAGCGAGGAAGGAAATGGCTTCCGGATCGACCTTGAGGATCTCCTTTCCTTCAAATGTGGCGGTGCTCACGCCTTCCTTGGAGAGGAGGCGATACTCGGTTTCATCGGCACCAAGCGGGAACGGGTCCTGGTAGAAAAAGGCGGGAGTTGGCATAAGCAAGGGTCAGATTAGATGGGCCAAGCCCTCGGAGTAAAGAACGAGGATGAAGCCCTGCGGAACGAGCTCATATTAAAGCAAAGAAGCATGGAATGGCGGAGCTTCAATCAGACCCGTAAATCCAAATGCAGATTCAACAGAAGATAACGAAGTGTCTCAAGTTTCGCTATATCAGAGGTCTTAGCGTTGAACGTACGCAACGTACCCTTTGATACTGTTCTTCAGAAAAGCGCTTCGTTGTCTTCTGTAAAATCGGAATGGTTCGAATGGACTCGGTTGCGGTACAGCCGTTCACGGTCGCTGTAGTTAAAAAACGGTCTCCGCCTAGATCAGCTTCATCTTCGGCATGTCCTGGATGTCGACCAAACCGACGGGGCGGCCTTCGGGGTCGAGCACGATGAGGTCGTCGATCTTGTAGCGATCGAACATTCTCAGGGCTTCCACGGCAAGCGCGTCGACCCGCAGGGTTTTCGGCGTGCGGGTCATGAAGCTCGAAACGGTGCGCTGGAGAAAATCAGGCATCCCGATGATGTTCCGGCGCAGATCGCCATCCGTCATGATGCCGGTGAGTTTCCCGCTCTTCTCGTCGATCAGGGCTATGCTGCCCGACTTGGCGCTGGTCATGCCGAGGAGGGCGTCTTGAACCTTGCAGGTATCGGGCAGCACCGCGAGTCGGTCGCCGGAGCGCATGATATCCTTCACCTTGAGCAGGAGGATGGTGCCCAGATTGCCCGCCGGGTGCAGCCGCGCGAAGTCGTCGCGGGTGAAGCCGCGGCTCTCCAGGAGCACCATAGCCAGCGCATCGCCAAGGGCGAGTGCAGCGGTCGTGCTGGCCGTGGGAGCGAGGCTGAGAGGGCATGCCTCCTTGGGTGCGCGGTAGATGAGGCGATAGTCGGCATCCTTGGCGAGTTGGGAGTCCGGATTGCCGGTCAGGGCGATCACAACAAGATTGAACCGCTTGAGAATGGGCAGGAGGCGCAGGATCTCCGAGGTCTGGCCGCTGTTGCTGAGCAGGATGATCGCATCGCCTTCGTCGCAGAGCCCAAGGTCGCCATGGAGGGCCTGGGTGGCGTCGAGGAAGCAGGAGGAAACTCCTGTGCTGTTGAAGGTGCCCGTGAGCTTCTGTGCGATATGCGCGGATTTTCCGACGCCGCTGAAGATGAGCTTGCGTCCGGCCTCGACCGCGCTTTCGACCGCTCGCGCCGCCGCGACAAATTCCGGCCCCAGGGATTCTCCAGTGGCGACAAGTGCCTCTGTTTCAAGGCGGATGCAATCGCGGGCACGGGCAAGTAGGGAATTGTCGCTGAGGCTCATTTAAAAATTGAATCGCAGGGTTAGCTGGCGGAACTTACGCCATACAGCACATCCTTCAATCCCATTCCCTCTTCAGATGATTAACCGTGTTCGCATTCTTGGCCTGATGGCGCTGTGCGCGCTGCTGTTCGCCGCAGGCTGTGAACGCCAGGAATCCATGTCCCTGACGTCGGAGGACTCGGAACCCTATTTCGAACGCGGAAAGCAGTTTATCCGCCAGGGTCGCAACCAGGAAGCGCTGGCATCCTTCCTGAAGGTCATCTCGAAACGCGGCGATGAAGCCCCGGAGTCCCACCTCGAAGCAGCCCTGATCTACCAGGCGCACATCAAGGACCACCTGGCCGCGATCTACCATTTCCGAAAGTTCCTCGAACTGCAGCCCAACTCACGACAGGCCGATCTGGTGAAACAGAGGATCGAGGCGTCCAAGCGCGAGTTTGCCCGCAGCCTCCCTGCTCATCCGATGGAGGATGCCAGCGTGAAGCTCGGTTTCATGGACCAGCTCGACCGGCTGCAACGCGAGAACGAGCAGCTAAAGGCAGAGCTGACCGCTCTGCGAGGGGGCCTGCCGACCGGCGTCATGCAGGGTTCCTATTCCCGCGGAGGCTTCGATATCCCTGTCGCGCCCGCAACAAAGCCGAATCAGGCCGAGGCGCCGGAAGAAGAGTCGCCGATCACTCGCGCTCCCATCGTCATCGAAACACCGTCAGCGTCCGGTAATTCCGGCCGTTCGATCATCGAGTCTCTGTCCAAGCCCGGTGCTCCCATGCGAACTGGCACGCAAGCAGGGGCTCCCACGTCCGTGGGAGGAAAGAAACACACTGTAGGCCAGGGCGATACTCTCTACGTCCTCGCGCAGCGTTATTATGGCAACAAATCGCGCTGGCGGGAAATCTACCAGGCCAACCGGGACCAGCTAAAAAGCGAAAGCGACAAGCTGCGCATCGGCATGGAGCTGAAGATCCCTTAGGGAAGCGAGCGAAGCTCGCGCTGTCGGCGATCGGCTTTCGGTGGCCGGGCGTAGGAGCTTGCTTGCCGTTTCGACATGCTCAAGGCCCCGAGCGGGTTGAGGGGCAAGCGATCCCTCGCGTTCGGCATACGATCAATCGCCTGCAAGCAGGCTCCTACCTCTGGAAGTATTGATCCGTCTCCGACGGTTTGGAGCCGACATCCGAAAGCCGACTTCCTACCGCCCAGAGCCCAGCCACATCACCCGCTTCGCCAGGCGTATCGGGTATTTCGTTACCGTGATGCCCTTGGCTCCGCGGCTGCCGACCGAGAGCTGGGTGAGGTCATACTCGAACTCTTTTATCCGGGCGCTGCACCGGCCGCTGAGCGTGATGTTCAGCTTGTCGGTCATGTCGGCCTCGCTCTTGGCCACATCCAGAAACACGACGCGGGAGCCTTCGCTCGCGGTGAGCAAGTAGAG
>JBAZHQ010000248.1:2633-6760 GCA_041652235.1 Opitutaceae bacterium | reverse complement strand
GGCGACACCCGACACTGATCCCGATCCTCACTGCCATAATCGCGGCCAGCGCCGCACTTGCGCAGACTCCCACCGCAACGCCCTACGGCGACGTGCAACACCTCGAGCGGTTCATCGTAACCGAAGTGCCGCTCGATCTCTCCATCAACCCGCTCACCCGGCCGGTCTCCTCCGTGCTGGGTGACGATCGCAACATAATCGATACGCCACGAGGCGTGAGCACGCTCACGAACGCCTTGTTCAACGAACGCCAAATCCAAGGCGTGCGCGAACTCCTGATCTACTCGCCCAGCGCTTATGCAGGCGCAAGCTACGGCAAGACCACCGTGCCCAACCTGCGCGGCGACGAGGCGGAGACCTACCTCAACGGACAGCGCCTGAGCTATAACCTCTACGGCTATTTCCCCTCCTTCAACGGAGTGGAGGCCATCGATCTGGTGCGCGGCCCCGGTTCCGCCGTGTACGGCTCGGGCTATTTCAGCGGCGGCTACGTGAACTACGTGACGAAGGCGCCCAAGTTCTCCGGTCCCGAGACCACCGTGACCCTGCGCATGGGAACCTGGTCGCCATGGGAAACAAGCTACCTGAACGGCTCCGTGCAGGTGGACGCCACGGCGCTGGTGAACGGCAAGCTCGCCTGGCGCGTCAGCTACGAGGGCGCCGGGGGTTCGACATTCTGGAAGCGCAACGACGGGCGCGACGACCGGCAGGATCTGTTCGTCGCTTTCACCTGGAAACCCAGCCAGGCGACAACCCTGGATGTGAACGCCCAGTACATGTGGCAATCCTCCCCCGAGATTCTTGGTGTGAATCGCGTGAACCAGGACCTGATCGACCATGCGATCTATTACACGGGCGCCTCGGCCGATCTGTATCCATTCCCCGGGTCCATCCCGGCGACCAACGCGGTGAAGCTGCCATGGGACGCCACACTCTTCTCCAAGGGCGATTACTCCAACGCCAACATCGGACGCTTCCAGGCCACCCTCACCCAGGTGGTCTCGCCTGACCTGACGCTGATCAATCGCACGCTTTACGAACATGTCGACCGCCGGCGCGTGAACGCCTTCGAGTACGACGAATTCGTCATCCAGGACACGGCGGAGAACCGCTCCGAGGTTCATTTTACGAAGACACTCGCAGGACGTCCGCAGAAGGTAATCGCAGGGCTTGCGGTCCGCTACGAGGGACGCGAGAGCTACACGAATTACTTCAACGAATACTTCTACAACTTCGACATCACGTCGCCGACCCGCGTCTTCAACGAGCAGAACCAGTACCCCAATTCCTACTGGCCGGGCCAGCCCGGGCCCGGCGGGCGCCTGTTCTTCTCGTCAATCTACGACAGCCCGGAAACGGTACGCAGCGAAACGTGGAACCCCGCCGTGTTCTGGCAGCAGGATGTGGGCATCACCGAGAAGCTCAGCGCCGTCATCGGACTGCGCGCCGAGACATTCTGGGCGCGTGCCAGGGATCCCCTTCCACCCGAGGGCGGCCCATATTTCCGCGATGCCGAGACGGTGAGCAATCACTCGCAGGCCTACAGCCTCATCTACAAGCTCACGCCGACCACGAGCGTTTATGCGACGCACAACCGCATCCATGCGGCCAACGGAAACGTAACTGGCGGTGGAGTGATTCTCAACGTGCCGGATGGCCAGATCAACCGCGACGATTTCCGCAACCTGAGCGATCTAATGGAGGCGGGGGTCAAGACATCGCTTCTCGACAATAAGCTCTACTCTGCCGCCACGGTGTTTGACCAGAAGCGATCCCGCGTATCGATCAAGGGCAAGAAGAGCAATATCGTCATCCGCGGGCTTGAACTTGAGAGCGTGTATCAGCCCTCCACTTACTTGAGCGTCACGGCAAACGCCACCTTCCAAAACGGGCACTACGTGGATTCCAGCCCCTACCAAATGGGAGGGCGTTCCATCTACGACGCCTACGCCCTAGGCCACGGACCGGACGGCTTGGGAACGGCGGGAGCTGACTTTGACCCCTATGGCGCTCAGGTGCCAGCAGGCAACTGGCCCCTGCTAGGGTTCTCCAAGACCATGTTGAACGGCAGTATTCGCTACCGTTGGGCAAGCGGCTTCGGCGTCGGTTTCAACGCCCAATGGCAAAGCCGCCAAGTCGGCAATCTCGACGACCAATGGCACATCCCGGCCCAGGTACTCACCAATGCCAGCCTTTTCTACGAGAAAGGCCGTTGGACCGCCAATCTGGACTTCCTGAACCTCACCAATGAGCGCAACTGGATCCACAACGGCGACGCCTACACCGCCAGCCAGCTCATCTTCCCCGAACTCCCCTTCCGCATGGAAGGCTACGTGAAGATGAGATTCTGATTTCCTCAATACAGAGTTGAACTGCAAAGAAGCGAAGAATCAAAGAACCTATCCTTTGTTTCTTTGTTTCTTCGCAGTTCAGAACGCACCCCCCCTCATTTTGTGAATCACCGGGAATTTCCTTTGCATGCCGGGCGGGTTTTGGGGTTAGGTTTTCAGAATGCCGTCCCGTAATTCCCGCAAGCGTGTCGTCCTCCTGGGCGCCACCGGCTCGATCGGTGAGAATGCATTGCGCGTCATTGCAATGCATTCGGACAAGCTCGAGCTCGTGGGCATCGCCGCGCGCGCCAACTGGGAGAAGCTGTCCGGCATCGCGCGAAATTTCGGCGCCAAGCACGTCGGCATCTTCGACGATGCGTCCTATGCCAAGGCACAGCAGTCCCCGGAATCATTCCCAAAAGGGGTCAAGCTTTACGGCGGACTCGATGGGCTTGTGGAATTGGTCACCCTGCCGGCGGCCGACATCGTGCTCGTGGCTGTGGTTGGCACCATGGGGCTGCGCCCCGCCCTGGCAGCGATCCAGGCGGGCAAAGACCTGGCCCTTGCGAGCAAGGAAATCCTCGTGCTCGCGGGAAAGTTCGTGATGGCAGAGGCCCGCAAACATCGCGTGCGCCTGCTGCCGGTCGACAGCGAACACAACGCCGTCTTCCAATGCATCGAGGGGCATCCTGCAGGCTCAGTATCGCGCGTCATCCTCACGGCAAGCGGGGGCGCCTTCCGCGACTGGCCGGCCGACCGGCTCGCACACGCGAGGCCCGCCGACGCGCTCAAGCATCCCAACTGGTCGATGGGCCCCAAGATCACGATCGACTCCGCAACCCTCGCCAATAAGGGCCTGGAATTGATCGAGGCGCAGTGGCTCTTTGGACTGAAACCGTCGCAATGCCAGGCGGTGCTGCACCCGCAAAGCATCGTGCATTGTCTCGTCGAGTTCTCAGACGGTTCGATGCTAGCCCAGCTCTGTCCGCCTTCGATGAGTTTCCCGATCCAGCACGCACTGCTCTATCCCGAGCGATTCAAGGGAGTGGATGCACCGTTGGACCTGAATAGGCTCCTCTCGCTGGAATTCCGTCCGGTGGACGAATCCCGATTCCCCATGCTGCAACTCGCAAGACGCTGCATGGAAACCGGCGGAAGCGCACCGGCGATTTACAATGCCGCAAACGAAATCGCGGTCGGAGCCTTTCTGGATCTCGGCATGCCATTCCTGTCGATCCCTAAGCTTGTCGAGAAGACCTTGGACTCCATCAAGCCAAACGATCCCAGCTCGCTCGACGAAGTGCTGGAGATCGACGCAGAGGCCCGCCGTCTCGCCAAGCAGCTCGCAGCCTCCCTGTAATCCGGGTTTCGGAATCCGCAGGGGAAATCGTGCTGAGATACGTTCCCACTTGTGCTACGCGATATTCCTCCTCTCGTTTCCAACTTCTTGGGTTGCGGGTTCTCATCGCAGTGTTTTTTACTTGTTTGCCGATGCTCATTCCTGAGTTAACATAGTTCTTAATTCCGCAAACTGAATGGCCACCAAAAACACAATAACCACAAAAAGGGGAATATTGTGATCCTCCGGACTCTTCGTGATATTCACCTGCCGGGAGAAGATCCTAATTCCTATTTATCTTTGTTTTGGTGTTTCTCGTGGCCATTCAACCGCAGTTTATAGTTCCCCTTTCTCATGTCCGACCTCTTTTCATCACTCTTCTCCAACGTCTGGTCCATCTTCCTGGTCGTTCTCTTTTTTGGCAGTTCCATACTCGTTCATGAATTGGGCCACTTCTG
>JBAZHQ010000248.1:0-2623 GCA_041652235.1 Opitutaceae bacterium | reverse complement strand
AAGCGCAGAGGCGCCCATGTGGAGCGTTTTTCGATCGGTTGGGGCCCGAAAATCAAGTCCTGGTACGGCAAGGACGGCGTGGAGTACTGCCTTTGCTGGCTTCCGATCGGCGGTTATGTCGTGATCCCGCAGCTTGCTGACATGAGCGCGATCGAGGGCGAGAGCAAGGCCGACGTAAAGGCCATGCCGCCGCTCAGTTTCTCCACGAAGATCATCGTGTCGGGGGCAGGTGCGGTCATGAATATCCTTTTCGCCTTTGCGCTGGCTTGCGTCGTCTGGATCGCCGGTTTGCCCCAAAGCAACGAGATGTCCACCACACGGATCGGCTATGTCGTGCCAACGAGCGAGTTGAGCGACGGGTCAAAGGTGACCAGCCCGGCTTCCAAGGCAGGGCTCAAGGCGGGAGACATCGTACGGGCCATCGACGGCGTCCAAGTCAGGGAATGGTACGACTTGACATACACGCTGATGACAAGTTCCGGACGCACGCCGGATGGGCGTCCCAAGTCCGTGTTCACGATTGAGCGCGACGGACGCATCCAGGACATCATCCTCTATCCGCAGCTCACGGGAGCCGAGCGCGACCGCCGCGTGGGGATTTCCCCGGCCTATGAATTGATCGTGCATTCCGTATCTCCCGATTCGATTGCCGCCAACGCGGGATTCAAAGCGGACGACATCCTCGCATCGATCGACGGCACCGATCTTTTGAACGTCGCCACCTATCAGGAATTGGTGGACCGTCACGCCAGGGAGGGGTTCTCGGTGCATGTGAGACGGGGCAGCCAGGAACTCGACCTTAGGCTATCGCACGTCGTGGAGCCCAAGACGGGGTATGGATTCACTTTCAAGACCGGCTCCCACATTGTGCATCCCTCTCCCGTCACCCAGTTATGGGAGAACATAACGATGACCTTTCGCACGATCGGCAGCCTGATCAATCCGCAGTCGGACATCGGCTTGTCCAAGGTTGCGGGACCCGTCGGCATCGTGCGCATTTTCCACAACGCGGCCTCCGCGGGCTTCATGCCCATCGTAATGTTCACGATTCTGGTAAACGTGAGCCTGGCCATTTTCAACCTGCTGCCTATTCCCGTGCTCGACGGCGGGCACATCATATTCGCCATTTATGCGAAATTGCGGGGCAAAGCGCTGCCCTTAAACTTCGTCATGGCTACGCAGGGACTGTTCATGATGTTGCTTCTCACGATGATCGTCTATGTGAGCTTCTTCGATGTGCGACGCCTTTATCAGGATGCAAAGGCGGATCATGCCGCGCCTGTGGCAACTCCAGCGACGGCGCCGGCCAAGTAAGGGGAAGGCAAGGCTCCCGCCGACAAGCACCGCCCCTGCAAGAGCATCCCTGGCGGGAAGTCGGGGAAATGGGACATGCTCCCGAAACCTGAAAGTTGACAGCACCGCCCCGACGGCCCGACAGTCCCCGGCGTGACGACTTCCGAGGCAAGAGATCGATTCAAGACATTCCTTGTTAAAAAAGGTCTCAGGGTGACCAGCCAGCGGCTGGCGATCTTCGACGCCGCATTTGCCCAGTTGGAACATTTCACCGCCGAGGATCTCCTCGTTCATGCGCGGTTGCTCGACGATTCCGTTTCGCGAGCCACCGTTTACCGCACGCTGCCGATCATGACGGAAAGCGCCCTGCTGAGGGAAGTGGACATAGGGGAAGGCGAGAAATTCTACGTTCCCATCGCAGAAAAGAATAACACGCAGGTCGCGCAGGTCGTCTGCATCGACTGCAAGAAGATTTTCGAGATCAAGGCCCCTTTTATGGAATGGTACGGGGCGACCGTCTCTTCGAAACTCGGCCTGACTCCCGTCTCTCAGCGCATCCAGGTAAGCGCCCACTGCAACGCATTCACGCAGACAGGCCGCTGCCCGCGCAAATCCTGACCGTCCAAGATGCACAAGGAACCCAATCGCGACATCGGTTTTGAGACCAGTTTCTTCGAATCCGTCCTCAAGAGGGATCGCAGCTACACGGACGTCATCGAGATTCTCGGCGGTCTTTACACAAAGCAGGGGCGTATCGCGGACGGCCTTAAAATGGACCGCCGCCTCGTGCGCCTGCAGCCGAAAAATTCCACGGCCCGCTACAATCTGGCCTGCAGCCTCGCGCTGATGAAGCGTGAAACCAGGGCGCTCGATGAGCTGGCGCTGGCAATCGAGCTGGGCTACAACGATCATGCGTGGATGGCCAAGGACCCCGACTTGATCGGTCTCAGGGAGCACCGGGAATTTCAAAAGCTGCTTACGCTGATCCGGGAAAATAATTGCCTGCCGGATGGCAATGCAGCCAATGAAGAGCGGTAAGATTCCCAGGTAACTTGCAGAAACCGATCAGGAGACGCCCCGACGCCGATCGCGGGATCTCAGATTGTTCCAAGAAAATGCCCGGGATGGTTGCGAAAGTTCAGGACTGCATCTCCTTATGCCGATGTAAGCTCCGTCATCGAACTCCTCAAATCCATGAATACATTTCGCCCACTGTTTCTCTTGGCTCTGTTTACCAGCATGGCGGCTCTCACGGCCACGGCTCAGGTCGAGACGTACAAGATCGATCCCGCCCATTCCTCCGTGGGTTTCGGCATCCGCCATTTCTTCA
>JBAZHQ010000247.1:0-6765 GCA_041652235.1 Opitutaceae bacterium | reverse complement strand
GGAGCCAAGTTTCCAAGACGGCCTTTTGTTCTGCGGTTAGCGGCATTACCAGCGGAGGTCTGCTCATGCAGCCAAGCTGACACATGAAATTATTAAATCTAGCTATTACTGCATCACTACACTAGGACGTTGTAGATATCGGTCAAGCCAAGCCCGTGTTTTTGCTGGGCGCGTTTGCGATGGGCGTCGAGTTCCTCGGCGAGTCCGCGGATGCGAACCTTCTGCTTTTCGGTGCAGTCGGGAAACGGGAATGGGTCAAAACAGCGAGTTTTGTTGTAACGGGGGTCATTGCCAATACCAAGGCGTCCGCCGGCAGCAAGAGAATAGACGACATGAATGCGGTAGCGGGATCGGATGTCATTAGGACGATCTCAAACTCATAGAACCCCTAGTGTGCGAGGCAACTCTGCTGTTTACATAGGTTGTTTCATGCAAACGGCATCGTCGTTCTGCACTCGTTGCGAGAGCTGATGGTCATGCGTCCAAACCCAGCTCAAACTGGTTGTCATAGGGTGGAGCGAAGACGCCGACAATCACCCAAGGGTTTGGGGCAAATCCGTGGAACTGCTGGGTAGTTCCCAGAAAGAAGTAAAGGTCACGGGTGCCAAACTCATCGAAGTATTTCTTCTTCACCTTTTCCAAGGCGGTCGGCTCTACATTGCTATGCTGCCGGACGCAGTTCCAGTAGAGCTGACCGCACTCCCAGTCTAAAACTTGAAGGGTGCTTCTCCGCCCAACCGCATCTTCAAATAGGTATGAAAATGAATAAGGTAACTTGGGGATGAGTTTGAAGGTTTGGCGCCACGAGTCCTCCTTAAATAGTTCGATCTGTTTCGATTTCTCGCGCATTTGGGCGACCTTCGCTACATCCCAATCAGGATCTTCATCCTCCCATATAAAATTCCGAATCTTGGTGGGTTTAAATACGGCCAGGCTGAGCTTGTTCGCCTTCGCTCCAGCCATTAGTTCGTCCATCCGGTCATACACCTTTGCCTTTCCGAGCACGAGGGATATACGCTCTCTCCAGTTGTCGGTTGTCCCCATGTGATCGACAGGAACAAGCTGTCGAGCATCAGCCGGATGATGGGTCTCGGGCCGTGGATCGGCATGGCTTGAAATGAGCTCTGCCTCCACCCAATCGAATTTCTTGTACTGCTCTGCCTCATCGAGACGGCGATATGGTACCGGATAGAGCCTCACCCAGGAACCATCTGAGCGTAAACCAGCCGTGCAAACGGTCTCACCGTATTTCCGAGAGAGCGTGGGATAAGTTTTGACGGTGATCAGGATACGCTCTCTGGGCATGGGTGGCTGGAGAACTACAGATGCTGTGGTAAAAACAATTGTCCGCCAAGCTTTTCTAGTGCTTCAGCCACACAATGCCGATGGCACTGACATGGCTGGGCTTCATAGCAAGTCAGTGCCACTCTACACTTATCGTCTTGTATCCAAGACTGGATCTTCATCAGCGCCGACCTTTGGATAGGCAGATTATCACGTTCATAGATTTCGAAAAGAGCATCGTAATCCGCCTGGCAGGACAGGTCTCGTCGCTCCTCAGACGCGATGCCCAGCTCTGGTAGATGCTCATAGCGGATGCCAACACCCTCGCAGGCTGAGAGTAGCGTGCTTTTGGAAAATCCATATTTTCGACTTAGAGGGTTACGTCGAACGTCGCACAACAGAGTAACGGACTCAGAGATCAACTGATTGAGGTATTGCTCCAACGATTTCCCCTCGTATCCAATAGTTAACAGGCCAGGTGGCCGAGGTGTGGGCTTGGTCGCTTCGATGCGGGCTAACTCTGATTTATCGGTAATGATCTTGGCAATGATTTCGCTACGTATGGCATAGTAGGGGAAACGACGATACTGTTCGGCGATGAGGATATTGCCGCGCAGCTTTTGGTAACGCTGGTCGAAGCGCTCAAGGCGCGATCCCAAGCTGCGCTCGCGCAGGGCGGCCAACCGTCCGGTCTCGGTCAAGATCCAGTGCTGTTCATCGGTTTCGAGTAATCCTTGTTCTGAAAGACGTCGTTTGTCTGCGTAGGAAGTGAACGAAAAACCGCCGAACTTGTAGGGGACAAACTCATAGCTGGGCTCTGCTTCCCATTCTTTGGTATATAAAAAGAGCAGCTTCTGAAAGTCCGTATGCGCCATCCGCCCTCCCAGGGAATGAAGCAGAGCGAGAAGCAATCGTTGGCGAGCAAACAGCATGTGCGCAGACTACGAGCGATGCAAAAGCGCTGGCAAGAGTGCATACATCCCTACTTGCGAGATGAGCGCCTTGCGCTAAACGCAATCCCATAAGGGCTGAGGTCTTAACTCTTCGGCACATGGGACATTCCAAAGGGGACGCCTGCTAAAATCCGATAGACGTCATAACGCGGCGGAGCCGCAACCAAAGCAGCAAGAATAAGAATATTTCTTTCAGGGCTGACAGAAGAAGCACAAACCTTTCAGAGAAGACCCCAAAGTCAGAGTCATATCAGTGGTTCTCATTCTCGCTTCTCGCTTCTTTTTCCAATCACCGCAGCTCCCATTCGTAGTGATAGTCGGAAAGCAGCTTGGGCTTCGAGGCGGTCACCTGGACCACATCCTCGATGCGGCAGGCTCCCACCTCCGGATAGTAAAGACCGGGCTCTACGGTGACGACCGTGCCCTTGCGAAGCCGGCAATCGATCGAACCGCTCAGACGCGGCATCTCATGCACGGCGAGGCCCAATCCATGCCCGGTGCCATGGAAGAACCCCACGGCCCCCTTCGCGGTGCGCTTCGTCAGGTAGCCGCACTTCTCGAATTCCGCAATGACGCCGCGGTGAATGTCGCCGCCGCTCACGCCATGCCTGATGGCGCGCAAAGCGCCGAGCTGCGCGCTTCGCACGGCTTCGACCAGGGCGCGCTGAGCCTCGCTGGCCTTGCCACGGAGAAAAGTGCGCGTCATGTCGCCATAATAACCCGTCCGCTGCACCCGGGGGAATACGTCAACGATGATCAGATCGTTGGCGCGCAGAGGCCCGAAACCGCTGCAATGCGGATCGCAGGCCTGTGCCCCCCCTGCGGCAATGGTGTAGCGCGAGAGCGCCCCCGCCTCCAGGCAGGCCACCTCGATCGCGAACTTCAGCTTTTCGCTGGTGAGAGCTTCGCCCCGGTGAAAAAGCTGCCCATTCTTTGCGCGGCTGGAGCGCAGCATGCGCTCGGCGACGGCAATTCCCAGGGCGGCACAACGATTGCCTTCCCGAATGGCGGCCACTTCCGCCGGCGTCTTGAGCTCGCGCTTGGGGAAAAGCGCCCCGTTCGCCAGCGTGAGGTTGATGCCAAGTTTATGAAGCGCCATCGCCAGGCCGGCGGGAAAGTCGTCGGGGATCGTAAAGGCCTTCCGCCTGTGTTCCTTGGCGATCATCGCCACAACTTCGGCGGGCCCGGGAGCAATCCCCGGCCAGCACTTCCGCGCCTTCGCATGGCACTCCTCGAGCGAGAGCACTTCATCCAGATGCGATTCCTTTTGGGCTCTGCCGAATTCAAGGGCATTCAGGACGCCATACTTTTTACCCCGTATCTCGAGGGCGACGAAGGGATCGGGCACCTGGATTCCCGAGAAATACAGCATGTCGGCGCTGCGTTCGGAATCCGCATAGAGAAGGGGCGGAGCTTTCATGCCACTAAAATTGAGATAGCATCCATCTCAGCAAGCGATTAGCTACAAATTCGTGAAAATCGATGTTCTTCGCCCCCTGGGACTCAGGCTCGGAATCATGTTCGCCGCCTTCGTGGCTGTGGCTGGATGCAGCAGAAACTCGGAAGATCAGGCGCCGAAAACCGTCTATGACTATTTCACGATCAAAATAGGAGACAAGGCGGTCCGCCTCCAGTTTGCAGTGCACCCCGTCGAACAACAGCAGGGCCTTATGCAGCGACGCGACCTCGGCACGAACGACGGAATGATCTTCGTCTACGAGAAACCGCAGAGCATGAGCTACTGGATGCGAAACACACCCACGCCCCTCGATATCGGCTTCTTCGACGCCGAGGGAACCTTGCTCGAAATCTATCCCCTCCTGCCTTTCGATGAGACCCCGGTGAAATCTCGGACGGACCGCCTGAAGTTCGCCGTCGAGATGAACCAAGGCTGGTTCCGCGATAACGGCGTCCGCCCCGGCGCAAAGCTCGACATCCCGGCAGTGGCCGAAGCCATGAAAGCCCGCGGCTTCAAACCCACCGATTACGGTTTCAGACCGTAAGGAGCTATTAGCTTCTCAGACCAAGTCGTGGGTCGCTCAGATGCGGCGCAAATCGCAACGCATCCCAGTGCCGACTTAGAACTTACAGCTTATCACTTATAGCTACTCGTCCCCCTTGTCCTTGGGGATTTCGTTATCTGTGGTCAGTATGAGCACGGGTGTCTTGGTCTTTACCCACACCTCGGCTTCCTTGAAACTTTTTGCGGGCACGTTTTCGATCGCCTCGCCCACTGTTTTCACGGGGAGGAGATGCCCCTTTTTGGAGGAGTTGAACTCATAGCTCGCGCGGAAAATACGCTCCGTCGTGGTGACAGGGCTCTCTTCCTCGGGAATCTGAAGAACCCAGCCGGCAAAGTCATGCTTCGGGAACCGGCCATCGGGGTCCGACACGAGGATCACGAACTGCTTTTTCACCGCAGGCGGCTTCTCTTCCTCGGCCGCAGCCTGGGCGAGCAGGTTCATCTCTTGAACGACGGCGCGAAGGAGAGCGGGGTCGGCTTTGTTTCGCTTTAGAATTTCCGCTACCTGATTGATTTCGATTTTCGGCATGACAAAGTGGCTCGGTTTGCCTCACGAATGGACACGTTTGAGCGGCAATGTAAAGGTCGCTCATCAACCAGCCCATGAGCATTCCCGCCAACACAGGTCAAAATCCCGATGAACTCTTCGACGTCGTTGATGAATCCGACCGGGTGATTGGGCAATGCCCGCGCCGCGAGGTGCACGCACGGAAGCTCAGGCACCGCGCCGTCCATGTGATGGTTTTCAACAGTCAGGGGCGCATTTTCCTGCAAAAGCGCTCCTTGCTCAAAGACTCAGCTCCCGGCACATGGTCGGCCTCCTGCTCGGGACATCTCGATGCAGGCGAGGACTACGACGCTGCTGCAATCAGGGAATTGCGCGAGGAGATCGGCCTGTCGCCGTCGGCGTCTCCGCAGCGTTGGTTGCGCCTTCGAGCCTGCGAGGAGACCGGTTGGGAATTTGTCTGGATCTATCGCGTTGAAAGCGAGGGCCCCTTCGTCCTGGCTCCCTCCGAGATCGATGGCGGCGACTGGTTCACCCCCGCCGAAATCGCCAAGGGAATGCTGGAGAACCCGTCCGCCTATGCCGAGTCCTTCCTTTATTTCTGGCCCAGAATCGCGATGGAGTTGGCCGAAGGATGATTCTGCCGTAATAGCCGCAACCCCAAAAGATAGAATCGAGAATACTGGTGTTCGATAGTCAGACAAAACGCGTTTTATCAGCTTCAAGTCAGTAATGCTGGAATTATTCTCGCTTCCCGCTCCTCGCTTCCCACTTCCTTGTTTCCGAACCGTCAGCCGCGCCTACCGTATATCGACAAGGCGCTTGATCTCGGCAAATTGCTTCGGGGACAACAGACGCCGAGGGACCCGGCGTTCCGCCTCGCTGAGAAGACGGCTCCAATCCTCATCGGTGGGCTTGTAGATTGACCAGGGAATATGATGACCGTGCTTTCTGGCCCACGAAATGTTGCCGCCATGGATTTCCACGACGATTTGAAATTTGCCCACTTCGGGATCTGTGGACCACCAACCGAGTTCCATCGCCATAATCGCAGCATGTGAGCATGCCCGCAGCGCGATGCCAAAGTAAATTCGCGGCTCCTGTCTTCAAACGCGCATCCTGGTCGATGCTTTTCCGTTGCGGGGACTGCGCCATCTTTCGAAAGTCAGCCATGGCCATATCCGGATCTCTCTCCACGGTAAGATCGCAAACTGCAGCTCATGTCTCCTTCCAGAAAACCTTCTCATATCTGGACGAAGCCCTCCGCGTCGGCACGAGCGCCAACAAGCGGCTTCTGGCGGTGCCCATTGGCGACTCCCAGCGGGTCGAACTCGGCGATGGCATTTTCGCGCTTGAACAGGCCTACCTGACAAAGAGCCCGGCCGAGGGCCGCTGGGAATCCCACCTAAAATTCATCGATGTGCAGGTGATCGTCTCCGGCGAGGAAAGGATGGGCCTTTGCGAGACCTCGCGATTGGATATCGATGAGAATCTTACCCCGGCGAAGGATCTCATTTTCTACAAGAGTTCCGACCAAGGCTCGACCTTGCTCATGAAGGCGGGAGACGTGGCCATCCTCTTCCCTCCTGACGGCCACATGCCCGGCATACAGGTCGCCCAACCCGTCGCAGTCCGAAAAATCGTGGTAAAAGTGCCGGTCTGGTGACTGCGTCAGCGCAGATTTCACATCCTGGTCCCCGCATAGATCCCAGATGAATTACCGCCACCATTTTCACGCCGGCAACTTCGCCGACGTGGTGAAGCATGTGTTGCTGATCCAGCTCATTCGCGGGATGCAGAGGAAAGAGAAGGGATTTCTCTATCTGGATACTCACGCCGGACGAGGCGGCTATGATCTCGCCGCGGCATCGCAAGGCGATTCCCTGTCCCGTCAACCCGAATGGCCTGCCGGAATCGGCCGATTCTGGAACGCCGAGGAGATCCCCCCCGCCCTGGCGGATTATGTCGGCTTGGTGCGGCGTTTTAACGTCGATCACGGC
>JBAZHQ010000246.1:0-6794 GCA_041652235.1 Opitutaceae bacterium | reverse complement strand
AGTTCCGCGCCAGCCACCGTCAACACCGCTTTCACCTACAACATCACCGCTACCGGCGATCCGATTATCAGCTATGCCGCCACCGGCCTTCCAGCCAGCCTTGTGCTAAATACTACGACGGGTGTGATCACCGGCACGCCCCTTGTGTCTGGCGTCATTAACGCAACGCTTACCGCGACGAATGCCACCGGCACCAGCGTTGCCGCTCCGCTGACAATCACGGTCGCCGCCGCGGGTGTCGCACCGATCATCACCAATAGTCCCCTCACCGCAGCGGGCACCGTCGGCACGCCCTTCAGCTTTACGATCACCGCCTCGGGTCTGCCCACGAGCTATTCCGCCGCCCCTCGCCCCGCAGGCTTGAACATAAACACCGGGACAGGCGCCATCACCGGCACCCCCACCGCAGTGGGCTCCACATCCGTATTGCTCGGCGCCACGAACACCACCGGCACCGGCAACGCCACTCTGACCATCACCGTCGCTGCCGCGGGTGTCGCACCGATCATCACCAATAGTCCCCTCACGGCAGCGGGCACTGTCGGCACGCCCTTCAGCTTAATGATCACAGCTTCAGGTTTGCCCACGAGCTATTCCGCCGCCCCTCTCCCCGCTGGCCTGACCGTAAATGTCGGGACCGGTGCCATCACGGGCACTCCCACCTCGGTGGGCACCACGTCCGTACTGCTCGGCGCCACGAACGCCACCGGCACCGGTAACGCAACGCTAACCATCACCATCGCTGCCGCTGGTGTCGCGCCGATCATCACCAATAGTCCCCTCACGGCAGCGGGCACTGTCGGCACGCCCTTCGGCTTTACGATCACCGCCTCGGGTCTGCCCACGAGCTATACCGCAACTCCTCTCCCGGCTGGCCTCGTGCGTAACACCTTGACCGGTGCCATCACCGGCACTCCCACCACGGTGGGCACCACGTCCGTGCTGCTCGGCGCTTCGAACGCAACAGGCACCGGCAACGCCACGCTCACGATCACGGTAGCAGCCGCAGGCGTCGCACCGATCATTACCAATAGTCCGCTCACGGCAGCGGGGACAGTCGGCACACCCTTCGGCTTTACGATCATCGCCTCGGGCTTGCCCACAAGCTATACCGCCACTCCTCTCCCGGCTGGCCTGAGCATTGTTGCCTTGACCGGTGCCATCACCGGCACTCCCACCACGGTGGGCACCACGTCCGTGCTGCTCGGCGCTTCGAACGCAACAGGCACCGGTAACGCCACGCTGACGATCACCGTCGCCGCCGCGGGTGTCGCGCCGATCATCACCAATAATGAGTCCACCGTAGCGGGCACCGCCGGCACGCCGTTCAATTATACGATCACCGCCTCTGGCCTGCCCACGAGTTATGGGGCCAGCAATCTTCCTCCCGGTCTCGTGATCAACACTGCGACGGGTGTCATCACTGGCAAACCCACGACAGGGGGCACTTGGATCGTGACGCTTACCGCCACGAACGCCACCGGCACCAGCACAACCTTCGTAACGATCACAATCACGTCCAGTTGGATCGCAGACTTCGCTGCGCGCGCAGTGTCCGGCCAGGGAGATCTAACGCTGATCGTCGGCTTCATCGCCTCCGGCGATGGCAAGCAACTCCTGATCCGCGGCGTAGGTCCTACCTTGGCGACCCAAGGCGTCTCCAACGCGCTCGCCGATCCTGTGCTGACGCTATACGGCCACGATGGCGTGATGGGCACTAATGACGACTGGCAGGTCACCGCCAGCGGCCAGGCCGATGCCACGCTTATTGCGGCAACCGCCGCGCGGGTCGGAGCAGCCGCCTTGCCGAATGGAAGCAAAGACTCAGCACTGCTCGTCACGATCAGCGATGGCGTCCCAACGACCGCCTTGGTCCGTTCGAACAATTCGTCGGGCATCGCCCTTGCTGAAATCTACGCTGCCGACGCCGATCCTGGCATCCGCCTCACCAGCGTGGCGGCCCGCATGAACGTCACCGTCGGCGAAGGCGCGCCCATCGTCGGTCTGGTCATCGCAGGCGATGCTCCAAAGACTGTTCTTATCCGGGGAATCGGCCCGACCCTGACGGCCTATGGAGTTACCGCGGTCGTGGCCGACCCGAAGATCGCCGTCTTCTCGGGCGTCACCGAGATAGCAAGCAACGACAATTGGGAGATCGGCACCAGCACTGCCGATCAGATCATAGACGCCTCCTCGCAAGTCGGGGCATTCCCTCTGCCTGCAGGCAGCAAAGATGCGGCTCTGCTTATCACGCTGCAGCCCGGCGTTTACACGGTGCGAGTCCCCAACTCAGGATCCGCGACCGGCGTGGTGCTCGTCGAGGTGTACGACACCCAATAAATCCAGCGGCTTCCCGGAGGGGTGTGTGGATCTTCCACGACGCCCTTCCCGAGCCCGCCTCCGGACCCTCCAGTTTCATCGACCGAATGATCCCGCGCGCATCCATTTATGCGGCGGGATCTTCATTCTGTATCCGTGTGTTCAGTGTGATCCGTGGTTAAGATGGATCGTGTTCTGATCCGACTTCCTAATCCAAGAGTCCTCCAAACAGGTACTGGATTGCGGATCGAAGCTCTGCGACTTTGCGACTCTGTGCGCGTGAGCGAAACCCCGGCCGGCTCACCGCGGCCAGCGGTAGCCGAATCCAAGCAGGAAGATATCCGCGTCGCGATTGTAGCTGCTGGTCACACGGTCGAAGACTAGCCGCATGATCCAGTGTTCGGAAAGGCGCGCGGAAAACGTAAGCGAAGCCAATGGAGCAATGGCCGCCGGGTCTATTTGGCCCGCCTCGGCAGGGTGTTTGCGATCGAGGAATAAATAGGGTCCTGCGCCGGCGCCCACCGTGATGCGGCCATTGAAAAACGTGTTGACGAACCACAATTGCGTCGCGACTCCGCTGCGCCGGATGATTTTCGGGTCTCCTTCATAAATCGCCGAGGCGGTCCAATCGATGTGGGGAAAGATGCCCCGGCGATACTCCCCTGCAAAGGCGCGCGCTTTGGGATTCAGGAATGTATTCACAACACTCTGCCCCATGAAAAGAGTGAGTTCGTTATCGGACACGTAGGCCTTTTCGTTCGGCGCGTCGCCGAGTTTGCCTGGAGTGGGCTTTTTGTCCCGGCCAAACCAAAAACCAAGGCCCGCGGTCAGTGTGTTCACCTTGAGTTCGTTTGCGGGACTGATGCGATTGTAGTTAAGCCGATAGAACCACCGGTTCGAAAAATAGCCTGTGGCGGAGAGACTGTAAATTGGCGCCATGCCGTGAATATTCGCCGTATCGCCTCCCGGCAGCGGCTGTGTGTCATAGAAGTAATAGGCACCGAGTCCCAGCGAGATCGAAAAGCGGTCCTTGAAAAGGGGCAGGCGACCCCAGGCCTCCCATGCAGTGCCATCGCGATGGTGCCCCGGGACATGCCCTTCATTCACATAAGCTATGGACGCGGCAAAATTGCGGTATAAATCCTGGCGGTAGTCGACCTGCCAGGTGTAGTTCGCCCGCTCGAAGTTCGTCTTGGGCAGCAGGCCCCCGAGAAAAGTCAGCTCCTGCGCCTGGAGATTCATACCTGCGCAAAGCAGAAAGAGGACGGAGAATTTCCAAACCGGGAAGGAGTCGTTCACGGTGTTTGCGGCGAGGTTCGTGCGGTCACTTCCGGTCCATGCGGACGCGAAAGTGCTCCATCACAAGCAGGACGCCGGCGATTACCGCGAGCAGGCCGGTGACCCACATCGGGATGGAAAGCCCGATCAGAAGGTTCAAGCCGAAGACAAAAAGGAAGAGAGCCAGAAAGAGATGGGCCATGGGGCAGGATGTTTGAAGGTTTAGCTCAGATTCGTTTCGTGAGAATCAGCACAACAAGAATAATGAGCACTACGCCCAAGCCGCTGCTTGGATAATAGTTCCAGTTGCGGCTGTGCGGCCAGGCAGGCAACGCGCCGAGCAGAAGCAGGACGAGAACTATCAAAAGAATCGTTCCAAGGGTCATAACGTTTGATTCCAACGGCGGGAATGAGCGAAAGAGCCGGCCGCCGCCGCACACAATCGGACTTCCCAAAGCGGAAAGTCTTAATTTCTGCGCAATGCTATGCTCGACGACACGCCAACGCTATGGGGTGTTGCCCTGCCCCATCATGGCGCAAATGAATGGCGCGGTCCTCCGGTGGGATTCCCTGACAGGGCATCAGGCGGGTTACACCCCATATACCCCTCGTCGGGTGACGCATAGTATGCTGCTCCAGCCACGAAAAGTCGCGGACTGCCATGGGCGCACAGCAACCTCTCTGCGTTTCATGGCCCTCACGACAGGGTGCAAACGCGGTACAGCCTTAGTCTAAAACGGAAATCCCATGAAACTGAAATCCAACCTTCTCGTAAGCGCGGCCATAGCCGGCTTCGTCTCCCTCTCAACCTTGGCGCAGTCCGAACCCGCCCGCGACGTGCATGTCGGCGCGGAGAAACCGGTCAGCGTATTTAATCAAATCCGAATCACAAACTTCCAGGACGAGAGCCTCGGCCGCATCACGGATCTGGGCATCGATCTGATCAACGGCCGCATCGTCGAGGTGCTTGTGGAGTCCGATTCTTCGCTGGATGTCGGCAGCAAGATCGTGGCGGTGCCGCCGCTCGCGCTGTTTCCCGATCGGCTCAACGAGGTTTACCGGCTCAACGTGAGCACTGAGGTGTTCAAGTCCGCCGAGGCAATCGATGTCACGAAGTGGCTCGACGCCGGCCGGAGCGATCGCGTCGCCGCGGCTTACCGTCTTTTCGGCCAGGATCCTTACTTTCTCGAGGAAGGCGACACCGCCAGCAAGACGGACAAACGCCCCAAGGTGTCGCTCGGCTACGTCGAGCGCTCCAGCAAGATTTTGGATCTGCCGGTCGGAAACCTCCAAAACGAACCATTTGGGAAAGTGTGGTCCATGACCCTGGATATTCCCAAGGGTCGCATTCTCAATGTCATCATTCTCGCTCCGGGCAATTTCAAGACGAAGAGCATCGTCCCGGCCACGGCCCTCAGTTTCAATGCCAAGCGCGACGCGCTCCTGCTCGACGACACCAAGAGGGAATTTGCCGACGAGCCGCGCTACGTCTTCACCGAGGCGGCCTTCGGCCAGGACGCCTACTATGAGAGGGAATCCTACAAGGGCCCGCACACTTCGGTCGCTCTTGAGCAGGGCAGAAGTTACCGCGACATAGACAAGACGGTTCGCATCAACAAGGGCATCCGCGCCGCCAAAATCAACGCCCGGAACGTGGAAGTCGGCACGATCAACGACCGCGTCACCTTGCGCGGATGGGTCCACACCAACGAGGACAAGCGCCGCATCGGCGAAATCGCGAGCGCGGCTACAATCCCGGAAATGGTGGACAACCAAATCACGGTGGGAAAGCCCGCCGCTAAGAAATAGCTCGATCGCCCAGCCGCGTCTCCAAGCGACCGCAATCCGGTCGCTCACAAATAATATCTCAACTGAAAGGTATCTTTTAAATGTATACTAATCACATGACTTTGTTGGCACGGCGGATTTCCCCGATTGCCAGCACGCTGTTCGCTTACGGCCCGGCCGTGCGCGCGATGGGGATTCTCGGCCTCGCCCTCCTGCTCGGCCACGCAGCCCGGGCGCAAACCATTCTGGGCTCGACTGGCAGCTACGCGGTCATGGCCGGCTCTACGGTGACGATCAACGGCGCCACCACGATCAACGGGAATCTGGGCGCGGCTAACATCGCAGGTGCGGGATCTGTAACTTATACGCCCACCGGGGCCTCGGTCGGTGCCATCACCGTACAAAATCAAACCGATTTCACAAAGGCATTCAACGGTCTAGCCGCCATGCCGGTAACCAGAGATTTATCTGGACTGATCCTGGGCACGACCGCGGGCGCGATCATCCTTACGCCGGGTGTTTATAAGTTCACTTCAACGGCCCAACTGACCGGCACGCTCACGCTCGATGCGCAGAACCAGAGCAACGCCTTCTGGGTGTTCCAAATCGGCACCACACTCGACACGGCGGCCGGAGCGAAGGTGGTATTCACCAATCTAGCGGCGAACAGCGTCGCCAACGACGGCCTCTTCTGGCAGGTCGGCAGCACCACGGTGTTGGGCGCGGACACGACGTTCGAGGGCAACGTGCTCGGCGGCACGACGTTCACCATCGGCGCGAACGCCACCATTAACCATGGCCGCGTGCTGACGGGGACGGATGTGATGACTTTCGCAGGTGGCAACACCATCGATTTTATCGCGGCGGACTCGGGCTACAGCGGCGGACTGGCATTTGATGGTGGCGGCAGCAACATTGTCGCAGTCCCGGAACCGGCAACCACTTCCCTGCTGATCGCGGGATTCTCGGGCCTGTTCATTGGTTTCCGAAGGATCCGGCGGAAGTTCTCAGCTAGGTAACTCGATTCAAGGGGATGACCCGTCATCGATAGATGGGTTTCCCCGCGCCGACGCGCGCGCGCCAGAGAAAGGCGCGGGTTAGCACAACACCCCATTTCTACCCGGGCGTTTTCCGATTAGTCTTGGGCCGATGGAAAAATCCACAACTCTTCCGCGTCCCATCGCCGATGCACGAGCGTCCAAAAACGCTTCTCGGCCGACGTACTGCGTCCGACGCGGAGGATAATTTCTTTTCGGGGCAGTGCGGCGTTCCACGCTGAAGATCCGCCACACCCACCCTCGCCAGATCACCCCACCCGCTATCGCCATGATTTCCTCAAACTCCTTTTCCGACACCCTGGACTCCTCTCACCCTGCGAGCCTGCGCGCCATCCGTGCCACCACCGCAAA
>JBAZHQ010000245.1:0-6862 GCA_041652235.1 Opitutaceae bacterium | reverse complement strand
GTCCGATTGCCTGTCCTCAGCGCCACAGCGTCTCTGCGCGAAACCGGTCCGAATCCGTGTAGTCCGTGTGTTCCGTGGTTAAAAATGGCCCGTATTCCGATCCGGCCGGCCTCCGACTTACATCTTATAACTCACAACCTGTCCCTGCATCCAGCGGGCTCCTCACTCCAAGCCCCGGCTTCTGCATCACATGCAGATAGATCTGCGTCGTCTCCACCTTCTGGTGACCCAGCAAATCCTGCACCGTCCGGATATCCGTGCCTCCCTCGAGCAAATGCGTCGCAAAGGAATGCCGCAGGCAGTGCGG
This sequence comes from Opitutaceae bacterium, assembly GCA_041652235.1. Classification (GTDB taxonomy): domain Bacteria; phylum Verrucomicrobiota; class Verrucomicrobiia; order Opitutales; family Opitutaceae; genus MWDT01. The sequence goes on along the minus strand of JBAZHQ010000245.1, from coordinate 6,555 downwards.
CGTGACCCGCTTAGTCAGCCCCGCCTTGTGCGCCGCCTCTTTCACCGCCGTTTGGAACGAAGTATCCGACACATGGTGACGCCGCGCCTCGCCTGAGATCGGATCGATCGACGGATGCCTCGCCGGGAATACCCACTGCCAGCGCAAATCATCGCCCGCCTTCGGATACTTCCTCTGCAATCCTTCCGGCAGCCACACGCCCTTGAGCCCCGCCGCACGGTCCTCCTCGCAAAGAGTCCGCAGCCTCCCGAGATGCGTGCCCAGCTCCATCGCCAGCCGCTTCGGCAACACCGTGATTCGATCTTTTCCCCCTTTGCCCGCCCTCACCGTCATCTGGCCGCGTTCGGTGTCGATGTCCTTGACGCGCAGGCGCAGCAGTTCCAGCAGCCTCAAGCCGCCCCCGTACATAAGCTTCGCCATCAGCCGTTGTGTGCCCTCAAGCGCCCCGAACAGTTTCTCGCACTCCTCCCTCGATAGCACCGATGGCGCCGCCTTCCGGAACGCCGCCCTCCTGAAATCGATCTCCCCGGGCTCCTGATGCAGCCCCTCCTGGGAAAAGAACACCAATGCGTTCAAAGCCTGCTTCTGAGTCGAGGGACTGCACCGTTGCTCGACCGCCAGCATGCTCAGAAACTCCGCGATGCGCTCCCCGTTCGCTTTTCCCGGCTGATCCGGAGCGACGAAAGCCGCGAAACGCCTAGCCCAGGCCCGATAAGTCTGCTCCGTGCGCCACAGAAAATGCCTCTCGCGGCAGGCTTTCACCAGCGCCCGCTCCCAGTCGCTCGCCCCCAGGTCATCTGCAGCTTTCGGAGGCAGGCTGGGGGAGCATGACGTCCCCGTCGCCTCGCCGCCAGGTCTCTCCTCGCCCGCCTTCGCCGCATTCCTGAAAAACCACCGCAGCGCCACCCGGGCTCTCTCCACCGGCACCCCATGGTAGCCGCCCCCTCCTGTGCCCGCCTCGACACCTGCCGCCTGATCAAGCAGACGGAAGTAATCCAATGCGCAAGCCACCGACACCGGCCGCCGATTATCCCGGCAATAGCGCAGATAACAGATGATCTCGGCAGCGATCTGTTGCTCCTGAGCCTCTCCCGTCAGCACTTCCCTCCAATTCTTGAATGATACCGCCCGATGAGGATCAAAAGTGCTGATACTTGGCTTGGGAGACATGATCCAATATTTAACAATAGTAAATAAAGTGGACGCGATAAAAACTTCACACACCATCCCATAAACCCGCGCTTTTACATTTCGCCTTATGGAAAACAACAACTTACGCCAATAATACCCGAGCTATCCTTACACCCAAAAAGCCAAGTGATTTCCATAATAAGCTTATCATCAAAAAGAAGAATTCTTGAAAACAGGGCAGTCAGATTTCCCGCAAAGCCAAAGTCTGCCGCATATTTTCAGTGCCTTCGATCCTATGCCGAAACATTAAACTAAATCATCATATCCCTTTCTCTTGCAATGTATAGCCGCGATCTACGAGCTAAAAGCTACAAGCTACCAACTACCAGCTTCTACTATCCATTGACAAGTAGCAGGATAAGCATCATCAGAATCGCCATTACGTCCCCCACCTACCACCCCCTTGCCTCACTTTCCTGAGGCTAATAACACTGTTCGGCAAAGAAAAGAAGATCCCATGAAAATATCTGAGTTTTTTGAGCGTGCGTTCAAAGACGCAACCTACCGGCGTGAGAAACTGGAGGAGCTGCGATACTTCAAAAAGGTTTGTATTGCCGTGTTCTGCATTATAACCGCCGCTGCAGTTTTTGTGACAGTATATACGAGCCTAAATGGCGAACGCTGGAATGCGTACATCTATCGGTGGCTCGTGTTTATTGTGCTCTGCGGATGGAGCTATTCGACCTGCGTCACTCGTATTGCGGCGCTCAAAGCTATTGAAAAAGAGCCGAACCAGCCACCAGAGCCAACGCCGGGGACTGTCACGTCGGCTGCTTCCGCACCCGTCGCGCCATCCCCCGGCGCGGCTCACCGTTAAACGTTAGACCAAGAAAATCTCTACCGCATGAAAATATATTGGACGCTATCGTCGGTTCCGGAATTGGCGGCATTGCCGTGCGAAGAACGAAAAGCTGTCTGGCGAGCTTGTTACCGGAGGATCTTTCGCAAGAAAAGTGTCTGGCTTGCCCTCGTAGTATGTGGGATTTGTGCCGGTGTGGGTTCGTTCCTTGGCAGCAGTGTTGGCTATAGTATAATCGGAGGAATGATTGGCGGCGGTATTGGGGGCTTCATTTTCGGACAAGTCGTGACTCAAGCAGCGTTACCGGATATCCGAGTCGCCGTTGCGAAAAAGAATGAAATACCAGTCTAACCAGCCACCAGAGCCAACGAGCACCGCTGTCATGCCTGATGCTGGCGCATCAGTCACGCCATCGGCGCTCGTGGCTCACCTTTAACGTTCGGCAAAGGATGAGGCGTTTTATCCCATTTCTCGCATGGCTTGTCGGCGGCACGGCCGTTACTCTCATCATTGCCTTCATGCTTTTCATGATTTGCTTCCTTGCCCGAGACGAAGAAAGGGGAAGCCACTTGGGGGCTTTCGCAGGTGCGATTGTGATCGCGATATACATTATCGTTCCGGTCGGAGTTCTGGGCTCTGCATTTGTGGCACTTTCGAAACTGCGTGGAGTTATCGACGAGAAAGAAGAACCGAAAAAACTCAGTCACTTATAGCCGGCTTGGCTCCATCCCCCTTTCGTACTACAGTATTCTCAGGTCGTCTCAGCCTGCGAGGATTTCCAGAACGAGCGACAGTATAGCCTCATGGTCTATTCCCGATAGCTGAAAGCCAATCACCGACAGCCAAGACCCGCCTGAACTTAAAGCTTCATCTTACATCTTATAGCCTCTTTGGTTGCGGCTGCCGCGGTAGGATGAATGCAGGTTAATCCCTTGGCACACGGTGGCGCTGCTACGCACGGTGGCCGCAGAGCGGCCTCTGTGGCGGCGGAGCCGCCTCGGTCGGACAGCCGGACCGTATATCAGGCAGAGCGGAGGGGGTGGTCGCTGACGGGCGGCGTGGCTGCGTCGAAGGGGTGCTCGGCGAGGAGCTGGTCCAGGGGCTGGGTGAAGAAGCTCGTGGCAATGGCTTCGTCGAGCTGCTTGTCGTAGCGATTCAGAATGGGATCGAGGCGCGAGAGGGTGGTGCCGGTGGGATCGGAACCGAGGCTGTCGTCGAGACGCTTGAACTCCTGCAGGGTGATCCGGTTGAGCGGACGGGCCGGCTGGTAGCGGTAATCGTTCGATGCCGCGCCGGGTGCGGATGGCACGGGCGTGACGAGCTTCATGTCGACGAGCCGGTTCAGGCATTCGTTGATGATCTGAGTGGGCACGCGCACCCTATCGCCCAACTCTGCGGCGGTGCAGGGATCGAGGCATTCCTGGAAGCGGCGGCAAATCGTTAGCAGCACAACGAGGGAAAGCCGTTCGCGCATCGTTTCGGCCAACTGGCTCCAGGCCGCCTGGCTGTTGCGGAAATGAACATTCTGAACCGCGTAGCTCACCTGTCCTCCGACAAGCACGAAGAGCCAGAAGATGTACAGGCCCAGCATCAGAATGGGGACGATGCCGACGGACCCATAGAGGCTTCGGGACTGGAGCACTCTCCTGAAGTAAAAGAACGCCATGAGGTTGTTCAGGAAAATCAGCGCGGCGACCACCACGGCGCCGATCAGCGCCGCGCGCCAGAACACATGGGTGTTGGGAACATACCGATTGAAGAGGGTGAGCACACCTATCAGGAGGACCACCGACCCGATCGGGAGCGCCCAGCGGAGCGCGGTGAGCATTGTTGCGCCGAAGGGAAGTTTCTCCACGAACACGTTCACGAAGGCGCCGGCCCCGAGCATGGTCAGCGATGCAAAAAAGAGAACCGCGCCCAGCGTGACAATGGTCCAGTAGAACACGACGCGCAGCAGCCAGCTTCGTCCTCGTCGCACGCCCCAGATTTCGTTGAAGGCATTCTCCACCGAGGTGAAGAGCATGAGCACGATGAAAATGAGAGAGAGGGCACCCGCCGCGCCCACGGTTCCCGACTTGGACCCTTGGATGAAACCGTTAATGAGGTTGGCCAGTTCGGGGTTCATCTGCGCCTGGGTCGCCTTCACTGAGCCCGTGTGCTGCATCTCGGCTCCTGAGATCTTCTCGTATTGGGAAATCTGGGGAGCGACGAACTTGATGAGGCGGTTGAACGTGTTTACCGCGAGATCCGGATCCTTCTTGTCGAGCATGAAGCCTGCCACGAGCATCGCGATGGCGACCAGGGGACCCAGCCCAAGCAGCGAATTATAGCTGAGGGCAGCGGCGCGACTTGCGGCTTTTGTCTCGTTGAAGACCGTCCAGGTGATCGAGATGACCCGGATAAACGCATACAGCCAGCCCTTTGGGGAATGGGTGCTCAGATTTTCGGGTTTCCAGATCTCCTTCTCGAAAAACGACACGATCCATCCGGGCGATTTGGCTGACTGCGACATCTTACAAAATCAGCAGATAGCCGAGTGCGCCCATACCGCCCAGCCCTAGCAGCAGTCCGAGGCCGATGGGTACATAGCTAAGAAAGACGGTGCAGATATAGAGACCCACCGATCCTGCGACCGTTGCCGCGAGAAGCATCGGCTGGCCTTGGGTGAAGTAGATGAAACCAAGAAAGCCCAAGCCGAGCATGGCGCGGAAACGCACGAGCGGGTAGATGGTCACGACGCCGAGAATCAGAAGCACCGACAAAGCGACATCCAGAGCTCCGAGCACCACCAGCGGGTTTGCTATCAGCTTCGGTGCTGAGAACTGGGTGAGAACATCGATGGAGGGGAGGATCTCGCCCGCCGCCGCCAGGAGAAGAGTGAGAATGCAGCCCCAGAGGCCGAATTTGGCGCAACGGTCGGCCATCATCAGGTCGTGGCTTTTGTCCTTGGTATCGTCCGTGCGCCCTTCCGCGGCGGCGAGGAAATCGTGCACCGAGATGGCCGGGCGACTGTCGGAGGATTGTGCGTTCTGCACGGGCGCCGGGACATTCTTCTTGATTGTGAGCTTCTTTTTCTCGGGGAATGTCAATTCCTTCACCTCGGCGTTATCCTTGATGGCGATCCATTGCTCGGTGCTGGCCTCGTAGAAAAGCGTGTCGGCTGTCACCTGGCCGGCCTCCACGAGGGAAGTGAGTTGCTCGACGCTGAACGGTCCGCGGGCTTCGGTCTCGTCCGGGTTCCGGATGTAGAATTCCTTGGTCGCCATTCACCGATCCTGCTTCGTGGCGGAGCGGCTCGCAAGCGAGATTTGTTGCGTGGTGGCCGCTGCTGCGCACTGTGGCGTCGGGAGACGCCTCTGTGGTGCCGGAGGCACCTCGGTCGGACTGAGGCCGCAGAGCGGCCACCGTGGCGACCTGGTCGCCTCCGTCAGACTGTCGGACAGTGGCGGCTCCGCCGCCTCAGGACCTCAGGTGCGATGCCAATCCGTAGCGCGGGCTAAAGACTGCGGAGCCTATAAAAACCGCTCCCAGGCAAAGCACGATGCTCGCGCCGCTGGGCAGGCCGGCATGGTAGCTCAGGAGAATGCCCGCGATTGCGCAGATCACGGCGACCGCGGAGGAAAGCAGCATAAGGCTCTTCAGCCGATCGCACCAGAGATAGGCGCTCACGGCTGGCAGGAGAAACAGGCCCAGCGACAGCACGATGCCCATGGTTTGCAGGGCCGCCACGAGGTTGAGCACGACAAGGGCAAGCAGTCCTCCGTGCACCAAACCTCCGCGTCCGCCCGTGGCCCGATAAAAGATGGGATCGAAGGTCTCCAGAACGATGTGCCGATACGCCAGGATGAAAACCAGGAGCGTGAGGCCGCAGGTGAAGGCGGTAAGCAACAGGTCCGATGAGCTCACTCCGAGGATGTTGCCGAAAAGGAAATGCATGAGGTTGATCCGAGTCCCGGCGAGGTTGACGAGAGCCACGCCCACGCCGAAGAAGACGACGAAAAGAGATCCGAAGGCGGCGTCTTCCTTGATCCGCGTGAGACGGCTCAGCAGGGCGCTGCCGAGAGCGGTGAGAAGACCCGCGAAAAGAGCTCCGGCAAAGAGGGCGAGGGTGCTTGCGCCGAAGAGCAGGTACGCGATGCCGATACCGGGCAGCAGGGAGTGGGCCAGGGCGTCGCCCATCAGCGAAAGCCTTCGCAGGACCAGAATGCATCCGAGCAGGCCGCCGCTGACGCCCAGGAGCACGGCGGACAACAGGCCGCGCTGCATGAAGTCGTAGCGGAAAGGCTCGATGAGGATGTCTAGCGGATTCATGTCATGACGCGGCTGAGCGCCGCCATAGATGCCAGAAGCCAGAGGCCAGAGGACAGAAAACAGAAATCGAAAGCCAGGGATCGGGTAGTCGGGCCATCGGACAGTGGTGCTTCGTAGGATTCCTCAGATAACCGACCTCCGACAGCCGGCAGCCGACCTGCTCTGCGGTGCCCGCCGTAACCATGCGAAGGTGGGAGCCTATCGAATGGGTTTCCTTGCTGGCCTCTGGCTTCTGGCCTCTGGCCTCTTTAGCT
>JBAZHQ010000244.1:0-6878 GCA_041652235.1 Opitutaceae bacterium | reverse complement strand
CAGCAGCGAATAGAGAACCAGAGCAAAATCCCTGAGGGCCATGATACCATTCTGTTTCAGATCGAGAGGGATGCGGGCCATGCCCAGTGCAAACCAAAGCAGGATCGCTGTATTCAGGGCGTCCTGCCTGAAAGGCAGGGCCTTCCTCATTGCAGTCCGGACAATCAGTGCCGGCACCGCACCAAGCAGCAGCAGCTCGGCGGGGAGTAATGGGAAACTGGACAAGATGGAGAGCTGGGCGAAACCGCGATTGCCAAGGGTATATCCGACAACGCAGAAAGCCATCAGCCAGGCCTCCGCTCTTGCCTCATTCCTCCACTCAATCATCAACCAGAGGGCGGCCACCCCCACGAGTCCAGCCAGCAAATAGCTCTCGTTTGCGAGCTGCCCCGCCAGGATCAATGCCAGCACGCATCCGATGCCTGTCGCGATGAGTATTTTCAATCGCGGATTCATCGCCCGGTCCCTTCCCCTGTCGCAAGCCGCCCCTCGCGCCGCAATAGGGAAATGCAACGGTCGGCTACTTGCGCCGGTGTCCACCTGAGCAGGCAGGCCAGGGGGGCTGTGCGGTTAAGACAAACGTTTGGCACCCATCCGAGGCGATCGCAGGGTTGGCAGGGCAGATCGGCGCGGCGGAGCACCTCGCAGCGTTCGCGGTGCCAGGCGGGATCCCAGGCTCTGAAAGAGGGTCCCGTGAGCACGACGGTGGGCACACCCAGGGTGGAGGCGATGTGCATGGGCCCTGAGTTGTTGCCCAGAAAGAGGCTGGCGGAGGCAATGCGACGCACGAGATCCCCCGTGGTTGGCGAGGTGATCCGGCGGATGCCCGGGTGAAGCGGGTGCGGGGTCAGTTCGGGGCGGTCGATCCATTGCACATCCGCCACGGACAGTAGTAGCGACGCGGTTTCGGAATAAAAAGCTGCTGGCCAGCGTTGATATTCGCGACTGGCGCCGGGATGTATGAGCACCAGGGGCCGCCCGCGTGCCGGAGCAGGGGCGCCGACGAGGTGCGAAAGGTCGGGCGGCTTTGGCGCGGTACCCCATCCATCGATGCCAAGAGCCCGTGCGAAGCAGGCTCCCATCTCCCAGTTCCAGGCGACGATGTCCATGTCAGGTCCGCAGGCGACCCTGTGCGTGAGCCCGTCGGGAAGGCGAATGCCGAGATGGGCGCTGCCGACGCGAACCGCTCCGCCGGAGAAGCGCGCCAATAGGTGAGCGACGCTGCCCTGGTCGTAACTGAGGAGGGAGGCCTCGGGGCGGATGCGGCGAAGACGCCGGAGCAGGCCGGCGAGCACCCAGGGCCTGCGCCAGGCTCCATTGAATGCACTGCGCTCCATGACGATGATTCGGTCGCGCGCCAGACAACGCTCGAAGAGCGGGGCTGCGACGGGGCTGGTCAACAGCGTGATGCCCAGATCCGGCGCGATGCGTAGCAGTTCCTCCACTACGGGCAGGAAAACCACGTTGTCGCCGAGTTGATTGACCTTGAAGATGGCGATTTCCACGGGGTCAGGCCCTTTCCTCTCCAAGCTGTCGGAGCGTCAGGTTGGCGCCTGCGAACATGCCCGCGAGGCCGCCCAAAGCGAACCCCAGCGTGACGCAGGCGATGATGCCGGTTGGTCCCCATAGTCGCCCTCCGAGAATGATGCCGGCAAAGGCAAGAAGGCTTCCGGTGACGCTGAAGAGGGACAGGCTGCGAAGCTGACTGAGGCCGAGCAGGAATATCTGCAGGATCTGGCCGGCCGTCTGTGCCGCGCTCCAGGCTGCCATCCATATGACGAAGGCGGTAGAGGGCATGGGGGCTCCGCCTTTCAACCAGAGCTTTAGCACGGGATTCATGAACAGGGCCGCCGCCGCGAGGCCTGGCCAGAAGAGTCCGGCGGTGAGTTGCCAGAGACGCAGGTAAGCCTTGCGGACCCAGGCGTGATCCCGGCGGGCGGCGGCCTCGGCGAAGGCCGGCCAGAAGGGAGTGGCAAGGATAGTGTGTGCCTGCGTGAAAAGGCCAAAGATGCGCTGCACCACCTGATAGACTGTGACAGCCGCCGGCCCTCCCGATCGGGACAGCATAGCAGGCAGGCCCAATGAAAGGATTCCCGTCGCCACCTGTGGAAGCGCGTACAACGACGCGCCCTTCAGAAGCATCTTGGACTCCTGGAGGTCGACCGAGAGCATGAGGCGCCACGGCCACCCCAGCTTGACGAACACATGGATTAGCACGGCGACGTTGACCAACACGGGCGTCATGCATGCGATGAAGACGAAGAAAGGAAATCCCGCCCCGGTGAGCGCGGCGACGCAGAAGGTCGCCCAAAGGAGGGCGTTGCCGAGAGCGATCCACATCGGCTGTATCCAACCCATGCGGACGGCCAGCGCGAGACGGGGCGCCGTCGTTAGGGGCAGGCCCAGCGTCAGCGCAATCACAGCCGCTGAAATTCCGGCCGGGACATGGGCTGCGGTGGTGGAATCCAGGTTCAGAAGCCCCGCCCAGTTCACCAGCCAGGGGAGCGGCGCGAGCAGCGCCAGCCAGAAGATCGCCAAGGCGAGGTGCAGCGCGAAACCCGTGGAGAAGCGGATCTTCAGGCGGGGATCGTCTTCCCGGCCGAATGACGAGGAGAGCGCCGTCTGGAGAATGGAGCCTATCCCAAGGTCGGCGAAGTTGACCGCGGCCCCGAACACCAGCGCGGTGCAAAGAAATCCGTACGAGTCTGCCCCCAGCGCGTGCAAGGCCACCGGCACCTGGGCCAGTGTGAACACAGCGGATACGACGCGCGAAAGTCCGGAGGCGCCGACTGTCTGCCAAAGCACGCGCCACCGTGTCGAATCCGAAGGGGATGGATCTGACATCTTCGGCATGGCATGGGGATGGTCGGAGCCCGCCCTGATGGCAATCCGGAAGAGCCCGGCGGAGACGGCGCGGCCCGGTGTGGAAACGCCGCCGGTTTTTCCGGATTGGCGGTATTGCCGCGGCGCTAGGGGAAGAAGGTAAAGTCGCATCAGAGACCTTTACCTTGGAGGAAGGCTATGCAACCTCTCGTCGCGATGGACGCCACTCCCCGCGTAGTTGCAGTCACCGCATCGTACCGGCGCATGCCTGAGCTTGCCCGCCTGCTCGCCTCGTTGTCCACGGAGCAGCCGTTGTTAGCGGGCGTCGTGGTCGTCGACAACGCTCATGAGCCATCCTTGGATCAGGTGATTGCCTCCGCGGCGGTCCCCACGCGTGTGATCACACTCTGGGAAAATCTGGGGCGTGGCGGCGGCGTGGCCTTCGGACTGCGCGAAGTCTTTCGGGAACCAGGAGTGACTCATGCCTGGATCTGCGACGACGATTCCATGGCTGCTCCGGGGGCGCTGGCTTCCATGCTTCAGGCGATGGCGAGCGAGCACGCGGAAGCGGCGGTGCCGCTGATCGCGGACGCACAGGGGCGCCTGGGCTGGTTTCCCGGCCCGCTGCCCCAGCCCGCTCGGGACGCGATACGTCGTCGCGGGCAGACAGGAGGAGGCTTCAGATCTGAATGCGGCGACACGCCTTTGCGGTGGGACTGGTCACCTTGGACATCTCTCCTTGTGTCTCGGCGTGCTGCCAAGAAGGTCGGCCTTCCGCGGGAAGATTTTTGGTTTCAGGGCGAGGATTTTGAGTGGACGCTTCGGATCACACACCGATTTAGCGGAGTGCTTGTCCCCTCGGCGCTCTGCCTGCATTGCCCGCCGACGGCGAGTGGCGATCCTGTGAAGCACGCCGCGCGGGAGCGCCTCAAGGCTCTGGCAATGATCCAGAATAGTGTGTTTACGGCGACAAGGCTTCCTTATGGACGCCGGCTGCTGCGCCACATTCCAGGCAATTGTTTTCGTTTTCTGCGATCCCAGCGCGATAGGCGCAAAGCGATCGAAGATGTCTTTATTGCGCTATGGTTCGGGGCTATTCGCGGTTTGCCTGCCGGCAAAATCGGAGCAGATCGCTGGCGCCGGGAATGGGAGCAGTAGTTGGCCTGCATTCAACCTACTGCGGTAGCCGCGGTAGGTTGCATCCGGGTTAGGCGTTTTCCGGGCAAAGGAGGCGAATCACAGTCAAGTGCTTTTGCTGATCAGGGATGTGTCTGGCTTGTCTTGAGCCAGCACGAGATCGAAGACCAAGCCTCGTCGGTGCTGATCGAAAGCAGGCACTCGGGCGACGCGAATCGGCATTTGTCCTTGCAAGGTTTGTAGGGACAGGCTGCGCCTCCAAGCCATGTGGACAAAGGATGGATCGGCGAGAAACATTCGGGAAGCTGCGGACCGAAAAGCGTGAACGTTGGCACGCCGAGAAGGGCTGCCAGGTGTCCTGGGCCTGAGTCGTTTCCAAGGAATCGTTCGGCAGTTTCAAGCATGGCAAGCAGCTGACCGATATCCTTGAGTGAATCGTCGATTACAGTGACCGACCAACCTGCGGATTCCAGCCTGGTTGCCATGGATCTCCATCGTTCCACCGGCCAGCATCTCACGGGATGACCTGCGCCGGTGTGGATGACTGCATGGCGGGAGCGGGCTTTCGGGTTAGCCAAAGGCAGGTCGAGCTGCATCGCGATGCCGAGTGATTCGGCAAGCGCGTTCCAATGAGCCAGGCGATGGGGAGACTTGGGAGTTGAGATTGCGCGATTCAGCAACGACCGCGAACCCGCTCCAGGAAATCCGGCACGTCTTTTGCATCCCGAGGCGAAGAGCAATGCATGATCTCTGGGATCGGGCCGAGCCGACACGCCCAAGGCGAAATGTTTCTGGCGCAAGCGTCGCAGACCAAAAATCATATTGGACCGAGGCCAGCTCCAGAGACGGTATTTCCCTTGAAACGCAGTCCACGGAAATTCGAAGGACTCCAGCTGGATATCCGGTGCGAAACGATTCAAGAGCGGTGCTGCATGCGGCTTGGCAAGCAAGGTTACCTCATGCTGTTTTGAGGCAGCCATTAAGAATGGCACCGCGAGTGCGAGATCGCCCAAACCCCAGAGTTCAAGGGCCAGCAGAGGAGGGCGTTTTGTCAATCCGGGCATTACGGAGCAAGAGCTCCATAATCTGAGTGCCGACCGCAATGACAAGATCTAGACGCATCTAAAATTGCCCGATGGCTAAGGGATAACAGTGAGCAATCGATTCCTAGCGAAATATCTCTGTCTGGATCGATAATCTGAACATGTATCGGTGGATTAACAATATTACAGGGACAGGTTAAATAAAGATTGCCATAAGAAAATAAACAGCGCTTAGTCATAGGCATGAGAATTCCCCGTTTTGTGCTGCCCTCGGAGAAGGGAGAGGCATGTTACCATTGCATGTCGCGGACCGTGAATGGGGAGAAGCTCTTTGAAGAGGATGACCGGGAGATGCTGCGCAGGCAGATGTGGGGTGTGGCTGAGTTTTGCGGGGTGGAGGTGATCACTTACACGATTATGCCTAACCACTTCCATGTGCTGGTGCGCATTCCTAAGAAGGGGAAGGTCTCGGATAAGGAATTGCTCAGGCGCTACCGGCTGTTGCATCCCCGGAGCAACAAGTACCAGATAGCCAGTTTGGAGCTCATTGAGAAGCAGTTGGCCTTGAATACTCCGGAGGGGGTGGCGTGGAGGGAAAGGATGATGAGGCTGATGTGCGATTTGTCGGAGTTCATGAAGCTGCTTAAGCAGCGCTTCTCCATCTGGTTCAATAGGACGCATAGTCGGTTTGGGACGCTTTGGTCAGAGCGCTTTAAGAGCATCCTCGTGGAGGATGGCTATTCGCTTCTGACCATGGCGGCGTACATCGATCTGAACTGCGTGAGGGCGAGGCTTGCAGCCGATCCGAAGGACTACCGGTTCTGCGGTTATGCTGAGGCAGTGGCAGGAAGGAACGTCGCTCGAACAGGATTATCGCGCGTCTATGGGCATGAGGGCAACGAGTGGACAGAGGCGGCTCCCAGATACCGGGCTGAGTTGATGGGGACTGGGAGCAAAGCAAAGGAGGGCAAGGGGGCGATATCGCGGGAGGTCTTCGAGCAGGCGATGAGGGAGAATTGCGAAGTGCCGCTGGCCACGGCGCTGCGCTGCCAGTGGCGGTACATGAGTTATGGGGTTATCTTCGGGAGCAGAGACTTCGTGGCCCGGCATAAGGCCGATTACATCGTCAGACACCATTGCGTGAGGAGGCTTCTGCCCGAGGGACTGCCCCTGATCGCCGCTTGGAAGAACCTCGCCGTCTTGCGCAGGTGAACACTGGGTGAGTGGCAGGTATCGTTGAAACTACCTGCCTGCGGCTTCTCATTGCATCTTAAATGGCAGACTGCGGAAACGATTCTCCATCTCGGTAAAAAGCTTCGCGGTGGATTGACCTGACGTATCGCCTAGTTTCAGAGATCGGGAAGGTACTATGACACTCAGAATCGCGCAATAATCGGAACTCACCATCAGCCCGAGTAACTCGCCGTTTTTGCTGAATACAAGATCGCCACGCGAAGGGGTAAAGTCGCCGAGCAGGTGTTTGATGAAGCGGTTGTCCATCTTGACGTAGGAAGGCTGCGAGCTCTCAAGCTTGAAAGGCGTCTCTCCATAGCCAACGCCACCTTTGTTGACTAGCATGGCATCCGGGAATTTAAAGGGTTCAGCCGTGAGTGGATACACCTTGCAGCCCAGGGCGGCCACTTGTGTGGGATCGATAGGGAGGGCGATTACCCGCGGGTCGATCGTAAGAAAAACCATGGATGCCGGTTCAACGTGGTGATCCCCAAACTGGAGCTCAAACGAGATCCGATTCCAATCGAAGGCAAATTCCTGGAAGCCAAAAGGAGTATCGGAGATATGCAGCAGGGCGTAGACTTGGGAGCCGTCGGCCACCAAAACACTATACGCTGTGGCACTTCTCTGAATATTCCCGAT
>JBAZHQ010000243.1:0-6882 GCA_041652235.1 Opitutaceae bacterium | reverse complement strand
GACGCGGTAAAAGCCGACATGAGAGCATACGCCCACGAGGTGTACGCAAAGCAGGCACGCTCCTGACCATGCTCGCCGCCACCGCACTTTCTCAGCCATGCCGGCTCGTACCCTATGGGCCAAACACAGACGATCCGGTGTCCATCAAGGCGCAGATCGGTGTGGATGCACAGCGGGCGAAGACCGGCAGGCAGTCGCGCCGTCCGCAGGCGCAGTTGCTGCACTTCACGATCACCTGGACCTGCAGGATGCGCGCCGCAGAGTTCGCCGCCGCCCGTGCAGCAGCGCTGGCCGCACAGGATGAGCCCATCCTGGCTCCCTACTGGCCCGCGGCCTGCAAAGTTGCGGACACTCCTCCGCTCACAGGGAGCCTTACCGTGGCCTGGTCGGATAAATGGGCCACCTGGGCGATTAACCCCGTCAGCTTCTCGGGTTATACCTACTATGCGCCCCTCATCATGGGCCGTTTCGAGCAGCCGCCACGCCTGGCATCGCAGAATAGTGACTTCGTGCTCGCTGAATTCTCCATCCGCGAAGATTCACCGGGCGCGGCCGCGCTGATACTGCCCAGCGAGTCCGACGTCACCTTTCCGACGCCCGACGGCCATCAATGCGCCATCTTCCCTTTCGCACCCGACCCCTCGGAGGAGCCAAGCCCGGCGCTCCCGAGCGTCGATGTCGAGCGCCAGCCCCTCGGTCCGGGGCGGCAGCAATCGACGACCTTCCACCCGCAGCTCCCTGAACAGGGTTTGCAAGCCACTTACAAGCTCAGTTCCAGCGCCGCAGCGGCCCGCTTGATCGCCTGGTGGCAGCGCCGTGCCGGCGGGGCCGATCCCTGCTGGGTGGCGACCACGCAGAGCCTCGGGCGGCTCACGCGCAACTTTGCGCTCGCCGAGTCCTTGCTACCAATCACCGCCCCGGTGCTTACAAGCGCCGGTGAGACGCTCGCGCTCCTGACGACCGGACAGCCCCCGGAGTTTGTCCGAGTAAGCGAAGTGCATGACGGTTATCTGACTCTCTCCGCTCCGGTCGCCGCAGCCCATTCCTCCGCCTGGACGGTCATCGTGCCAGCCATTCTGGCGCGCCACACGGACGAAGAGCTCGCGATCGACTATTCACGCGCCAATGAGGGATGGATCGCCGTCGCCACGCTCGCCTTCCGCGAAGTCGCACCGGAGTATTCCGTGACCGATGGAGAGACGCGGGGCACGACCATTGGCCGGCTGCTTGCGCCCGCCTGGCTCTTCCGCGTGGACCTCGACTACTGCGGAGCCATTCAAAGCTGGTTTCTCACCAACTGGGAGAGTGGCGCTACGACGCCGGATGACCAGGTATGGGAATATCGTGACTGCGACTTCGACAAGCTCACGCAGTCGATGGATCTCGAAGACGATTCTTGCACCTTCAAGTTTCGCTGGTGGGCGGGTTGCCCCTGGGAGAACTGGCTGCCGGGGAAATTGGCCGCGACGGGCACGCTCACAATCCTGCGTGCCGATGTCTCGGCGAGCGGAACGGTCGGGACTCCGGTCGTAAGATGGCAGGGAGAACTCTCCACGCCGACGCGTGAAGGCCCAATCTATGCGGTGAAGGTGCTCGGAGCCAATACGCAGTTTTCACGGCGTGCACCGCGGCAACTGCTGATACCGCCCTGCGGTACGACGCTATTCTCGACGCGCTGCGGCCTGTTGCTAATCAACTGGTCGTTCACGGCGCAGATATCCGCGGTCGGGGCGCACACCCTCACGATCGCTGGCATCACTCGCGCGAATGGGGCCGCTCTCCCAAGCGGCATTGGATCTCTCGATTTCTTTGTCCCAGGATACGCCGCTTGGACAGACGGATCAAATCACCCAATCAGGTCGGAGATAATCGCCTGCAGCGCGTTCGATGATATCGGGCAGGTCGTGTTGACGCTTGGCCGCTTGCTCGGCTGCTCAGTGGGAGCTGGCATCACAGTCGTCATGGGCTGCGATCTGCAGGCCGGTACCTGTAGTCAACGGTTCAACAATCACAATCGGTTTCGTGGTTCTGATTTCATGCCTGCTGTGAGTCCGAATTTCATCGTTCCGCAGAAGTCCGCGACCCCGGCCAAGAAATGATCACGCCCGAACAGATCTCCGCGCTTGAAGCTGCCGCCGAAACATGGCGCGGGACTCCGTTTTGCGAAGGCTCGCCAGTGCAAGGGGCCGGGGTGTCCTGTCACCATTTGCCGGCCGAGCTATACTTTGACGCCGGACTGCTGACGCGGCTACCGATTCCAAATGGCCCGTCGAAATGGACAGGCGGGCAGGATCGCAGCTTGATCGTGGAATGGGTGGAGGCGAGCGGGCTATTCATCGAAATCTCCGGCCGGGAATTCCTGCCCGGCGATGTGCTCGGTTTCCGTCTGGGGCATTGCATCCACCATGCCGCGCTGGCGCTAGGCGGGGGACGTATCGTCCACAGTGTGGTTGGCCATGGTGTGAGCATTGAACCGTCAATCCCCTATGCCTGGGAGAAGCGGCTTGAGAAGATCTGGAGGATAAAGGCCCTCTCATGAGCAGCTCAAAAACACACGTCAAACAGGAGCCCCTTCCTTTCCAGAAGGAGAACGTGGCAAGCAATCAACAGAATGTCGCACTGGCGGCATTCGCTGGCGAGCGGCTGCTCGCTATTCGCTGGATCAGCCCAGCGCTCGACAAGCTCGTCAAACAGGTGCCTGGAGCCGGAAAGAAGGGATAAGCACACATGAGCTCCTCAGCGAAAAGTGGCGGCTCACAAAAGAGCAATAACTACTACGGCACCTTGGCCGGTGCCATCGGTTGGGGTCCGATGGATTGGCTGACTGCCATCGTTTGCAATGGTAACTACATCTGGCAGTGCTCGCCTAGCGGTCCGTTGAGCCTGACCGGAACGAGCAACTATATCGATCTGACAGGCTCGTTACTCGATCCGTCAGTCATCGCTCCCGGAGGCTATTTCCGCCTCTATC
The DNA here is from genome assembly GCA_041652235.1 of Opitutaceae bacterium. GTDB lineage: Bacteria > Verrucomicrobiota > Verrucomicrobiia > Opitutales > Opitutaceae > MWDT01. The sequence continues at coordinate 3,911 of JBAZHQ010000243.1, read as the reverse complement.
CTGGAACGTCAACTCAGCAGGCCGATCCAGCCTTGCCGGGCCACTCTGCCTACCTCGACACGTCGTACCTTGTCGCGAAGCACATTTTCTTTGGCCAGGAGTCTGGCACAGCCCCGAACCTCCAGATCATCGGTGGACGAAAGCCGCGTGTGCCTACGGCAATCGTGGCGGCAGCGGATAACATCGTCGAAGATCGGCAGGTAAACCCGATCGCTTTCTTAGCCGAATTCCTGCTCGACGAGCGCGGCAAGGGAATGTCCATCGAAAAGCTGGATGCGGCCAGCTGGCTCGCCGCCGCCCATTGGTGTGCGCAGGATTACGCTCACCGCGCCTATTGCTTCTGTTCGCCGCTGATCACCGAACAGGTGGCACTCCGTGATATCCAGAAGGCGCTGCTTGAACCGTTCAACGGATACCTTCGCTGGACACCGGAGGGGAAGTTGGGCTGCTTCATATATGAGTGGGGTATCGATCCCGGCGGGCTGGTAACACTCGACGCCCGGCATTGGACGAAGGAGCCGAAGTTCTCCGATGGCGACTGGCAGTCAATACCGACCGAAGTAGTCGTCTCCTTCGTGGATCGAGGCTATGAGTTCCAGGAGAATACCGTTTCGGTGCCGAATGGCCGCGCGAGGAAAATCAGGCAGGAGGATGACCAGGCAAAGCTCGATCGCAAACATGTCACCCGGAAGGATCAGGCGTTGCGTCACGGCATGGAATTTAACCGCCGGGCTAGTCTGGCTCCGGGCTCAGGCACCCTCTTTGTGCGTGGCCCGATTGTCGCGGGGCTGGCACCCGGAGATAAGATCAAGGTCGATACTGATCCGGAGCCAGGTGGAGACGGTCTCGCTCAACTGGCGCGGATCGAGACGATCGAGAGCGACCGCACCGATGAGGTGACGCTGACGATCACTCTTGATCCCGCGCTCGCGGCTACGGCATACACGCCCGCCTGGACCTCGCCATTGCCTGAGACCGGGTTTGCTGCGGGAGTGGAGACTTGCCCGCCGATCACGCACGCCGTGGCCTTGCCGCTGCCTCCCGTCACCTTTGGCTGGCCACCCACAGTTGGTTTCCTGGCCACGCGACCGAGCTCCCAAGTTGTCGGATTTCACGCATATTTTGCGACGAATCCTAGCTTAGCCTTCTCCGAGCTCGGAATGCAGCTCGGATTCGCCGCCCGGTGCTCGCTTGTCGGAGCAGTAAATGCCAGCGCTGGCACCCTGCGGTTGCAGCTCCTGGATGGCGCGGATGGCCCCGACGCCTATCTTGCCGCTGACACGCCGGGCGGGAACACGATCGATGCGGAAGATGATACAATGCTGGCTGTCCTCGTGCAGCTCGATGGATCCGGGCGTGTCGCGCTCGATGGCAACGGCGACCCGATCATGGAGTTTGCCTCCGTTCTGCAGCGCAGCGCGATCAATGCGACGACCCATGACTACACCGTCTATCGCGGAAGGCTCGATGTCGCTGCCCGCACCTGGGCAGACGCATCGGCTGTCTGGATCGTGCCCCGGTCAAACATCGTCGCGTGGGACCACACGCTCTTTGAGACCCTGCTTGGCCAGACTCTCTATTTCCGCCTCGCCGCCTTCACGTCTTCCGCCCTGGACGAAAGCACACCACTTCCAGAGGCCGATTGCATCCTTCCAGCCAACTACGGAGCCCAGCAACCTGCCAACTACACCATTACCCTGAGCAGTGAAGTGCACGGCGTTTCCTGCGATCACCTGGGGAACGTATCGAGCGGTGAACTTGGTGCCTCGGGAACTGCTAGGACAAGCCTGTCTGTTGCCCGCGACTCCACCCAGCTCACAGCGGTCGCTTCGGCCCCAAGTGAGGATCAATTCTCGATCAGCCTCGGCACACCGGTCAACACCACGGCCACCAAGGAAAACAACACGACTGTCCGGGCAGACACCCTCACAGCCAACAGCGGAACTATCCCGATCAGTATCAACATCGGCGGCGTACTGACGATCGTGAAGGTGTTTAGTTTGACTAAGGTCTTCGCCGGCACGCCCGGTTCCCCAGGTTCGGGGGGCGGCTATATCGACCACGTCTTCAAACGCGCCTCCTCTCAACCCTCGACGCCCACCGGCAGCGGCCTCCCCAGCGGTTGGTCCGACGCCCCGCCCGCCGCCGATGGCAATCCTCTTTGGATGTCCACGGCGGAGAAAACGGCCGCCGATGTTCTCGTCGGCACCTGGGCAACGCCAATCCGTCTCGATGGCGCTGCCGGAGCCGCAGGTGATTCCATCACCATCGAGTATTCCGTCAACGGCTCGACGAGCTGGCATTCGACTTTCACCTCCGGCGACCTCTACGCGCATCTCAGAATTGGTTCTGGCTCCTGGGGAACAGCCTTTCGGATCGTCGGCGAACCCGGTGCGGCAGGCACTAACGGGACAACTGCGATAGCGATCTTCATTCGAAGCCTCTCGGCTCCCGGAACGCCTTCTGGTGACAATCCTTCCGGCTGGAGCGCGAGCATGCCGGACGGCGATGGTCCGGTTTGGCAGTCGAACGGTAACAAGACCAGCGCGGGCGCTCTGGTCGGATCATGGTCAACTCCCAGGCGCATCAGCGGGTCGATGACGACCGTTGGAACATCGGCACCAACTGGCAGCATCTTCGCCAACGACATTTGGATCGATACCTCAGTCGCCGGTCTGCCTAAGATCAAGGCCTACGTCGGCTCGGCGTGGGTCTTGCAGCAGCCTGACGTCTTCTCGGTGGTTGGCGGTGTAGTTATCATCAATCAAGCCGCGATCGGAGCGGTGTCCGCTGGTGCGATCCAGGCGGGCGAGGTGGCGGCGTTGCAATTAGCCGTGACCTCCGGCATCAAGCATCCGAGCTACACTAAGTGTTTTCGCTCCCAGGAGTTTTCCAGTTTGTACAACGGGAATATGTCGTGGGCTGCCAGTACAACCTACAGCGGCGGAAGCGTATCGCCTGCCACTTTCTACGGTCCCAGTAGCTCAAGCACTCCAACACACTGCCCGAACTCAAGCGGCATAGGCACTTTCCTGATTACAGCCCGCATTGTTGGCTACACCGGAAATATCCTGATCTACTATCGAAAGAACGGAGGCAGCTTCTTGGCGCTGGGTGCGGCAAGTTCGGATGACAACGGAAACGCGATTCTCACCATTCAACGCCAGATAGCCTATTTGGCACCTACTGACGTTCTGGACTTTTATGTTGGTCCTTACGATGGCAACGGAAGCAGCAGCGCAGCTGTGAACAACAAATACGTCATCATGGAGGTTCAGTCTTTCAACTGGTTATAATATGCCCTTCGCCGCGACAGCCCAAGAAAAGGTATTCACGGATCTCTCAACCGGGGAGCAGTTCGAGCACGATGAAAAGCATCCATCAAGCCTGGCGCTTCTTGACGAGATCTCTCAAGGGAAGCCCGTCATCCCGTATGTTCCACCAACTTACTCTGACCACCGCAGGAACGTCTATCGTCAGGCTTTTTCTGGCGACGATTTCCAAGAAGCCTTCTTTGAGTGGATCGCCGGCCGTCCCGCCAGAGCCGACGCGCTGCAAGCTCGCCGAGCTGAGATCAAAGCTCGCTTCCCGAAGCCAAAGCAATAGGCTTGCAGGCCTCGCGCTCGGCCATTGCAGCGCCCCTGCAGCCCTCCGGCACTGGTTCAAGAAGCCCGCCGAAAAGTGGTCTTTTTATCAAACCTTTGGCACACTGTTATCAAACCTCGCGGCGGATTACACTACGGCTGGCAGGCCAGCCTCCTGAACAACTTCGCGCTTCGGCATTCCGTAGAGTCTCTAGAATAAAGAGGAGGCTGCCCGCCGTAGGCTTGGCGAAGGAGGGCCTCGTTTCATCATCACCACGCGCACTATTCTTACCTCTCCTCCTCGCGCACCTGCGAGATCTTGACCCC
>JBAZHQ010000242.1:0-6891 GCA_041652235.1 Opitutaceae bacterium | reverse complement strand
CGATGCGGCCCGGGAGCTGGGCATCCGCTACCTGACGCTTTACGCCTTCTCCGTGGAAAACTGGAAACGCCCTCAGGACGAGGTGGGCGGACTCATGAAGCTGCTGGAATTCTTCCTTGAGCGCGAGACCGCCACGCTCATTAAGAACCGCGTTCGCCTCCTCACCATCGGCCGCACGCAAGAACTCCCGGACTTGGTCCGCAGGCAGCTTGAGAAGGCGATCGCCGCAACCGCCGGTTTCACCGAGCATACGCTTGTGCTCGCCCTCAACTACGGCGCCCGCACGGAGATCCTCGATGCCGTTCAAGCCTACACGAAGGCTCGCGCCGAGGGACGGGAACCGGTCGATGCGCCCTCCTGGGAAACCTTCAGCCGTTACCTCTACACGGCAGATATTCCAGATCCCGATCTCGTCATCCGCACCTCGGGCGAGAGCCGCATCAGCAATTTCCTTCTCGCGCAGGCCGCCTACGCGGAATTCGTCTTCACGCCCGTGCTCTGGCCGGATTTCACGAAGGACGATTTCAGCTCCGCCGTGCGGGAATTCGGCAGGCGTGAACGCCGTTATGGCCTCACTGGCGAACAAGTGAAGCCGGATAGAGATCTCTAAGCGTTCCCACTATGTTCAAGCGCATTCTCAGCACCCTCGCACTCTGGACGCTCGTCATTCTTTGCGTGCGCTTTTTCGGAACCGCGGGCGGCATATGGTTGCTCACGATTATCTCCGCCCTGACTTTGCGCGAATTCTACTTTCTGGTGGAAAAGATGGGGGTGCATCCCTTCAAGAGGGTCGGCATCGCGCTGGGCATCGCCATCACGCTCGCTCCCTATTATTTCGAGCCTTATGTCCCCCTGCGTGCCGAGTGGCTGCTGGCCCTCGCCGTGATTGTTTTCTCCATCCGCATTCTTGGCGAACGCGATCCGCAGAACCGCGTCGAGACACTCGGCTGGTCGCTGTTCGGTGTCATCTATGTTCCCTTCATGCTGCACTTCCTGGCACGAATCCTTCTCGTGCGCACTCCGTGTCCGAACACGGGCCTGGCCCTGGCAATCTGGCTGATCGCAGTTTCCAAGTTCTGCGACACGGGGGCGCTGGTGACGGGTCTTATCGGCGGCAAACACAAGATGGCTCCCAATATCAGTCCGAAGAAGTCCTGGGAGGGAGTTGTCGGCGGGCTCGCAACTTCCGCACTCGTCGGCGCAGGCCTGGCCTGGGCCGGCAAAGCCTACTTGCCGTCAACCTTCACCCCCTGGCTCGCTGCAGCGCTCGCCCTTCCGATCGCCGCGCTCGCAATTGTCTCCGACTTGATCGAATCCGTGATCAAGCGCAGGGCCGACATCAAGGATACCGGCTATGCGATTCCCGGAATAGGCGGCGTTTTCGACTTGAGCGACAGCCTGATCCTCACCGCCCCGATCGGCTGGGCGATGTTTCAACTGCTGTGACCCCTAGGAACACAGGGAAAAAACTTCTTTGCGCGCTGCCTTGTCCGCCGTTCATAGTGCTCGTTCATGATTTCCCTCCTCGACGGCCAAGGTCCGGCGCCCAAGAAGTCCGCCGAGCGCGCCCTGCAGCTCCGCTTGCAGGTGGTCGGCTGCCAGCCGCCCGTCTGGAGAAGATTGCGGATCAAGGAATCCATGTGGCTCTCGCGCCTGCATGACTCGATCCAGCTTCTCTTCGATTGGTACGACTACCAGACGCACGCCTTCACCTTCGGCGACCTGCGCTATGGCAACCCCCTCAAGCGGGATCATTTCATAATCAACGACGACCGGGACATGAAAGTCTCGGATCTCAATCTCGAGAGCCAGGCGCGGTTTACCTACGGTTATCATTTCGGCGAGGGCTGGCAGGTGGAAGTCATGGTGGAGATGGTACTGCCCGTCGAGAAGCGGCAGCCGTACCCCTTCTGCATGGCCGGCGAGCGCGCCGGTCCTCCCGAGGACTGCGGCGGTCTGGACGCCTTCCACGACATGCTGGCCTGTATTCAGGAGCCCGAGACCGAATTGGGCCGCGAGTGGCTCGACTGGCTCGGCCCCGACTACGACCCCAAGCGCTGCGACCTGGATGTCATCAACAAGGCCCTCAAGAAGCTGTCGAAGCACTGAGGGGAAGTCCCGATTCTCCGACTCTCCAATCCGTGAACAAAGACTCCGAATCCTCCGATCCTTACGATCCAAAGCCCTCGCTATGGGAACTCCATTCCACCGGGCTTACCGCGGCTGCGGTCTTTGTGGCGACAGTCCTCCTGACCGTCGTCTCGTTCCCTCCCTTCAATGTGCCGGAATTCGCCTACGCTTTCGCCGCCCCCGCCGTTCTTTGGGCCTACCGCCGCCCCGCCTTCAAGCTGTTTGCCTGGACGGTGCTTGGGGCAAATGCCGTGGCGTGGATCGTCATCCTGAGCTGGCTTCATCACGTCACATGGGTCGGCACCGCACTGCTCGGTTCCATCGTGGGTCTGTGGATCGGCGTCTGGTACCTGGCCGCCTGGTGGTTGATGCCGCGCCTGCCCGGCCGCGGCATTCTGGCTAGGATCACCGCGGTCTTCGGACTCGCCGCGCTGTGGGTTCTAATCGAGTGGACGCGCACATGGCTGTTGAGCGGATTCCCCTGGCTCACGCTCTCGGTCAGCCAGTGGCAGCGCGTCAGCATCCTCCAGATTGCAGCCTACACGGGCGGAGCCGGCGTATCCTTTGTGTTGATCGCGATGAACACGGCCTTCGCCGCCTATGCCCATCGCCTTCTTTTCGAGGGAAAGCCCGGCCTGGGTCGTCGCAGCCAGGAGTTTTTCGCCTGCCTGTTCCTGCTGGTCGTGTGCGTCCCCCTGCACGTGCAGGAAACGTTCAATCGCTATCGCTTTACCGTTCCGCTCGGGCGCATCGCCATGGTGCAACCCTACATCCCCCAGAGTGTGAAATGGGACAATTCTGAGGCTCAGTCCATTCTAGGCATCATCGAGAAGAGCACGCTCTCCGCTGCGCGCTCGCGGCCCGATCTCGTGCTGCTCCCGGAAGCCACCACGCCCTTTGCGATCAAGGGGGATGAACAGATTCGCACATGGACCGAATCCCTTGTTAAAAAAGCCAAGGTTCCCGTCATGCTCGGATCGATGGCCGTCGAGAACGCCGGCTCGCCTTCTGAGGCTTGGTACAATGGGGCATTTTACGTGACTCCCAGCTCCGGGCTTCAGCCGGCTTATTACGCAAAACGCCATCTGGTGCCCTTCGGGGAATTTGTGCCGTTTCGCCCGATCCTGGGCTGGCTCGAAAAGGTCGTGCCCGTTGGCGGCGATTTTCAACCCGGCCTGTCGCCGCAACCCATCGTTGTATCGATGAAAGGCCGCGCGGTGCCCTTCGGCCCCCTGATCTGCTATGAGGATATTTTCCCGCAGCTCGCCGTCGAAAGCGTGAGAGCCGGTGCCGAGGTGCTCGTCGTGCTGACCAACGACGCATGGTATGGCGAGAGCGCCGCCGCCACGCAGCATGCCGCCCATAGCGTGATCCGCGCGATCGAGACCCGCCGCTCTGTGATCCGCTGCGGCAATAATGGCTGGAGCGGCTGGATCGACGAATTCGGCTGCATCCGAGCGGTCGTGGCCGACGACGATGGCAGGATCTTCGTCCGCGCCAACGGCACGATCGAGGTAACGCGCGACTTCCGATGGGTCGGGAAACAGAGCTTCTACGTCATGCACGGCGATTGGTTCATCCTCGTCTGCCTCGCGCTGACCGCCCTCGCCTATGCTGTGGCGCGCGTGGAGCGCCCGAAGGAGTAGCTGCAACCCGCACAGTCCCGGGCCGGGACACCTGCTCCTTCAGCCGCAAACCTTCCTTGCGCCCTTATTTTCCCGACGCAAGTTCATCCCGGGTGCGCTTGGCAAGCTCGCGGACCGCCTTTTCCACCTTCGTCCGGGAAGCCTTCTGCATCCGGTCAATGAACAAGGTTCCGTTCAGATGATCGGCTTCGTGTTGGATGCAGCGGGAAAGAAGGCCGTTGCATCGCATCACGTGCGAAATGCCGAACTGATCCTGATAGGCGACCTCGATTTCGTCGTATCTCTCCACGTCGCCGCGAATGCCCGGGAAGGAAAGGCATCCCTCCTCATCGACAGTTTCTTCGGTCCCGGGAATCGGGGTCACCTTGGGGTTCACCATTGCGAACGGCATGAACAAAGCCGCAGGGGGATGCGCGCCGTCCAGCACCCAGTCGAAATCGAGGTCGGTATTGCGAAGATCCTCCACGCATGCTTGGATCGCATGGCCCACTTGCTGCGCCGCAAGGCCGATGCCCTCTGACGCGTGCATGGTTTCGATCATGTCCTGCACCAACTGCGAGAGGAAGGAATCGAACCGGGAAATCTGTGCTCCCCGTTGGCGCAGGATTGGGTTATTGTAATGAACAATCGGCAGTGGCATCGGTCTTGAATATATAAGTCAGAATGGAGATGGCGGCAAATTCGCGCGTAAACGTGAGTTTGCCCAAGCCGCTCCGCAAACCAATACTGCCCGCAGATGAGCCCTCCCTCACCCACCCGCCAACATCTCATGGCCAGCCTCATCTGGCTTGCCGGGGGCGGCCTTGCGTTGGTGCTGGCTTGGCTGATGCCCGTCAACTTGAAGTCCGTGACTGTGCCTCTCGTTGAACGAGCAGGTTACGATACGCTCTCTCTTTCGGCTGCAGGCTTGCGCTGGGCTCAGTCCGAGAAGACCGGTCCGGCAGCCCTGCTTCTCCGCGCCGCCGAGAATCTCGGCGATCCGGGATCCCCCGAGCTGAAAAAGGCCTTGGCTGCGCTCATGTCCGGCCACCCTGAACTTCTCGCCTGGGGTGGTTACGATCCTTTCCTCGAACCCCTTCTCAAGCTGCGCGCCAATCAAGGCCGCACGGCAAGCACTCCTGTTATCGAATTCCTCGTCACCGGCGAGGCGCGCCAGGCTCTGCGTGCCTACCTGGCCAATTCACGCTCCCTCGGAGTGCAGTCCCTCCTTCGGCTGCGCGACATCTCGGGCACCGGCCGCTTCGTCCCCGCAAATCGCGCCGGCGGTCAGACGCTGGACGCGCTTATCCTCGTCTCCGCGCTACTCTATCAGGGTGAGCATCTCTCGCCTCCGCTGCAGCGGGAGTTGCGTTCCCTGGTCGAGAACGCCCTGCAGAAAGGTCAGCTGGCTGAGCTGGAGTCCGTGTTTTTGAACCTGCTCTCGCTCTCCCGGCGCCTCGACTGGATTCAGTTGTGCGAACTGCTTCGCAGGACGGAGGACTTCAAGACCGTGGGCGAGTACGCGCATCTGGCCCGCGTCGCTCCGGATGATTTCGCCCTGATTTACGCCGCTGCCCTTTTCTCCGAATCTTCGGATCGCGTCGCCGCCTATCTGTTGCTCTATGGCAAGGCTGGTCTTGAGGACCTTCGCTTTTCCCTCCGCCATGGCCAGGGAGCCGCGCGTCTCCTGCTTGAACGCCAGCTTCCGATCAATCGCACCGCGCTGATCGGTCCCGGTGCCATCGCCGAGTTTGGGCTGCTTTACCCGAGGCTTGCCATCATCGTGCGTTGGGCGGGCTTTGTTATCGGCGCCTTCTCAATCCTGCGCGGCTGTGACAAGCTGCTCTTCCGTGCCCAGCCCGGCTTCGGGCCTGCTCTTCCTCACGTAAAGAGCGGCATTCTGGCCCTTCTGCTGGCTGGGCTCTTCGCCATTGCAACCGAACCTTTCCTGCTCAAGGGCGCCCCTCTCTCCGAATTCAAGATCCGCCTATCCATCCCAGCTCTCGCCACCACTTCCATTCCTCCAAACCCGTCAAACTCCGCCTCCTCCTTCACTACCATGGATGCATCAACCCTCCTCTCAATCGGCTTTTTTGCCTCCCTTCAGATTGCAATGTATCTCGTCTGCCTGATGAAAATCCGCGAGATCGCACGCCAATCTTTTTCTCCACTGATGAAGCTCAAGCTTATGGAGAATGAGGAAAACCTCTTCGACGGCGGCCTCTATATCGGCATCGGCGGCACTGCCACGGCTCTTGTGCTCCAGGTGCTCCAGATCATCGAGCCCAACCTGCTTGCGGCCTATTCATCCAATCTCTTCGGCATTACCTGCGTCGCGCTGGTAAAGATTCGGCACGTGCGTCCCTTCAAGCGCACTCTGATCCTCGAAGGCCAGGTGGCCATCGAGAGCGCAATGCCCAAATCGGCACCTATCCAGGCAACCTGAGCGGAGTATCCGCGATGAACAAAACTCTCCTTCTCGTTATCTGCGATTTTCTTCTGCTCAATCTCCTGGCCCTCACGCACTGGGAGAAGGCGGAGCCTGTCCGCCCTCCGCGTGCCGCCGTGCCTCAGGTGGTTTCCACGGCAAAGACCACCGAGCAGGATCTCGTCGAAACCATGCGCCTTTCCCTTGCCGATGAGCAGAGCGCTCGCACTGAGCTCGTCACCCAGCTCGCTGCCAAGGAACAAAACCTCGCTAAGCTCGAGAGTGAGAAGAACAACCTTTCCTCTTCGCTCGATGACACGCAGCGCCAGGCTGCCGAACTCGGCAAGAAACTTACTGAAGCCGCTCAAAGTTCAGCCGTCGATCGCTCCCGCCTCGCGCAATTGCAGCGCGAACTCGACCTCAAGCAGGCTGAGGCCGCCCAACGCAAGGAGCAGTTGGACTCCCTCGAAAAAGCGCACAAGGAAGCGCGCGATAGAATCGAGGGTCTCAGTGTCGCCGTGAAGGTGGCTGAACAGGAGAAAGTGCTTCTGCGCCAGACAGCAGACACGCTCAAGCAGCAGGTCGAGGCTGAACGACAGGAAAGGCAGAAGGTTAACGAGACATCCCTGCAGTTGGCTCAGGGCGTCGGCCAGCTGGCGGAAAAATCCGGGGAGCTTACCCGTGAAATCCGCGATAATCGTCCCATTA
>JBAZHQ010000241.1:0-6893 GCA_041652235.1 Opitutaceae bacterium | reverse complement strand
TTGATCGATCTGGAATACGTGCAATTCCACCCCACGGTCTTCATGAAGAAGGGCGCCCCGCGCTTTCTCATCACCGAGGCTCTTCGGGGCGAAGGCGCGGTGCTCGTCAACGCGCGCAGCGAGCATTTCATGGACAAGGTGCATCCCCGCGCCTCGCTAGCGCCCCGCGACGTCGTCGCGCGCGCCATTCATCAGGAACTTGCCAACAGCGGCGACACCTGCGCCTTCCTCGATCTCTCCGCGCTGAAAACCGATTTCATCCGAGATCGCTTCCCCTACATCCTGGAGCGCTGCCTCGAGAACGGCGTGGACATCACCCGCGATCCCATCCCGGTGGTGCCCGCGGCCCATTTCTCCTGCGGCGGCGTGCATACGGACCTGAACGGCAGGACCAATGTGAGGAATCTCAACGCCATCGGCGAGACAGCCTGCACCGGCCTTCATGGCGCGAACCGCCTCGCCAGCACTTCGCTGCTGGAGTGCCTCACCAGCGCCAAGTTCACCGCCCTCGCAGATATGGCCGACATAGCCATCGGCGACATACCCCAGCCCGATCCAAAGCTCTGGGAGAGCCCAGCCCGCGAGGCAGACCCCACGCTCGTTCGCCAGGACCTGGAGCTGCTCCAACAGACGATGTGGAACTACGCTGGCGTGATCCGCTCCTCGAAGCGTCTCACCCGGGCGCGCCGCATTCTTTTGGAGCTGCGGGAGGAGATTCAATCCTTCTACCGGGACTGCCGCCTCTCCCGCCCGCTGATCGAATTGCGCAACGCCGTGCAGACTGCGCTCCTCGTGGTTTACGCCGCCTCGCTCAACCACCGCAGCAAAGGCTGCCATTACATCAACGGCGAGGAGAGCTGATGTTTGCGGTCTCTACCGCAAACAGAGAAGTTAGAAGCCAGAGGCCAGAGGCCAGATCGGAAACTGAGAATCGCAGTTGTACAGCCTTTACCAAGTACAGCTACATCAGACGGCACCGAAAGTAGTTCGCCTGCCTTGTCGAATGGGCTCATTTCTGGCCTCCGGCGTCTGGCGTCTGGCTTCTTTGACTGCGGCTTGATGGCTATTTCGCCTCCGGCAAAATTTTCAGTCCCCGCAGCCAGGCCTCGGCCAGTTTCGGCCAGACATTCACCGGCTTCATGGTGGGCCGAAGCGCGTAGCCGTGCCCGCCCTCGGCATACACATGCATCTCGGCGGGCACTTTTGCCCCCTTCAAAGCCGCATAATAGAAAAGACTGCATTCCACAAGGACACCGTCGTCCTCCGCCTGCACCAGGAAGGTTGGCGGCGTCCCGAGGCCGACGGTCATCTCCTCGGAGAGCTTCGTCGGATTATCCTTTTGCACGAGATAGGCCGGGTATGCGAGCACGGCAAAATCCGGGCGACAGCTCAGTTGGTCCGCCGCATCGATCGCGGTGTAGGCCCTGGTTTCATAGTGATTGCTCAGCAGCGCGGACAGATGCCCGCCCGCCGAGAAACCCAGAACGCCGACGCGGTTCGGATCGATTCTCCATTCGGAGGCATGCTGGCGGACGAGCCCCATGGCGCGCTGGGCATCCTGCAGAGGGGCGAAATCCCCCTTCATCCGGCCCTCGCGACCGGGCACGCGGTATTTCAGCAGCACGCCGGTCACGCCCATCGAGTTCAGCCACTCGCACACCTCCGTGCCTTCCATGTCGCAGACCACAATCTTGTATCCGCCCCCCGGGCACACCAGCACCGCCGCGCCCGTATCCCGTTCCTTCGCCGGTTTGTAGATCGTGATGGTCGGGTTGCTGATATTGCCGAGCCTCATGAACGGGCGTCCGGCGATCAGGCCATCTCCCGGCTTGGTGAAATCCGTCTCGGGCTTGATATCGCCCTGCGCTCCGGGAGCTCCCTTGGGCCAGAGGGCAATCGGCTCGGGGGCGGCAAGGGCCGCGGTTGCGAACAGGAACAGGCAGGATATCAATTTGCGCATGGATTCGAGTATTTGAAGACCGTTTCGGGGAGACTGTTTATTTAAAAAACGCATCAATCGCCACTGTCGCAATCCGCTATTTACGATCCCAGACGAGCCCCAGACCGAGGCCGACAAAACTCGCGCCGATCACGCGGTCGAAAATCCGGCGGAGATGCACCTGCGCCAGAAGTCCCTGGATGCGCTGTCCGAGCGAGGCATAGAGCATCATGCTGACGAAGGTGACGAACACGATGAACAGCAGCATCCACGCCGCCTTCGCAAACGTGAGGGAGCCATCCGTGATGAATTGAGGAAAGAGCGCCGAGAAGAAGAAGATGGCCTTGGGGTTTCCGAGCGTCACCACGAAGGCCTCCATGAACAGGCTGTGCCTGCCGTGGCCGGCGTGGCCCGCCACGGGGGCCTGCGATTTGGAGAAAAAAAGAGTAAGTCCCAGATAGATCAGGTAGGCCGCGCCCAGGTATCGCAGGAGCGTGAAGACCCAGGCTGTTTTCGCGAGGATCAGGCCGAGGCCTGCGAGGGAAACCGCGCACTGGAGCGCAGTGGCAAAGGCATTGCCCGAAGCGGAAGCCAGGGTGCGCCGGGTGCCGAAGCGAATGCCGTGATTGAGGGCCAGGAGCATGCTCGGTCCCGGCGTGACGGTGGCGACGATGACTGTCAGGAAAAACAGGTAACTGGAGGATTGCATCGCCTGGATTCTATCGGGGGGCCTTGGAGCCGGGATTGGAAGAGATCCGAAAAGAGTCAGTTAATCCGGAGAACGGCAAGACATCGCTCTCGCGCCAAGATCGCCTCACCGGTTGGCTTCCGTTGAGACGACAAAGGGCTCACTCGCCCGGGCTGTAGCGGATGTTGGTCGCGCGCAGGCCGTCGCTCGGGTTGCCGAGCCGGAAAAAGGCGCCGTAATGGCGTGCGCTGTATTGGCCGGTGCCGGAGCAGCTAAGCAGGAAGATTTCGTTTCCGCCCTTGTTGAGGCACAGTTCTTTTCCGGAGACGCGCTTCCCGTTCAGAAATACGGCGAGCACCTGTCCAGGTGCGTCCGCATAGACAAGCGTCTGCTCCGCCTCAGATATGATCCGGCTGCGCAGCAGGTAGGTCGCAGGCACGCTGGGATCGGCCGGATGCGGCGTGAAGATGATTTCAGGGTCGAGATCCCGATTCTGGTCGGGAGTGATCTTGCGCCACACAAGCGGGATCTTGTCCTTGGCTCCGGATGAGATCGTGGCGGCCTGTCGCACCTGCTCATCGAGCCCACCCTCGAGCGGGCCGGCAATCTGGAAGCCATCGCGCGGAAAGCCGGGATCGGCTGCAGGTTCGCCGACGTCGCAGGAGACATGGAGGCGTCCGCGTGTTTCTCCGCTCAAGAAGTCAACCTGGGCCGCGTAATAGGCGCTGCCCGCTTCGTATTTGAAACCGGGCTTGCCCGGCTGGAGCGCCACCGTGCTGGTCCATTCCCGGCCCGCGTCGAGAGACTGGAGCCTCTCGACGATGACGCCGGGCTGCCAGGCCAGGGGCAGCCGGTAGCAGAGCCGGATATCCTGGAGCGGCTTGTCCGTCTCGTTCTTTAAAACAAGGCGTAGTTGGTCTCCCTCGACATTGAGCAGGGCCTTGAGGCCGGGGAAGCCGGGCGAAGCGTCGCGAGATTCCAGGGTTTTCCGGTTCTCAGCGTTTTCGACGAACCCGATGCGCGAGGGCAACCCCTGGGATTTCGCATGGGGGAGTTCGAAGCGAAAATTATCCCCCGTCGAAGGCAGGGGCACAAGCGTAGCGGAAGGGCTGGAAACGGCGGGAGTCCTGCCGCCGGGTATGCCGCTGATCTGGAAACTGAGAGGGATGGCGTCGTTGAGATCGAGCAGGGCGGGACGCTGCAGCTCGACGATCAGCGTGCGGCCCTCGATGCGCCGGCTCAGCCGCGTATGTTTGAATTGGTAGCGGTAGGCGGCGTATTCGCTGGTGTTGCAGTACCACCAGGCGGGGTTGTGGCCGTATTTTTCCAACTGCGCCTCGAAGCGCGCCCAGGCCTCGGGAGTCGAGTACCAGGCGTGCATGGCGAAGGAGATATTGGGTTCGCTTTCCTTCAGTTTGGGATTGGCCAGGAAGGCTTGAAAGGCCTCGTCGATATCTTTTCCGTCCCCCGGCAGCAAATTGCTCACCGAGAAGCTTTCTCCGATGGGCGCGCTGAACGGCGGCTCGGCGATGTGGTAGTAGCCGGCCCTGCGCATCAGTTCGGCGATGTCCCGGTGGACGACGTCGCCTTCGGTATCGTTGCGATAGTCGCAGAAGGGAAAGGAGAAGGTGCCGATGGGACATCCCGATGATGATTCCCTGTCGGCCCGGATGCCAAGAACCTCGCGGAAGATCGTATTGCGGTTTCGAACCGTGAGAAACGGATGCGTGAGGCTGTGCCCGCCGATGGTGTTGCCGCCCGCAAGCAGTTTCCCTCCGATCTTCGCGTGCTCGGCGGCAGAAGCCAGGCCGTAGTCGGGACCGTAGTAGCCGCCTTCGGTGGCGTTGAGAAAGAAGGTCCCGCGATAGCCGTGTTTCTCAAGCGTGGCGCGCATCATGAGCGACGTGTAGGTGTTGTCATCCCAACGGCTGGTGATGGCCCTTTCGCAACCGCGGTGGAGCGGGAGGATTTCGATCCGGGCGGCCTGGGCCGCGGCTTCGTCGTCGAATGCGATGGAGATCGTTTGGGGATAGCTTTCCATATAGAATGTATCCAATGCCGCAGCCACGGGAGTCAAGGCGAGTGCTAGTAGTGCTATTATATTAACATGTAGGTTCTTATATAATATATTCCCGGCATGCATGAACCAATAGAAAACCGCCCCAATCAGCGATACAAGGCATTTCTGCCCACCCTCACATCTGCGGAATATCCTGCTCGATCGCCCCCTGCACCGCCTTTAATAAAACTTCGGAATCGTAGGGTTTCGCAACCATCGCACAGAATCCATATTTTCTGAAGTTAGCCATGACGGGATCGCTCGAGTAACCGCTGGCCACGATGGCTTTCGCGCGAGGATTTTGCTTATGGATGATCGCCAGCGCCTCGCAGCCTCCCATGTTGCCGGGCACCGTGAGATCCATGAGAAGAAGATCATAGGGTCGGCCCTGGCTCCAAGAGACCTTATACTTCTCCACGGCCTCTTCACCGCTTTCCGCGAGATCGACTTCGAGCCCCATGCGCGTCAACAACCGGGAGACAAGCCGCCTGATGGAGGCCTCGTCATCCATGGCAAGAACCCTGCCGCTCAATTTCCGCGAAACGCTTGCGTTCTCGCGACTCGGTTGTGCTTTCCTCTCCCGCAAGGCAGGCAGGCGAATGTTAAAGGTCGTTCCATGCCCCAATTCCGACTCCACATCGATGAAACCGCGATGCTTTCGCACAATCGAATAGACTGTCGCCAGACCGAGTCCCGAACCTGTCTTCTTTGTCGTGAAATACGGATCGAAAATCTTAGGCAGCATCTCGGGGGCCATTCCCATGCCGCTATCGGTGATGCTAAGCTGAATGTAATCTCCGGGGGCCAGGGGAAGCGCGGAATTCTCGCCCACGATTTCATTCCGGGCGCTGATGACGACAACGCCGCCCTCGGGCATGGCCTGGGCTGCGTTGATCACGATATTCTGCACAATCTGGCCGAGTTGCCCCTTGTCGGCGTCGGCGAACCAGAGATCCATCGGGATGGCTTGTTCGCATTTCACTTTCGAGCCGCGAAGCGCAAACCGGGCGGCTTCCTCCACGATATCGGCAACGCGCACGGCGGAGCGCACCGGATCCCCGCCTTTTGCGAAGGTGAGCAATCGCAGCGTCAGATCGCGCGCCCTGACACTGGCATTCTGAGCCTCTTTCAAATACAGCTCCAGGGGCTTGCGTCCCTTCGCCTCGAGCGAGGCCAGGCTGAGGTTGCCGAGGATGGCTGTGAGGATGTTGTTGAAATCATGCGCGATGCCGCCCGCAAGAATTCCCACGGCCTCGAGTTTCGACGCACGCTGCAATTTGGACTCCAGGCGCTGCCGATCTGTGACATCCCTCAGCACAAGCACCGCCCCTATCACCTCGCTCTTCTGATCGCGCAGGGGCACGCAACAGCCCTCGATGGCGTAGATCTTATCCTGCGGCCCGCGCAGTCCCGCCTGTGCCGGGACATCCACGACGAGCCCATTCCGCAGCGTTTCCTCGATAGACCAGGCGATGGGCTCGCCCGTTTCAGCCTGAACAAAGGCCAGCACATCCGAGAAATCGCGACCAACGACTCTCTCCGCTTCCGCCCCGTGCAACTTCGCCGCGGCCTGGTTCATGAATTGCACCTTGCTGTCCTTGTCCAGGGTGACCACGGCCTCTTCCATGGCTCGTAAGGTGACGGCAAGCCG
This sequence comes from Opitutaceae bacterium, assembly GCA_041652235.1. Taxonomy (GTDB): domain Bacteria; phylum Verrucomicrobiota; class Verrucomicrobiia; order Opitutales; family Opitutaceae; genus MWDT01. The sequence continues at coordinate 556 of JBAZHQ010000241.1, read as the reverse complement.
TTCTTTCTCGGCAGCCAGAGCCTGTTCTGCAAAACGCCTGGCCGTGATGTCGGTGATGACGCCAAAAGCATGCCATCGACCCGGGGACTCCGCACGGATGGCTACTTGTTCGTGGAGCCAATTGGTCTTCCCATCGCGGATCAGCCGAAACTCCTGGTCGTAGCCGTGGGCGCCTTCGCTAAGAGCCTTGCTGCTGCGCCGATCTAGCTCGGACCTTTCCGGTATGTCGAGGTCGCTCCAGTCCATCGGACGCACCTCGTGAGGTCCTTCACCAAACAAACGGGTGCCCAGCATCGAAGGAGGCGTCATAAGCTTCCATCGGTATTCGCCGTGCGCATCCGTTTCGATGCTCCCAAACCACAACAGGCAGTCCACGCACATCAAAATCTGTTGGAGTTGCTCCTCCGTCTCCTTGCGGGCCTCCTCGGCATTGTGCCGCTCGGTCATGTCAAGGGCGACACCCGTGAGTTGCCAGCGACCGGGACCGTCGGGAGCGATGGTCACCTGTTCATGCAGCCAGAAATCCTGCTTGTCGCTGATGCGCGTGATCTTGAAT
>JBAZHQ010000240.1:0-7012 GCA_041652235.1 Opitutaceae bacterium | reverse complement strand
CGTCGCCCTGCCGTCGGAGGCATTCAGGCGCGCCAGCGGTCCAACGGCATAGATGCCGGTGTCGGGCCCTTCGGTGAATCCCTTCCATCCGCGGTCCTTCAGATAGGTGAACTTCATGTAGCTCCAGGGCTCCACGTGTTCGGCGACAAAGTCCCTGTACTGGCTGGCGGCGAATTTGCAGACTTCCCGGCCGTCGCAATCCACGACCCGAATCCTACCGTCGTAGAAGCTCACTTTGTTTTGGTCGTCCACCATCCCCATGTAGCAGGTCCGATGGGTGAAGGCATCGGAGGTGATCATGGCCACATACTCCGGATTCTTGAGTACGATCTTGTCGAATACATCCAGCGTCCATCGGGCGAATTCTATGCCGTCCCTGGCCAGATCCTTGAACCGTGGCAGATCCTCGGACTTGAACCCCTTGCTGACTCCTCCGGGAAGTCCGAGCACGGGATGCACGACCTTGCCTCCGAAATAGCTGATGAGCTCGCGCAGGCGGCGGCGGCTTTCGATGACCTTCTTTCCAGCCTCCAGGCCGACCTTCTGGATGACGCCCACGATGTTGCGCTGCTCGGGAGGAGCGTCGGGGCCGACGATGAAGTCGGGACCGCCCAGCACGAACACATGGAGTGCGTGATCCTCCAGCATGAAGGTGTTGTAAACCAGCTCGCGTATCTTTCTGCCCGCCGGGGGCGGCTCGACATTGTAGAGAGCATCTAGCGTCTTGGTGGAAGCCATGTGGTGCGCCGTCGGGCAGACGCCGCAGATCCGGCTGGTGAGTTGCGGCATATCCTCCGCGGGACGGCCACGGCAGAAAACTTCGAAGCCGCGCAGCTCGGGCACCTGCAGATAGGCGCGCTCGACGTCGCCTTTGCCGTCCAGGTAAATGTCGATCTTCCCGTGGCCTTCGAGGCGCGTGATGGGATTGATGGTCACGTTGCGCCGTCCTGCCTGATAGGCCGCATTGGCCTGGGCGTTCGCCTGATCGAAGATCTGTTTGGTTGCGTTATCCATGGGAGGATGAGCTCGGCTTTGAATTCAGGCCGATCTTCCGGCGAAGCAGGCTTCCGGCCAGTCCATACCGATAAAAGAGGCCGACCGGATCGGGGATGCCGTCGAGTATCTGTCCAATCTGTTTCTCGTCCTTCGCCCCGATGTTGGCGCAGAGCGAGGAGAGCATTTTCGCTCCCTGATCGCGGACTCGCGAAGTGGGCCCGAAACACCCCGTGCAGGGCATGTTGCCACTGGTGCACTGGGCGCCGCAGCCGCTGCGAGTTGCCGGTCCCATGCAGACGACACCCTGCGCGAGCATGCACTTGGCGGGATCGATCAGTTTCTGGTGCGGGCGTTTGAACTCGGTAAAGGAAATATCGGCGGGCTTGCTGGCCTTGCGTTCGCATTCCTCGCACAGGGCGGTGTCGGGGGCCAGGACCGAGCCCTTGGGCGGAAGGTTGCCGCTGAGCAGCGCGTCGAAGGCGGCTTTGGTCAGCTTCGGCGTCGGGGGACAACCCGGGATGTAGAAATCCACGTCCACAACCTGATCGAGCGAGCGCACCACGTTATGCAGTTCGGGCAGATGCAGCTTGTGGCCCTCATCCTCGAACGTTGCTTGGGGCCGGGTTTTCCTCTCGTTCACAACCGTCGGGGCGTCCTCGTAGTTAAATTTGAGAATCTCCTCGCGCTCGAATTGGTTGGCCAGGCTCGGAATGCCGCCCAGGTGGGCGCAGGCGCCGTAGGCGATGAGGTACTGGCTCTTCCTGCGCAGCAGCCGGGCCATCTCCTCCTGCTCGGTGCTGCGAATGGCGCCGTTCAGCAGCGTGACCGTGATGGACTTGTCCGGCATCGCCTCGATGCTCTTGTATTTGAAATCCATCGCCACGGGCCAGAGGACGATGTCCACCTTTCCGACAACGCCAAGGATGTCCTCGGCGAGATCGACGACGGTCTCCTCGCAGCCACCGCAGGACGCGCACCAATAGAAAGCGACTTTGGGCTTAGGCATGGGCTTCCTCCGCGTTGGATGATGCCGGTGCCGGCTCGCGGACGTCTCCGCCCGCGGGCTCCTGATTGCCGAGGCGGGCGAGCTCAGTCAGCTCCTTGTCCCACTCCTCGACCTGCTGCGGGATGCCGAGGGGACCGAGTTCCTTCAATTGCTCAGTCATCTCGTTGATGACGGTTTTGACGCGCTCGCCTTCGGAGGCGGAGATCCATTCGAGCCGCACGCGCTTGTCCTCAATGCCCATCTCCCGGAGCATCCTCCTGAGCATCTGGAACCGCCGCAGGGTCTTGGTATTGCCATCGGAGTAATGGCAGTCGCCCGGGTGGCAGCCGCCAATCAGCACGCCGTCCGCTCCCGAGGCCAGCGCTTGTAGGACGAACTGCGGATCCACGCGGCCGGAGCACATCAGCCGGATCACCCGGGCATTCGATGCATGCTTCAGGCGGGAGACGCCTGCGAGGTCCGCGGCGGTGTAGGTGCACCAGTTGCAGAAAAAAGCGACGATGCGGGGCTGCCAGTTCGCGTCATGCATGGTCCAGCACTCCTTCGATTTCGCCGAAGATTTCCTCGTCCTCGAACAGATTCTGCCTGATCGATCCGCTCGGGCAGGAGGCCACGCAGGTGCCGCAGCCCTTGCAGAGCGTTTCGTTGATGAACGCCTTCTGCTTCTCGGCGTCGAACGAGATAGCCGTGAACGGACAGAGAGGGACGCACGACTTGCAGCCGCTGCATTCAGCCTCGAGGACATGCGCCGTGTTTGGCTCTTGCTCGATGTAGCCTTTGTCGATCAGCGCCAGCGCCTCGGCGGCGGCGGCGCCCGCCTGAGCGATGCTGTCGGGAATGTCCTTCGGCCCCTGGCAGCAGCCGGCGATGAAAACACCGTCGGTAAAGGTGTTCACCGGCGCTAGCTTCGGATGCTTCTCCAGGAACCAGCCCTCGGAGCCACAGCTCATGTTGAACAGCCGGCGCACCTCCTGTGCATCCGCATGGGGCTCCATGCCCACCGCTAGCACGATCATGTCAACCGGGATGCGGCGCACGAAGCCCGCGAGCGTGTCCTCGACTCGGATGACCAGCTTGCCCTCTTCCTCCGGAGACAGCGCCCAATCGGTCACCTCGGCGACCCGCCCGCGGACAAACTGAATCCCGTCGCGGAGCGATTTATCGTAAAATTCTTCGCATCCCTTTCCCGGCGCGCGGATGTCCATGTAAAACACCGTCACGTTGGCGTCCGTGTGCTCGCGCACGAGTTGGGCGAGCTTCATCGAGTGCATGCAGCAGGTGCGCGAGCACCAGCGGTTCGTCTTCAGGTCGCGCGAACCGACGCAGAGAATAAAGCCGACGGACTTCGGCTGGCGTCCATCCTTCATTATGACCTCGCCCGCGGTGGGCCCGGAACTGGTGACGAGCCGCTCCAACTCGAGCGAGGTGACCACGTTCGGATAGAGCCCGTAGCCGTACTGGGGAATTCGCCTGGCGTCGAAGAGCTTGTAGCCGGTGGTGATGATGATGTTGCCGACTTTCAGCTCAATAAGCTCCTCTTTCTGCGTGAAATCGATGGCGTGGCGATCGGCGCAGGCTTCGACGCAGGTCTTCTTGCATTTGCCGGTCCTCAACTGGAGGCAACGCTCCGGGTCGATGAGCACGACCTGCGGCACCGCCTGGGGAAACGGGATGTAGATCGGCTTGCGCTTGCCCAGTCCCACATTGAATTCATCGGGGAACTTCGGCTCCTTGAACACGCAGGCCTCGATGCACTCCATGCAGCCCACGCACAGGTCCTCGTTCACGAAGCGAGGCTTGCGCTTCACGGTCACAGTATAGTTGCCGACGTAGCCCTCGACCTTCACGACCTCGGAGTAGCTCCAGAGCGTGACGTTCTCATGCGAGCGGATCGCGGACATCTTCGGGGTGAGGATGCACGCGGCGCAATCGAGCGTCGGGAAGGTCTTGTCGAACTTCGCCATGTGCCCGCCGATGCTGGGCTCGCGCTCGACGAGGAAAACCTTCTTGCCTGCGTTGCCGAGCGTGAGCGACGCGTGGATGCCAGCGATGCCTCCGCCCACAACCAGCACGTCCGGGTGTATGGGAACCCGTGTCGTCGTGAGCGCCTTGTGGAAGCTTACCCGCAGGATGGCGGCGTGCGCGAGCGACTTGGCCTTGGTCGTCGCCTCCGCGCGATCGGTGTGCACCCAGGAGTCGTGCTCGCGGATGTTGACCATCTGGAAATAGAAGGGATTCAGGCCGCCCTTCTCGACGGCGCTGCGGAACGTGTGCTCGTGCAGCAGCGGCGAGCAGGAGGCGACGACGATGCGGTTGAGCTTGTGCTCCCTGATGTCCTGCTGGATGAGCTCCTGGCCCGGATCGGAACACATGTATTTGTAATCACGCGACACGACGACGCCGGGGAGCCCCGCGACGAATTTGGAGACCGCCGTGCAGTCCACCATGGCGGCGATGTTATGGCCGCAATGGCAAATGTAGAAACCGGTGCGAATCTCGCCATCTCTTCCGTTCGTATTCATGGTGGAGGAGCGGTTGGCGGGGTTCAGGCAGGAGCCGACTCCTTCGGCAGCGGCTTCATGCGGACGAAGTTGCGCTTAAGCCCCAGCTGTTTTTCCGACATTCCGAAAGCAAGGCCCATCAATTGCGTGAAATAGACCGTGGGGATGCGCGCAGGCCCCCATTTCTTGGCGATCTGGTCATGATAAGCGTCGAGGTTGAACTGGCAGAGGGGACAGAGCGTCGCGATCACATCCGCGCCGCGCCGGACAGCCTCCTTGAGCAGGATGCAGGTCAGCCGCAGCCCGGCTTCGGGCACCGTGCCGGTCAGGCTGCCGCCGCAGCATTTCGTCTTGAGAGGGAAGGGGACCACCTCCGCGCCGAGGGTGGCGAGCAAGCGGTCCATCGTCGTGGGGTTCCAGGCGTTGTCGAAAGTCGAATACGGACGGACGAGCTGGCAGCCGTAATAGGGAGCGACCTTCAAGCCCTTGAGCGGGCGCACGACCTTCTCCTTGATGACGTCGAGGCCCACATCGTTGACGAGCACATCGAGCGGATGGCGCACCGCCGTGTTGCCACTATAGGTAAGTTTGGCACAATCGAGAGCGCGGTGGACCGCCTGGCCGATCTCGGGAAAGTCCGCCATGTTGTGCTTGGCCTTGTTGAGCACGAGATAGCAGGCGCTGCAGGGAGTAATGAGATCGTGCGAGCCCGCCTTCTCGGCGATCGCTAGATTGCGCGCGGCAAGCACGCAGGCCTTGCGTTCGTCCACCGACATATAGGCGGTCGCGCCGCAGCAGTTCCAATCGTCCAGCTCGGTCACCTCCGCGCCCAGATGCCGCATGACGGGCAGCAGCGACTCTTCATAGGCGCGACCCAGTCCCTTCAGGGAGCAGCCTGGAAAGTAGGAATATTTCATCGGAACTCCTTTGGCTTGCTATTGCCGTTGTCGCAGTCGGCTGCGGACAGCATGGCCGCGAGCTCGGCCCGGCGCTCGATGCGCTCGTGACGCAGCACGAAGCGGCCCGTGCGGATCAAGCCCAATCCCAGCCGCCATGAACTGAAGACACCGCGCCAGTTGGCCTTGAGGAAGAGTCGCATTACGAGAAGCGTTTCGGTGATGCGGCCCTTGCTGCCGACCATCGCCGAGAATTCCTTCGCGAGCACGGGGATTGGGAAATGCTTGGGATAAATGCCCTCCTTGATGGCCCGCTGCTTGAGAGCATAGATGATGTCGGTGATGCGAATCTGGCGCGGGCATTCCGTCGTGCAGGCATAGCAGGAGGCGCAGAGCCAGATCGTGTGGCTGCGGAGAACCTCGTTTTTGAAATCGGCGCGCACCAGCGCCATGACCTGGCGCGGAGAGAAATCCATATAGATGCTCAGAGGGCAGGTGCCGGAGCAGGTGCCGCATTGGATGCAACTCTGGAGCTGATCGCAGCCCGACACGCTCATGATTTCCTTCGAAAATCCGCGCACCCTGTCCGCTTCGAATTTGATCGTGCGCTTTATCTTGATTGCGGGCTCAGGCACTTTGACGACCTTCGGAAGACCTGAAGGAGGTGCGGACTTCTGGGGAGGAAGTGCGGGGGTCTCTGGGGGATGAGCAGGCATTAGGGTAAGCGTGCCGGACCGATCAAGCCTGCCAACAGCCTACGCCTACACTGCGACACTAGCTGTGCAATCCTTGTCAAAAACTGCGCATCGATTGCTGTAATCGTAATCTAAGTACAATCAGATGAGTTAGTTGGCCATTTAAACCATGCCATGTTGGAGCCCCTTGCGGATGCGCGTCAACACACGCGGCGCAACGGCTTTTTACATCCCAGGCAATCGTCTGCTGCCGCACTCGGTGTCCTGTCTGCGGGCACCCGTTCTAGATTCTCGCTCCTAGATTCTATCTCCTTTGGCTGCGGCTCCGCCGCCTCATGAAACTTTTGAGGATCGCCAGGCGTTTCAATGCGTCTTCACGTTTAGCCACTTCCCACAGCCGGTAACCCCAAAAAATAGAACTCCATGTCGTACTTGCTTCATTCTACCGTATGCCGTGATACCAGCCTCTCCAGATGCACTTCCTGTGAAGATGTGCTGCATCGAGAAATCCAGATCTGGAGCCTTCGTTTCCTATCTGTAGTTGCGATTCTGTTATTGGGGCTTTGTCAGGGAGCGCTTGCGCAGGATCAAGCGCAGCCCCCGAAATCCAAATTGAAGGACGAGATGCGGATGCCCTGGACCCGCGGCGATGAGAGCTTCATCCGTTCCTGGCTTGTGGCCGGTGCCTTTCCCGGAGGATTGAACGAGGATGTCCTGGCCGCCCAAGGTGGCGAGGCTGCCATTCAACCTTCCGATGGCATGGAGTCCAAACGCTCGGATGGCACAGCGGTGAAGTGGCATACCTTTAGTTCATGGAGCGACGCCGTTGGCCTGGAGTTTTCCGAGGGACCCAAGGAAGGCGCGGTCTCCTATGCTTTTGCCAAGGTCATGCGCAAGCAGGCGGGAAGGGCTCTCCTC
>JBAZHQ010000239.1:0-7078 GCA_041652235.1 Opitutaceae bacterium | reverse complement strand
CTTCTCTGTTCTCTGCGACTTGGCGTCTCTGCGCGAGAATCCTGATAGGTGGTTTCTCCGCGTGGAAAGCTCCTTTCTGTTTTTCCTTCCCTAAACCTCGTCGGGCTGGGGTGAAACCCCGTTAGGCGGAATGCAAGAATGACGAGACTTCCTTAATCACGGTGTTCTGTTCCTCGGCGGTAAGTTGGGTCGATGAAGGGAGGACGACAACACGCTCCCAGAGTGCGCCGCAAACCGGCATCGGCGTGCGGGGAGCATGCGCATAAGGCGCCTGAAGGTGCACCGGCTTCCAGAACGGTCGGCATTGCACGCCCGCCGCGTTCAGCAAGGTGTTGAGCTTCGCGAACTGCTCGCGTCCGTTTTCGCAGAATACAAAGCCCGAAAACCAGCATGCGTTGCCCCTGTCGGGAGCCTCGGGGGAAAAGGAGATTTGAGTGAAACCCTGAAGGACCGAACGGTAGCTGTCACGAATGCGACGCTTGGCGGCAATAAACATGGCAAGGTTTTCCATCTGGGCGCAGCCGACCGCAGCCTCGACGTTGGTCATGCGATAGTTGAACCCCACTTGGTCGTGCGTGTAATCCTCACCGGACCGGGCTGTGCTTGAAAGGTGTTTTGCCCGAGCAAGCAGGGTCTTGTCTGCCGACACGATGGCGCCACCGCCACCGGAGGTCACCGTCTTATTGCCGTTGAACGAAAAGACCGTGAGGTCGGCAAAGGCTCCGACACCCTTGTCGTCGCGGCGGGCACCGACCGCGGGAGCAGCGTCAGCTACGAGAGGCAAACCATACTCGGACGCAATCAGTCGATACGGAGAAAACTCCGGGATGAGGCCGAGCGCAAACACAGGCATCAGCGCGGCGACGCGGCGACCCGAAGCAATGTGGAAGAGGCCGCCAAAGCGCCGCTCCGTTTCTCGGGCAAGCGTGTCCTGCAATAAAGCGGGGTCCAGACACCAGTCGTCCGGCGAAACATCGAATAGCCAGGGGATCGCGCCTGCATGGCTTACCGCGTTGGCGGTCGCGATGAAGGTGTACGACGGAATGATCACCAGTTCTCCGGGCTGCACTCCAACAGTCACCAACGCAAGGTGCAGGCCAGTTGTGCCGGCCGAGGTTGCCACAGCGCCCGGCGTGCCCGCCGACTGTGCGACAAGCGCCTCGAAACGCCCGACGAAGGAACCTACAGAGGAAACAAAACCCGTTGAAACGCACTCCTGCAGATAGCGCGCTTCATTGCCGCAGAGATTGGGAATCGCGAGAGGGATCATGGCGTTAGTTGGAAGCCTTCTTTTCGAAGACATGCTCGTGATACCATGCAAAGGTGCGGCGCAGTCCGTCTTCGAGCGACATCTCAGGCCGGGAGCCAGTGAGTCTAATGAGATTTGAAATATCCGGCTGGCGCCGTTCGGGAGAACCAGGAGTGACAGGACCGGCAACGATCTTGATCTTCCTCCCGACGACCTCGGCTATGAGCGCCGCAAGGGTGCCCATCTCGACCTCCGGTTGCTCGTTGCCGATGTTAAGCGTGACACGGGCGCAGGCAGGTGTTTCGAGCACAGCAGCGATAAGGTGCGCGGCATCCAAGGCATAGCAGAAGGTACGTCTATGTTCGGCTGAGTAAACCAAGAGTTCGCCACCAGCGGGAAGATGCCAGATGCGTTGCATCAACTGCGGCACGACATGACTCATGCCCATGCGCGGTCCGTAAATATTATGAGGACGAATGATCGTGAAGGGCAGTCCGCTCTGAATCGCGAGCGCTTCGCCATAGATTTTGGAAAGCATGTAAGACGTGCGCGGCGCACTGAGGTCAGGCAATGCCAATGACGTCGTCTCAGGAGTTGGAAAGGCGAGCCCGTACTTTTCAAGCGTGCCGACGTAAACCTCGCTCGTCGATGCGAAGAGAAACCTCCAAAGCGCCTTTTGCCGCTGGGCAAAGCCCAGGACTTCCATGTTCATCCGGAGATTGTCCCGAAGAACAGGCAGCGGATCCCTGTTGACCTTCTCCACGCCCAGAATCGCAGCAAGATGCACGACTGCCTCGAAATCGTCAGGCAGGAAGTCCAGGCATCCCCGCTCGAGCAGGTCGGCCTTGTGGAGGTTGTGAGCGCCGCTAGCAAGAAATGCGGCTAGCTCGGCGTCGTTGGCCCCTCGCGCAAAATTATCGATCAACACCAGCGCATGGCCGCGAGCGGCGAGCGCCTTGGCGAGATTGAATCCGATGAAGCCAGCGCCTCCTGTGATGAGTATCTTCATATTTTCGTTCCCCTCCCGATTGAGCGGAAGGGAAGATTTAAAGCTTCGATGCCGTTGATCTGACGAGCGGAAAGCACACGATTTCCATCGAGAAGCAGCGGCCTGGCACCGGAGAGCCAGGCCGGAATATCGAGCGTCGTGAACAAACTATGGGTGCTCACAAAAACGACGGCGTCAAACCCTACCGGCCCGGGAAGAGATTCCGGCAACCGTTCTTCGAGTTCGTTCCAATAGTTCACGAGCGGATCAAAGCAAACAACCTGCGCCCCTTCATTCCGCGCCGCACGGACGAAGATCTCGGAGGGCGCATAACGCGTGTCGCCGACATCCTCACGATAGCTCACGCCCAAGAGCAGGATTCGCTTCCCGGCAATGGATCCGCCCAACGCTTCGCGAACAAGGCGCAGGCTCTCAAGGGGCATCTTCTTGTTGATCGCCACGGCAAGTTCGCTGAAAGGAAACTTCAAATCGCTCGCTCCGAACAGTTGGCGCGCAGCCACCCCTCCCAACAAAGGATCCTTTGTAAGACAGTATCCGCCGACCCCGAACCCGGGCTGCCTGAAATTGGCATGTGTTGGCCGCATCCGGATCGCATCGATGACAGGGAAAATATCCACGCCCATGCGCTCCGCCAACCGCGACCATTCCTCGACAAAAGCTATCGTCGTGGCTCGATAACTATTCTCCAGCACCTTGCCCAGCTCCGACGCCGTCGTGGTTTTGACCCGTGTGAGAGGGAATCGCTTCGTATCGATGATCTGGGAAAGAAAACGCCCGCAGGCAATGGCAGCCGCTTCGGTGTGACCGGAGTACACCCGCCAGAAGTTGATGATCGAATCGAGATAAGCGGCGCCCGGCATTACTCGCTCATAGGAATGAGCAAGCAGCACGGAATCCCGGTTCATTCCCCGTATCGCAAGGCGCTCCATGAGGAGCGGCCCCACAACCTTCTCGCAAGTGCCGGGAGGCACTGTCGTCTCGACCAGGATAAGACAGCCCTCGGGCACCAAATCGCCAAGCGTGCCGATCGCCCGTCGAAGCGATGAAAGATCCACCGCGGGTGGCGTCGCCTTGAGATCCACGTCCAGATTCACATCCACCACCACGATCGAGGCTTTCGCGTAATGGGAGGTATCCGTGCTCGCATGCAGGTTTCCCCGCTTGAGCGCGGTGGCGTGCGCGTTGGCCAGCTTCTGGTCGATATTGCTAAACAAAAGCCGCCCTGAGTTCAGACACGTTGCCCGTTCCCGTCCCGCCGATGTGTCCAAGTCGATGGCGACCACGTTGAAACGCGGCGCACCATCAGGCTCGGCAGCACTAGCGATCGCAATAGCCATGGCGCTTCCCACAAAACCGATGCCCTGTACACACACTAATGGCAGGGCATTATTGGGGAACGAATATGCCATGGTAATCGGGATAGTGTTAGGTCAAAAAGGTCAGGAAAGGGGCTGACCGGTGATCTTTTTCATATGTTTTCCGCACCATTTGGCAATCTCAGGCACAACTTGGGGCAAGAAGAGCAAGAAACGCTTGTCTTCAGCCGTGGATCACTTCTTCGCCGCGTATTTGACCGCGTTGAACAGCATGTTGCCGACCGGCATCATGGGGCTGCGGTTGGCCAGGTACCATGCGACGACTTTGGGATCGCATTCGGCAAGGGGCGGACAGGCGGCGGCGACATTCCGCGGCACATTTCGCAGCCTGCCTCCCTCCCCTCCGATCTGCATAAACTCGAAATACGGTTTCTGTGTCGATGTCTCCCCGGAAAACCCGGTGCATAACATGCAGTCGAAATCGTCCCGCGTCGGCTTCAGATTTCCGGAGTAAAAAAAGGGCTTTCCCAGCAGACGAAGTTGTTTCTCGATATAAGGCACGCTGGAAGGCAGACCGGCGATGCAGAACGATCGATATCGTGTAAACGCGAAATCCACCGCCTTCGGGTTGATAAGAAACGAGCAAAGGTGCGGAGCCCAGTCCATGATCGCCTTCAATGACGGTTCGGCCTTCCGAGTCTTCAGGTGTCCCTTGAGCGGACAGAGGTAGGCTAGGATGGCTTCTTGAATGCGGGCAGCATCGACCGGATTCTGGATGTAATCCTCATCCGACTTGTAGGGCCGGTACTCCTTGTAGTCCCAATCTCGGGTGCAGGCCTCGTAATCGGCATGGAAGGCCAACTTCATGATGGGTGTCCCGAGGTAGAGCTCCATCTGCCGCACGGAGCGGGTGATGATTTCCCGGCCAATATCGGCTCCGGCCACGATATCCCTGGCCAGGAGATGGTGATTCTGGGTGTAGATCGTCAGCCGGTGCGCGAGCAGATCGGCCTGGGGATGGCTGGTGAAGCGATAGGTCAGGCGCGGATATACGCAGAAGTTCAGCATGCGCAGGGAATCCTCGTCATCAAAAAGGATCAACCCAGCCCCCTTGATCGCCTGCAACACCGATGAGAATGCGCCATATTTCGGACCGAGATCGCGCGGCATGAAGAAGTCGTGAAACAAAAGATCCGAGAACAAAATCGGCGCAGGCGGCACCGCGAAATGCTCCACCCTCACCCTGCGTCCTAGTTCGCGCTCCAGTTCGGCGATAAAGCCGGGTGTGATGTACCCCTCGCGTCCGCCAAAACCGAGCTTCATGCCATCGACGAGCGCAACGATCGTCAAATTTTCCTCATCCCGTGATCCGGCGGCATCGGCAGCCTGTCCGGCCATCTCATCGATGCTTATGCCGGGTTTGTACTCGATCTTCGCCTGATCGCACAGGAGCCGCAACACGACTCCCCCAAGGGAATCGATCGACTCTCCGATGGGTTTGTCATGCGGAAGACCGGCAAAGGCCGCCCCTACCTGCTTCTTGAATTCATCGCGACTGAGCAGCCCACCGACGGAATCCCTGGATCGTCCCTCGACGAAATCCCTGTGGGCTTTCCAATCCTTAAGCGTCTTCTTGCGGTTGATCTTTCCAGAGGAGGTTTTCGTGATGAAAAACGGGGGAACGAAATGAGCCTCGTAGATCTCAAGCCCCGTTGCGGTCCCAATCGGCGCGGAGTCCGACTGCGACTGTTGACGGTCCCAGTAACGACCTCCTTCGATGAGAAAAAGGGCCGTCTGGGTGCCGAGCTTGGTATTAAAGTCCGCCAGCGATGCAATGCGGCCTGCGGAGTCGGGAAAGAGCTTGCCCAGTTCGTAATCGAAATCGTTGAGAAAATATTTCTTCCCAGCGGAAATCATCACGTCTCGCTTGCGTCCGAGCACATAAAGTTCGTCGCCGGTCATTCCGCCTATGTCGCCTGTGGCATAAAACCCCTCGGCATCTCGGACATCGCCGGTGCCCAAATAGCCGGTGATCGAGGTGTCGCTCTTCACGAATATCTCCCCCTCCACGAGCTTGATCCGGACGCCCGGTATGGTCCGGCCGCAACTCACCACTGATTCCCCATTGAGCGACACGGATCGCAGCCCCTCGCTCTGGCAGACGGCAAATACGTTCTCCGCCATGGCATAGCAGGTGCACACCTTCTCCTGATCAGTACAGGTTGCTTCACAGAACTTCTCGATAGTCGGACGATAAGTTGGCTCTGAGCAGGAAATCCACATGCGCATTGAGGAGGGAACCTGCCTGCATTCCTGTCTTGCCATCACTTCAAAGCCGAAATTGGGCATGTAGCAAATTGTGCCGCAATGCTCGTGAATCGCCTCAAAGAGCGTTGCCGGGTGCTTGATCCAGGTGATCGGATCGATGAGCACAAGAGGAATGCCCTTGAGTAATGGCATCACGAAACAGGCGATGAACCCCATATCGTGATAAAGCGGCAGCCAGGACACGATGGTGTCCGCCTCGCCGAGTTGCATCACCTGGTCGTAACTCTCCACATGCCGCACGAGATCCGACAGGGTAAAGCGAATCCCCTTTCGATAGCCGGTGGTGCCGGAGGACAGTTGAATGATGGCGCCCTCCCCCACTTCAAACCCCTTCGAGGCTATGCTTTGAAATTCGCCATCCAATAGAAGCGTTTTCGAAAGCAGTTCAGGCTGAAACGGGGCGAGCGACTGACCGTGTACAAGGCCCTCAAGCTCACACACCTGAATCGCATTGCCAATCGAATCCCTCCAGTACTCCGCGCTCGTTTTCTCGGTTGGGTACTGAAGCATGCATGGTTCCTTGCCGGCATGAAGCAGGGCAAGCCAGATCAGAGGCAGTTGCGGACAGGTCGGATAGATGATGCCAATGCGCTTCTCCGTTTTGAAGCGCTCCATCAGAAGCTCACTCAGCCACAGGATGGTCCCCTGGAGGCTGGGGAGATCAAGTGACTCCTTTCTTGAGTCTCCATACCAGAGATGCAGGTGGGGAAGTCTTCGAAAGAGATTCATCGAGATGGGGAAGAGCTGCTGTTGCCAAGGTAACAAATGCCCGTGGGTTGAAGAAACTTATCCTGTTAAGAAACCTCAAGCCTTCAGGTGCGCCCTGCCGGGTGCACCAAATGAAACGGGCCGCCACAAAAAATGGCGGCCCGTTCGGGCTGAATCAGAACAGTTCAGATCGCTACCGGGTGCTTATTTAAGCAGGCTCAGTACCGACTGGGCGCTCTGGTTGGCCTGTGCCAACATGGCCGTTCCAGCCTGCACCAATACGTTCCAACGTGCCAACTGAGTGGATTCCTCTGCGACGTCCACATCGACGATACGGCTGTTGGCCGCTTCGAGGTTGGCCTTGTTCACAGTGAGAAGCTCGCTCTGGAAACCAGCGCGGCTCTGATCGGCACCATTGGTGGCGCGCAGTGTCGCGACGTTCTCAATGGCCGTCTGGAGGGTGGTGCC
>JBAZHQ010000238.1:0-7112 GCA_041652235.1 Opitutaceae bacterium | reverse complement strand
CTACTCGACCAACTCGGGCTGCAGGCCGAGTTGGTCGAGTAGGTCCTGCGTCGGCAGCTGTCGGACGTAAAGCGAAACGATCGCGGGCTCCGTATAGGGATGGCGCAGCCAAGCGGCGATCCATTGCGTGAACGCGAAGGGAAGACCTCCATGCGCAAGCACGTTGCCGATGGTCATTGCGAGCCGCACCGGATCGTTGTTGAGCACGGCAAAGCGATAGGTGGTCGCACGGCGGGAAAAGTCATCGGCCTGCGTCCAAGCGTCCAGCAAGGCCAGCGGGGACACGATGTGAAAGCGGCGTGCATCCGTCTTTTTGAGCAAGCCTTGTCGGGTGAAATACGTGACGATGCGTGAGACTAATCCGGAGGTCGCTCCGGTGCGTTTGATCAATTCGGCTTGTTGCCACGTGTGTTCCGGATCTGAGAGGAGCGTGCGCACGATCCTGGCGCTTTTCCCGACGAAGACATTGCGCGGCTCCTGCCCGAAGCGGAAGTCGCGATCGGGCAGGCCTGGCAAGGAGACAAGCAACCCGGAGCCGCGGAGAAAAAGCTGACCGTTGAGGTCGGCCACGCTGGTCCCGTTTTGCCGACAGGCCTGCAGAAAAGCAGGAGTGAGACGAGGCACTACGAGCAAGGGGTGCGTTGTCCCGTTGGCGCTGGCGGAAGGCAGGGCCTCGACAGTCGAGGTAAGAAGAAACTTGAGGGCAAAACGAAACTGGCGGCCGTCCAGACGCAGGCGTGCCTCGGTGGGGTTGTGGGGAGAATTCAGGGTAAACTGCTCGATGCGGGTGTCATGCGCCACCAAGTCCGCAAACTCGCGGGCGAGTTCGGCTTCGTGTCGAATGGTGGATGTCTTACTGGTTATCATGATCTTACTGGTCAGTAAGAGATGGCATTCTGGTAAGTATGTCAATTTATTACTGTAATATTGCTATCTTACTAACCGGTAAGAACACTCATTGCGGTAAGAATTGATCATCCGAGAGCAAGCGTTGCCTAGTCTTGTGGCGCAAGCACTCCACCTCAAAAGTGAGCAATACGCGCTTGAGAGATGCATCTAGGCAAAACGGAATATCCATGTTCTTCGTGGCTTCGTGTGAAAAATTCATCTGCACCCGTCTGGCTCCAGGAACTCGGCATGACCGTAGCCCGAACACGCTTGAGTCTTGCGCCAAGACACCGGAGCTCTTGGCTCTGGTTTGCAGCCTGCTGCATCCCCATGCCGTCCAAGACCCCCTTTCTCTGGTTTTCCGTCGCATTCTTCTGCGTGCTGGCGTGGTCGGGTTTTCATCCGACCGACCGCTTCACCTGGTGGCTGGAGGTGCTGCCCGCGCTCATCGGCTACGCAGTGCTGGCGGCGTTCGCCGGGCGCTGGCGCTTCAGCACCTTCACGCTGGTAATCATCTGCCTGCACATGATCGTATTGTGCGTGGGCGGGCACTACACCTATGCCGAGGTGCCGGGCTTCCGCTTCAACCTTTCCTGGCTCGGGGGCGACCGCAACGACTACGACAAGCTCGGACATTTCTTCCAGGGCTTCGCACCAGCGCTCGTCGCCAGGGAAATCCTGGTGCGCAAGGCGGTGATCCGCGGCCGCGGCTGGCTGTCTTTTCTGGTCGTGATGCTCTGCCTCGGCATCAGCGCAGCCTACGAACTCGTCGAATGGGCCGTGAGCGTCTGCACCGGCTCCGGCGGCGACGCCTTCCTCGGCACTCAAGGCTACATCTGGGACACCCAGAGCGACATGCTCTTCGCCCTCATCGGCGCCACCGTGGCGGTGTTCTTCTTCGCCAAGATCCAGGACCGCTGCCTCAAGCAGCTTGGGCTGGCGTCGTAAGCAGGCGATTCATCTGGGCAGGCGGGATAGTCTCTCCATCTCCGTGAATGCGCGTGCCTGCATTTGCTTGAGTTCGTGACGTGTCCACAATTTCGCAGCGTAATGCCTAACGGGACTTCGCCCCAGCCCGACGAGACATGTTGAACTGCAAAGAAGCAAAGAATCGAAGATCGGATTGGGGAGAAATTAGACATCAATCCAAATCCTTCCGGCTTGCTCTTGGATTCTTAGTTTCTTTGCAGTTAATCTTCAGGGTTCCGGACTTTGACTTGTTTGGTCAAGGTTGGCGTGTTCAAGGATTCTAGAGAGAAAGACAACGCAATATTTGATCTGCATCGAGGTCGTCATTTTCTCTCTCACCAACGGATATCCCTACCTTCTCGCAAGAGTGTCTGGAGTTCGTACACCTCATGCACATGGCGCTTCACTGTTCCATCACTATCATCATTGATCCAGCATAGGACTCCCACGGGATTTTTATCGCCAATGAATCGGTGTGCCCGGATCTGCTTTGAATGCCCATGTTTGTCGAAAGAAGAACTATAGAGCTCAACCTCGAGATGCATGGGGTTGGCTTTGCCCCTAATCTTGACGAGCATATCTGGAAAATGCGTTTGGATTCGGAGGATTTTCTCGATCCCCAATTGCTTATGGCCACTAGCGAGGATAGCCACGACTTCTTGTTCGCATCGGGGTTCTCGGCCTAAACAGGGAATTTTCTTAGGATTGAATTGGTGTTTTTGCGTGTAGCCCCGGATGGAATCAAATTCCCTCTTAGAAATCCGGATGATGGTTTTTTGATGGAATATCTCTTTATCCAAAAAACTCGAGATAGGCGGGATCACAACCGGATCGGGTAGTGGCTTTCCAAAGGGGGCTCCCTTGATCAACCACGCCCACTTTTTATGCCCACATTGGGCATGTGCCTTTGCGGTAAGTCTGCCATATTCCATCTCTCGAGTGGCCTGATAATAACCTGTGACTAGGCTAACGGCTCGCTCGCGCTCACCGCTAGTCGTATATGCAAAAGCGATCCATCGGTCGCCTTTCAGAATTTGGCGAAATCCAATCGGCGGATGATTTGGCGGTTCACCGCTATTCCAGACACATCCAGGTTGGACCTTAAAAGAGGCTAGGTCGTGTTTAACTATGAAATAATTCCGTCCAGGATATCGCGGCATGATAGATGCATCTTTGTTTTTCCGACATTGCTATGCCTTATCAGGCTTGGATGTTGCCCAGGTTGCCAAGACAGGGCAACTGGATAGCACCAACGAACACATCAGGTCTGTGTCCGCCACCTCTGGAGCCAACCGCACAACTCATAGTGGTTGATTAGCCTCAGTCCCTTTCGACTGCGCCGTCCAGGGATCAACAGTAAGCGTCTAACTTGAACGTGGTGATACGAGCTGATAGAGAAACCAATTGGGGCAAGGCGGAATATCCATTCGACGTGTTCATCTGGGTGAGGCTGAATTTTCAGAGGGGAACCCCGGAATGATAGCATCGCCTCGATGACCGTCGTATAGCTATAGAATCCCCTGGCATTCACGTCAGGACACGATTTCGCTTTGAAACCATTAAGGTCGGACCAGCATTCACAGAGAGACTGCGCCGATGGCCGTAAAGAGGCCGACCGATTGAAAGTAAAGCTCCGACTAATTGAAAGTGAAACGCTGACTGATTGAAAGCGAAACGCCCGTTACTTGATGGCTATCAACTCTTCAGCGGTCCAGGGTTTGGAGCGGTTTTCCTTGCTGCGGATCTCCACCACCTTCTCGGTGGTAATTGGCCCGGCATTGTTGCCCCACTCCTGGCGGACGTAGGTGAGCACCGAGGAGATCTGATTGTCGCGCCAATTAAACCCGCCCCCCGGGACTCTTCCGTACGCGGGCATCTGAAGCGTTCCGGGGTAGGTCTTCCCCGACACCTCAATCTTCCCCGTGAGACCGAACAGAACGATGCGAATGAGGCGCTCCTCCGAGCCCAGCACCCAATCGGAGCCGACCAGCGGAGGATACGAGCCGGGCAGCCCCACCCCAATGCCGGTCATATGATGACAGGCTGCGCACTGGGAAATGTACTGCTTCTTGCCGAAGGCGACTGCATCGAAGGCCTTGGGACCCTTTGGCCTGGGAGGATAGGCCTGTGCATTCTCATTGAATACATCGACCGAGAACTCGCCTCCAAAGCGGTCGAGGTAGATTCCGGCGCAACATAACAGCAGTCCGAGAATCACAATCAGCCCCGCCGCCAAACAGACGCCGAAGACCTTCGGTTTCGCGGCGATAGACTCGTGCGCCTTCAGCAGCATATCGTCGGATTGCGCCGCCGCTTCCCGGCGAGGATCGGATGAGGGAACTTGGCTCATGTTAGTACTTCGGTTCCTCGGGGGGCTCGAACGGCTCGGCCTCGGGAAAGACATAGTCCTGCTTGAGGCTCAGCAGGTAGGCGACCAGCATCTCCGCGCGCTGCGTCGGAATAACCTGGCTGCCAGAGGTCCCTTCCACCGGAAGGGCCGTTGTGAGGGGAGTTCCAATCACGGAACGGGTTTCGAATAAAAAGGGGAAGGGAGGCATTCCAGCAGTGCCGCCATGAAGCTGGATGAGAAGCTTGGTCCTATCGAGACCGGTGCGCACCGAGCGCGGACCGAAATTGGCCAGATCGGGGCCGCAGCGCATCGGCCCAAGGGGAGGATTCGTCTGGTAGATGTAATCGCGGGCTACGCTCTGCCGTTTTCCCCAGCTGCGAAGGACATCGTAACCGAATCCGGGACGGCGCACCTGCTGCGTGTGGCAAGCGGCGCAACCGAGATCCTTGTAAACGAGCTCGCCCTCCGCCGCGACGCCCGACACGGCGTATGGATAGTACTCCACCTCGATCGGATCGAAATAGACCTTCAAGCCGGTGATCTGCCGGCTGGCTCCGAGCACCACGACGGCCCATGAGAGCGCGAGGGCGCCGAATATGCCCAGGAAAAGGAATAGACCGTTTTTCATCCGCTATCTCCGAGTCTGTTGTTGTCTTGCGTGCATATTGCTCTCAGAAGTTTTCAAGAACTTCAAATTTCGGAACCGATCAGGTTACTCGCGCAGAGACGCAGAGGCGCAAAGGTCCGATCCGCAACCAATACCTCCTTGGAAGATTCTTAGATTCGGAAGTCGGATCAAAACACGATCCATTTTAACCACAGAAAACACGAAATACACGAAAGAGAACCAAGGCATTCTATTCGGATCTTTCGTACTACAGTATTTACAATTCATCTCAGGCTGAGAGGAAATCCGAGACGGACAGAACCGATCCCCAACCATCCAATCCATTCTCGCGCAGTGACGCAGTGGCGCAGAGTGACGCCGACCTCCGATCTCAGATCTCCGACTTCCCTGCTGACTCTGGCTTCCGGCTTCTGGCATCTGGCCTCTTTGGTTGCGGCTCTGCCGCGCTATGTGCTTTCGTGATATTTCGTGGTTCCAAAGGTATTTTCCGATCGGTTGAACACACTTGATGGAGGATTCAGAAGTTGGGTTGTCCTTCCTCCGCGCCTCCGCGTCTCCGCGCGAGAATGGATCGATGTCTTTCTTCATTTCTTGCCTTGGTTCTTCGTGCCTTCGTTGTCTTCTGTTCAATCTGAATTGATTGTTTGGATTTGTTTGCGGTTCCACTCCTTCATGATGGGCGCGTCTGAGAATTGGAATTTGCCCGCCCCGGGGGCTTAGGTAACCCGGGCAGAACCTGAAGAACGAGATTGATCGCGAGAAACACCGCGCCTCCCAACTGGAGCAGAAGGCCGCCCGAGGCGGCGAGGAACCAGGGTTTTAGTCCCTCGACGATCACGCCAAGCGAGGTTTCATTGTCCCAAAAGAGCGACGACTGATCCAGGCCCGCGCCCACAAAGCCGACCAGGACCAGCAAAAGCCCGACCGTGTGGAGCCAGAAATGCCAGACGATGAGTCCATCGGAGGGCCAGGCCCTTCCCATCGTCCGCGGCATCATGAAATAGACGGCGGCAAACGCCGCTGGAGTGAAAACGCCGAGAATCAAAACAAGCGTGCGCGCCTCATTCACGTAGGTGAACTGGACCCACGGCTCCAGGGGGAAGAGCGAACAGGGAAGCCCGGCCACGCCGAGAATCAGATACGATGCGACGGAAACGGCGGTGAAGCGCAGCGCCACGCTGCCCTTGATGCGGCGGGTGAACAACGCCTTGAGATTGATGGCGACGATGGCGACGTGCGCGAGCATCACAACCGAGGCCGCCACGCCGACCGCCGGTATCCAGGCAGGGAAGGGACCGCCGACCAGATCGCGGGTGCCCAGCCAGGGCCCGCACACGAACAGAATCCAGAAGCCGTACTTCGCCAGGTTGTAGCAGGGAATCTGGATACAGGTCACCTTGGGAAGCACGTAGTAGGCGATCGCAAGCGCGACCGGACCGACCCACAGGTTGATGAGGCCCTGTCCGGTCCATGCCGCCACGACGGCCTGCGAGACGCCCGTGCCGGGAGAGGCGTAAAG
Organism: Opitutaceae bacterium; assembly: GCA_041652235.1. Taxonomy (GTDB): domain Bacteria; phylum Verrucomicrobiota; class Verrucomicrobiia; order Opitutales; family Opitutaceae; genus MWDT01. The sequence continues at coordinate 758 of JBAZHQ010000238.1, read as the reverse complement.
CATCGCCGTTGCGACCGAGAGCAGCCAGGGCAGCGTGAAAACGGCCGCCAGCGCGTACCATTGCGTCGAATAGGCGGACTTGTCCCTGCGGTCCGCCCAGGCGAGCACCGCCGCCACGGCCACCGCAGCACAGGATGCAAGGAGGATCGGCAGGGTATAACCGGGCATCTGGAGAAGCGCGTGGCCGGAGAGGTCGCCGACAAAAATGCCGACCAGCGCGGCGCCCACGGCCGCGTTCCAGAAAAGAGAGCCGACGATCATGAGGCCGGTGCCACGCGGGGTCGCGCCACCAAGCCTGCCCAGAAGCCAGAACACGATGGCGAAGCCGGCGTTCGCAGTCCATCCGTAGAGAAGCGCGGTCTCAAAGGCCGCCTGGATTCTGCCAAAGGTAAACCAGGCGCAGGCGGACAGGAATGTCGGCGTATGCAACTGGATCGAATGCACGAGAACCAGCGCGCATCCCGCAACCAGCCAAAGCACGGCCGCCACGAGAGGCAAAATCAGCGCGCCTCGCGCTGCACCGTCAACGGCGCGAGAATCGGCCGAAGCGGGCACGGGTGCTGTTGTGGATTCGGATGCTGTCATTGCGATGAACCTAGAAACCGCTGCTGAATGGCCACGAAAAACATAACGCGGCAGAGCCGCAACCAAAGAGGCCAGATGCCAGAAGCCGGAAGCCAGAGTCAGCAGGGAAGTCGGAGGTCGGAGATCGGAGGTCGGCGTCACTCTGCGCCACTGCGTCACTGCGCGAGAATGGA
>JBAZHQ010000237.1:0-7116 GCA_041652235.1 Opitutaceae bacterium | reverse complement strand
CCTCCTGCGATGCCGTCGGCGGCAACCGCGCTGCCCGCGTTGAAACCGTACCAGCCTGCCCAAAGCATGCCCGTGCCGACCATACACAGCACCATGCTGTGGGGAGCCATCTTCTCCTTCCCGAAGCCGACGCGGGGACCGAGGATGAGGCATAGGATCAGAGCCGACCATCCCGAGCTCATGTGCACGACGGTGCCGCCCGCGAAGTCGATCGCCTTGATCGACGCGTCGGCGTTCCACACGCCGTTCATTATGCCGGTGGCGCCCCAGACCATGTGGGCGAGCGGGAAATACACGACGACCATCCAGATCGCCACAAAGAGGATGATCGCGGTGAACTTCATGCGCTCCGCGATCGCGCCGATGATCAAGGCGGGCGTGATGATCGCGAACATGAGTTGGTACATCGAGAACACGTTATGGGAGACCCAGTAGGCGTAATCGGTGTTGGGCGCGCCGGTCACCCCCTTCAGGAAGAGGAACTCGGCGCCTCCCACGATGCCGCTGCCCGCGCTCTTGCCGAAGACCATGCTGTATCCGAATGCCCACCACAGAATCGTGACGAGGCCCGCGATGCCGAGGCACTGCGCGAGCACGGAGAGCACGTTCTTTTTGCGGACGAGGCCGCCATAGAACAGGGCCAGGCCCGGAAGCGTCATGAATAGAACGAGCGCCGAGCTCGTCATCATCCATGCGTTGTGCCCGGGTCCGGGAACGCCCGTGAGGGCCTTGCCCGGGTCGGTGTTGTTGACATACGCCTCAAGGGCGGCGATTCGATCGTCGGTCGTGGGAGCCGTGGCGGCGGCGTTCTGCGCAAAAGCGGAGACAGCAGCCATCCACGATGCTCCGGCCAGAACGGCGATTCGGAGTAATTTGGGAAGTGATCGAATATTCATGGGCACAGTCCCTATAGCAATTGCGATGCCAAGCATGAAACAGCTTTCTGATTAGCCATTCTCTCCCGTTCCATGAACGGCATTCACCGCATGGCTCAAATGCGAGAAAAAGCCGGCATGCCCAAAGGCATGCCGGCTCACGGGCGCGAGGATTTGCCCGCCGCCTGCCGGCTGTTGTCGATTAGATTGCGCCGTCGCCGTGCTCCTCGGTGCGGATGCGGATCGCCTCCCCGACCGGCACGACGAAGACCTTGCCGTCTCCGATCTTCCCGGTCTTGGCGCCCTTGACGATGATCCCGACCGCCTTGCTCACGAGTTCGTCGCCAATGACAATCTCTAGTTTTACCTTCGGCAGGAAATCCACCGTGTACTCGCTTCCCCGATAGATCTCCGTATGCCCTTTCTGGCGGCCGAAGCCTTTGACTTCCGAGACGGTCATTCCTTCGATGCCCGCCTCCGTCAGCGCATCCTTAACTTCTTCCAGCTTGAAGGGCTTGATGATGGCTATGATGAGTTTCATGTATTTGTAATGTTAGAGGTTTTAGCCAACGGGAGGTGAAGTTCGGTCGGTGATACTATAGTCGGGATATGCCTCAGCCCCCATTTCAGGCATATCAAGACCCTTGAGTTCATCTTCGCGGCTGACGCGCATCTTAAAGATCGTGTTGGCAGCCTTGAACCAGACAAAGGCAAAGGCGCCGATGAAGATGAAGTTGGTCAGGGTTCCCACGCACTGCGCGCCTAACTGGCTCCAGTCATTGTAGGTCGCCCCGAAGAATTTTCCGAAGATGCCGGTCACGCCCTGGTCGGCATAACCCTTCGAGAGGAGATCGTTGAAGCGCATGACCGCCTCCCTAGTCCCATCGTTGAGGACGATCTGCATGTCGCCGGCGGCATTGATGAGCTTGTGGACCCCATTCCAGCCGGCTCCATAGGAACCGTTGGCAAACAAGCCTACGGAGAGAACACCGAAGGCTCCGTTCGCCCCATGGACCGAGATAGCGCCCACCGGATCGTCAATCTTGAGCTTGCGCTCCACAAAGAAGACCGAGGCTACGACCAGGGCCCCCGAGATGGCTCCGATGAGCACCGCGCCGCCCGCATTCACGAAGGCGCAGGGCGCGGTGATCGCGACCAAGCCGGCGAGCATGCCGTTGCACATCATGGAAGGATCGGGTTTCCCGAACTTGAACCACATGATGAGCGTGGCGATAAGCGCTCCCGAGGCCGAGGCCAGCATCGTGTTGACCGCCACGATCGCGATGCGGTGATCGGTGCCGGCCAGCGTCGAGCCGGGGTTGAAGCCGAACCAGCCGAAGGCGAGGATGAAAGTGCCGGCGAACACAATGACGATATCGTGCGCTGGAATGGCCCGGGGCTTCCCGTTCTTATCGAACTTGCCGATTCGGGCTCCCATGAGCGCCGCGCCAACAAGGGCGATCACACCTCCCGTCATGTGCACCACCGAGGATCCCGCGAAGTCCACGTGGCCGTGGCCGAGCCCCGCGTTGATGCCGAGCTGGGCGAGCCAGCCGCCGCCCCAGACCCAATTGCCAAACAGGGCGTAGGGAAACATGCCGACCCAGAAGCCGTAGAGCATGAAATTCTTGAAGCTCCAGCGTTCCGCCATGGCTCCGGTGGGGATCGTGGCCGTTGTGTCCATGAACACCATCTGGAACAGGAAGAGCGCGAAGCTCGCTGTATCGAATATATTATTACCCAGAAAAAAGCCCGCCTTTCCGAATATGCCCCAGTCGTGGCCGAAGAGATTGACGGTCTGCTCGCTGTTCAGGAGCGCGAGGCCCTGGCCCAACGTGGGCTGCCACCCGATGGGCACGGGCCCGTTATAATAGCCGCCGAACATGAGCGCGAAGCCGCAGATCCAGAACCCGAGCATGCCCAGGACGTAGATCATGAAGTTCATGCTCATGGTATGTGCGGCATTCTTGGCCCGGCAGAGGCCCGTTTCCACGAGCGCGAAGCCCGCCTGCATGAACATGACCAAAAAACCCGCCACGAGGGTCCAAACCAGATTGATGGAGACTTTGTTGTGGGCGATGTTCTTCACGATCTCGCTATTCGATCCGATCGTGACTTTGCCCGCGTCATCGGTGGCCACCTCTCCCGTCGTGAGGCCGGTTTTGTCGTCCGCCTTGGCTGGAATCGGCCAGGCCAGATCCACGCCTGTGCCGTTGTTGGCCGCCGCGCCCGTGGAATCGGGCTGCTGCGGAGCCGGAGCGGAGACTGCGGCGGCGGGAGCTGCGACAGATGCCTCTTCAGCGGCGAGCGTTCCATATGCCAGCCCGAAGCCGAGGGCCAGGAACGCGATTAGCTTCAAACTACGGTAAGGTCGATTTCTCATGTTCAGTTTTTTTCGGTTGATGTGTTACGCCGTCTGAATCTGCCTGCGGCCCTTTTGGCGCGCACACCCTGGCGAGAGATTCACAGCGGTGATGCTGCGTCCGATTAGCATGGTGCGTGCCAATGCATCGTAGCGCTCATGCGGATACTTGGCGCGGGCTGTGCTCTGCATGGAGGGACCGACCGATTACTTTCACTCATCAAATCCATGCATGCTGCGGCGCTTTTCCCTCTCCTTCTCTCTGAACTTGCCATCGGCATCGCCGCCCTCCTCGGCTTTCTCTCCATCGAGAGGGAGACGGCGCGCTTCTTCAAATTCCACTCGCTTGTGGCGGCCGCATGCTGGGTGCTCGTGTCGATCCTGGTCGCAGGCCAGGCTAGGTACCCATATCTCGGATTCGGGATCGTCTGTCTCTGCGCCTGGGCGCAGTTCCGCGGCGGACGTCTCTTCAAGGGCAAGATGTGGCTAAGCCTGGCGGCCGGCCTGGGATTGGCCTTCGGCGTCACAGGCCTTGCCCGGGGCTATCCCGGAAGCCTGCCTGCGGGCTGCCCGGTCGGGCTAGGATTCTGGTTTTTCTCCCGCATTTACGCGGGCGTCCCCCTCATCGCCGTCGCCTACATGGCCTTCGCGTTCGCCTTCGCCAGCCCGGGCGAGACGATCGATGCGCCCGGGCGCCTGCGCACGGCGCTGAAGATGATTCCCTGGTTCGTCCTTGGCCGCGGCCTTTGGTCCCTGGCGATCCTCGGGATCGCGGCGGGCAAAGCTCCCGAATGGACGCGCGCCTTTCTCGCCTCAGGCTTCGGCACGGCGGCGGGCGCATCATTCCTGTTTGTGAGAGTGGGCGCAGGACTGGCGCTGCCTGCCTTTCTGGCCGTCTCCCTGCTTCGAAACATGCCCGCAAAAGATCCCAGGACGGAACGCACGAGCGTGCTCCTTCTATGTGTCGCCGTTGTCATGGGCGAATTGCTGGCCTTGATGCTCGGCTTCTGAGCTGTTCGCAACCGGCGCCGTCCCCCTCCGTCAGGACATAAAAAACCGGCGCCCCTTCACAGGAAGGCGCCAGCATGCTCAAGCGAGGCAATCGTTCAGACTGCGGATTCGCCCTGCTCGTCAGTGCGGATGCGGATGATCTGGTCAAGCGGCATGACGAAGATCTTTCCATCGCCAATCTTGCCGGTCTTGGCGGCTTTGGAAATTGCCTGCACTGTCTTGTCGATATGGTCGTCACCAATGGCGATCTCCAATCTTACCTTGGGCAGGAAATCGACCGTGTACTCGCTGCCGCGATATATTTCAGTGTGCCCCTTCTGGCGGCCAAAACCCTTGACTTCGGTGACGGTCATGCCCTCGACACCGATTTCGGTGAGAGCTGCCTTAACTTCCTCGAGTTTGAACGGCTTGATGATGGCGACTATGAGTTTCATTCAGGAAAAGTATGAGTCCGGCTGGATATGTTGGTGCGCAAAAGCCTTGGTGCAAGCTCCGTCAGCTCAATAAACCCGCCGTGCAGGCCGTCGAACGAAGAGGGAATGCATATGTTGCGATCCCGCAACTTGCGCAAATCTCTTATGGTTCAATTGGATTACAAATTGCTATATTTACCTTCGACTCAATCAACTGCGACTTTCCGATCATTGATGATCCCGCTTTGCCCAAATAAATGAATCTAAAGCACCTCCTGTTGGGTAAACCGCGTGATGTCCATGATCCGCAACTCTTTCACAAGATCTCGCTCATAGCCTTTCTAGCATGGGTGGGACTCGGCGCGGACGGGCTCAGCTCCTCGGCCTATGGTCCGGATGAAGCGTTCCGCGCAATCATAACTCATCCGCATATCGCCATCTTTCTGGCTCTGGCGACGGCAGGCACGGTGTTCGTGATCTCCCTGGCTTACAGCCGGCTGATCGAGCATTTCCCGGCGGGAGGCGGCGGTTACGTCGTGGCGACAAAACTGCTCGGCCCTTCTTTCGGCGTCATCTCCGGATGCGCCCTCCTCGTCGATTACGTGCTCACCATCACGACCTCGATGGCATCGGCGGTAGATCAGATCTTCAGCTTCATCCCCCCCGGTTTTGCCGCATGGAAAGTGCCGATCGAGTGCCTGCTCATCGTGATCCTGGTGATCATGAACCTGCGTGGCGTGAAAGAATCCGTCTCGATCGTGGTCCCGATCTTCCTGCTCTTCGTGATCACCCATGCGGCAGTGATCATCGGGTGCATCGTCATTTACGGGCATCACGTTCCCGAGACCGCGGGGAAACTGGCCCACGCCCTGAAGGAGGATTACCATCAGATGGGGCTTTGGGCCCTGTTTCTGCTTTTCATGAACGCCTATTCGCGCGGAGCGGGCACCTACACCGGCATCGAGGCGGTCTCGAACGGCGTTCCCATGATGAGGGAGCCCAGGATACCGACCGCAAAGCGCACCATGGCCTACCTCGCCGGATCGCTGGCCGTCACGGCGGGCGGCATCCTCCTTTGCTACCTGCTCGCGGGTGTCACGGCCGAGCACGGCAAGACCCTCAATGCTGTGCTATTCGAACGGCTCGGATTCGGTCAATGGTTCGTCGTTCTCTCGCTCCTGGCCGAAGGCGGATTGCTGATCGTGGCGGCGCAGACCGGCTTTCTCGACGGCCCGCGCGTCATGGCCAACATGGCTCTCGACGGCTGGCTGCCCCATCGCTTCAGCGCCTTCTCCGAGCGGCTGACGATGCACTATGGCGTGCTGCTGATGGGCGGCGCCGCCATCGTGAGCCTGTTTTATACGCGCGGCAACATCACCGCCCTGGTGACGATGTACTCCATCAACGTGTTCGTCACCTTCTCGCTCTCCCAGCTCGGGATGTGCAAATTCTGGATGCAGGAGCGGCTGCAACGCCCGGGCTGGCGCAGGGATTTCAGCCTCCACCTGATCGCGCTGCTGCTCTGCGCGGTGATCCTGGTCATCGTGGTCGCCGAAAAATTCGGCGAAGGCGGCTGGATGACGCTGCTCGTCACATCGGCCCTCATCGGGCTGTGCTTTCTCATTCGGAAGCATTATCGCGGCGTGAGGGCGAAGCTCACGGACCTCTCGGCGATCCTCACTCACCTTCCGGTTCCTCCCCATGCCGAGGGCAAGCCGCTTGTGCTCGAACCCAAGCAGCAGACGGCAGTGCTTCTGGTGTCCGCGTACAGCGGCCTGGGAGTGCACTCGTTGCTGGCGATCCTGAAGACATTCCCGGGCCATTTCAAACAGGTCGTCTTCGCCTCGGTCGGCGTGCTCGATTCCGGCAATTTCAAGGGCGAAGCCGAGATTGCCCGCCTGGAAGAGCAGGTGCAGGCCGACCTGGGGAAATATGTGGATCTCGCGCATCGCCTGGGCCTCCCCGCCACGCAACGGCATACGATCGGGATAGACCCTGTGGAGGCAGCGGAGAAAGTCTGCACCGATATCGCAAAAGAGTTTCCCCGCGTCGTGTTTTTCGGCGGCAAGCTGATCTTCCAGCGCGAAACCTGGTATTCCAGGATTCTGCACAACGAGACCGCCGTCGCCATCCAGCGCCGCCTTCAATGGCAAGGCCTGCCCATGGTGATCCTCCCGGTCCGCCTCAACGAATAAGCTTAAGAACGCAGTTTGATGGCCACAAAGAGGCACGAAAAAGCACCAAAATAAGAAATTCCTGGATACAACTCTCGCTATATTTCATTCACCTTCCAGGTGCATCGATCCTAATCAGCAAATATCTTCTTTTGTACTACAGTGTTCTCAAATCCTCGCAGTCTGAAAGGAATTCCAAAACCATTGGCATTGTTGCCTCGTGGGGTCTCTCCGATAGCCGAAAGCCGACCGCTGACAGCCCCGTTCCGTCCGACCGAGGC
>JBAZHQ010000236.1:0-7119 GCA_041652235.1 Opitutaceae bacterium | reverse complement strand
CGATTATAATCGCGCAGGAATTGGCGCACGGCGCGCTGAGAGACGATGTCCAGGCCGATGGTGGGTTCGTCGAGGAAGAGGACGCGCGGCTTGTGAAGCAGGGCGGCGATCAATTCCATCTTCATTCGTTCGCCGAGCGACAGTTCGCGCACCTGCACGTTGAGTTTTTCGCGCACGGCGAGCAGATCGAGAAGTTCGTCCAGCGTTTTGCGGAAAGAGTCTTCGGGTATGCCATAGATATGGCGCAGAAGATTGAAGGACTCCGCAGCGGGGAGATCCCACCAGAGCTGGTTCTTCTGGCCGAGCACGAGGGCGAAGATGCGCCGGTAGGCGTTTTCGCGCCGGGTGGGATCGAAGCCTGCAACGCGCGCTTTGCCTGAGCTGGGATAGATGAGGCCGGAGAGCATCTTGAGCGTCGTGGTTTTCCCGGCGCCGTTGGGTCCGAGGAATCCGACGAACTCGCCTTCCTCGATGCTGAAGGAAATGTCGTTTGCAGCCGAGATCTCTTCGTAGTCCCGCTTGAAAAGACCCTTCACCCCGCCCCAGAAGCCCGGCTGCTTCTTGTAGGTGCGGAATATGCGTGTGAGGTGCTCGACTTCAATCATGGCGAAGCAGAGAGAGAAAGCTGCGGCGGTGCCGCAGCTAAAGAAGATAGAATCGAGAATCGAGGAGCGAGCCCTTTGAATTGAAGACTTCGTGACATAGGAGATTCGTCTCCAGGATGGACGAAGTTCAGGGCGATTTCACGGAAAACCGTCAGGCGTACCTCGCGACTTCCTGAGTTAATTCTGCTTGTGCGGACTTGCTTAGGAGGTAGCCGACGACATCAGCGGCGCTGTAGTTGTCCGCTGTGTCGGAAAGGTAACGGGCGAGGTTGGAGATGTCGTTTCCTGCGGTCAGGATGGCATCCTCGTCGTGCCCCTGTGGGCGCACCTGCCCCCAGCCGACAGCCGCGGCCAGGCCGTTGCAGAGGCATTTTCTGCCCTTGGTGGCGGCTTCGTCACCGCCCTTGCGCACATAATCGGCGACCGGCTCGGCGGCGCAGCGGTAGCCGAGCGATCCGTCCTCCCTGCGGTAGGTCTGGCGAAGGTAGCCGAGATCGCACACTCGTTCGCGACCTTCGTAGACCTCGCTTTTGGAGAGGGTCCCCTCCATCTGAATCACCTTGAAGGGAAAGCCTGTTGGAGAGGCGAGGGGGTCGGTGAACACCCGGGCCTGGCCCATGCGGGCCATTCGAATGATTTCCGACTGAATCTCAGGTTTGATGCCCGATTCGTTGCAGAATGCGAATGCGGTCCCCACCTGGATTCCGATTGCTCCCTGAGAGAGAGCATCCTGGTACTTTTCAGGAGTCGCCTTGGCGCCGGCGAGCCAGAAGGGCAGACCTAGGGCGCGGAAAGCTGCGAGATCGGGAACGTCGCGCGGACCATAGACGGGTTCGCCCTCTGCTGAGATCTGAAGGGGCCCCCGGGGTGGCGCGTTGTGGCCTCCCGCGACATCGCCCTCGATGATGAAGCCGTCAACTCGCCCATTTGATTTTCTGGCGAGGGAAACGGCCAGGGTCGAGGAGGAGACGATGGGCAGGAATTTCGGCCTTGTAAGAGGTTTGAGATCCTCGCCGCAAAATGCGACGGGGTCGAAACGGGTGGCATATTCTTCGCCTGTGAGAGCGCCTTCGACATCGATGCGCATATCGACTGCTTCTCCGGCTGCGAAACGATCGAGAGCGCCCGGGACATGGCGCGGGATGCCGGCGCCCATGAGCACATAGTCCACGCCGCCAAGCATGGCGCCATAGAGCGAGGGCAGGGTGGAGAGCTGGATTTTCTCAAGGAGGTTGATTCCAACGGGGCCCGAGTGACCCTCCTTGGCGAGGAAGACTTCCGCAAAATTGGCGGTGACGGTAAGCTCGACGAAAGACGCCCCCGGCTTGACGGTGGGCATGGGATTCGAGGCGAAGGCGGCGGCGGCGTCCTTGCCATTGGGAATGTAATAGGCCTCGATAACGCGCTCAGCCACGTGGCGGATCGGAAAGTGGGAAAGGGCATAGCGCATCTGGCCGCCCGCATCGCCGGCTTGCAGGCGACGGGCGAAGACTACGGCCAGCAGCGCGCCGGAGACGACTCCGAGCTGGCCGAGTTGTGCGACGGAGCGGGCCAGTCTCCAGTTGGAGACCGCCACACCCATGCCGCCTTGGATGATGGTGGGAAGAGACATGCTGAATCCTTTTTGCCCCGGGAAAGGGGCATTTGCGGCAGGATTTGCAGGAACCGTTGAGCTTAGAACCCCAGGGAGACCAGGCGGCAGGGACCGTTAGAATCCGACGCGATGCCGGATACCTTGCATGGCTAATCACGCGAGGGGAAGCCTCATTTCTCTTCCGTGCCACATTTGCGCAGACTCGAGCGCGGGACCGTAGTTGAACCATAGAGACACAGAAAGCACGGTTTGCCCCGACAAAGTAGGCCCACAGGGTGCATCCATCACACGAGTGAGTGTGATGAATGCAGGCTAAGGGCTAACAGCTCGTAGCTTGTAGCCCCTGCCTTGCGCTCCGGCTTTTCTGCGTTACGATGAGGTTTTCCAAAAACTGGGATTATCCCTCCTTCACCAGCTCCCATGTCGCATTTTAACAAGCCCCAATACTTTTCGAGCCGCGGCAAAAAGAAGGAAATTCCCGAGGGGATCTACACAAAGTGTCCCGTCTCCGGGGAGATCATTTTCATCAAGGAATTGGAGGCGAACTTCATGGTTGTGCCCAAGAGCGGGCATCACTTTCCCCTCGGAGCCCGGGAGCGCATCGAAGCCTTGGTGGACCCGGGAAGCTGGCACGAAACCGCGGCAGGCATCTGCGCCGCCGATCCCCTGAAGTTTGTCGATACCCAGGCCTATCCCGACCGTCTGGTGCGTTATGAGAAGGAGAGCGGTTTGCCCGAGGCTGTCGTCACCGGGATCGCCAAGATTCATGGTGTTCGCATTTCGCTTGCCGTGATGGATTTCAGGTTTTGCGGCGGCACGCTGGGTTCCGCCACGGGAGAAAAAATCACTCTCGCCATCGAAGCGGCGCTCGAAAAGAAGATCCCTTGCATCATTTTTAGCACCTCAGGCGGCGCCCGGATGCAGGAAGGCATCCTGTCGCTGATGCAGATGGCGAAGACCAGCGCGGCGCTTGGCCGGCTGGCGCAGGCCAGGCTGCCCTTTATCTCGGTGCTCACCAATCCCACGACCGGCGGCGTCTCCGCAAGCTTTGCCACGCTGGGCGATGTGATCGTCGCAGAGCCGGGCGCCTTGATCGGTTTCGCAGGCCCCCGTGTCATCAAGGAGACGACGAGACAGAGCTTGCCTGCCGGTTTCCAGAGTTCGGAGTTTCTGCTGAAGCACGGCTTGATCGATCTCATTGTCAGCCGCTTGGACATGCGCGAAAAGCTCCATGAGATTCTCCTGGCGCTTTACGTCAAAAAACTGCCTGCGAATCTTAGGAACTCAGTTCCTGGGCTAAGAGCTACGAGCTAGTAGCTGTTAGCTTCAGATAGGGGCGGCGTCGCGGCCAACAGTGTGCGCCTGGCGCACCACCGAGGCGCAGTAGCGCCACCGTGCCGCTTCGCGGCCGGTCCGGTCTTGCGCTGGAAGGGCTTGTGAGCACACTCCGGCTCCCCGCCGTTTTCGACTCCGCGCTTGAACATTTCCAATCCATCGCCTGCTGCGGCTGCGCTTCCCGCAACATTTGCCGACTACACTTCCGTCCAGGACTATCTTTTCGGTCTCAAGACGAAGGGAGTGAAGTTTGGCATCGATCGCATGCGGGTGCTGGCGGAGGCGCTTGGACATCCCGAGCTGGCGGTGTCGACGATCCATATTACCGGCACCAATGGGAAGGGCTCCACGGCGGCCATGCTGGATGCCATCTTTCGCGAAGCGGGCTGGCATCGCGGTCTCTACACTTCGCCTCATCTGGTGCGTCTCGGCGAGCGCGTGCAGGTCGACCGGCGTCTGCTTTCGGAGGAGGAACTGATCGCCTTCACCAACGAACTGCGGCCAACGGCGGAGAAACTCGCCCCGCTAGGCGCCGACATGCACCCGACTTTCTTCGAGTTCATGACGGCGATGGCCTTTCTCCAATTCGCCAGGAAAGGCTGCGACGTTTCGATCATCGAGGTGGGCATGGGGGGCATGTATGACGCGACCAATGTCGTGCTGCCCGAATTGGCCGTGATAACTTCCGTGAGTCTCGATCATTGCGAGATGCTGGGGGATACGATTGAGAAAATTGCGCGCACCAAGGCGGGTATTATCAAACGGGGCCGTCCTGTGGTTATCGGACGCCTGCCGGAGAACGCCGAGCGCGTCGTTCGGGAGGTGGCCCGCTCCCTGGATGCGCCTGTCATTTCGGTGCGGGAGGAGTTTGGCGATGACATTTCGCGATATCCCGCGACCTGCCTGGAGGGCGACCACCAGAGATGGAACGCAGCCACAGCCACGCTCGTCGCCCGGACGATGAGTCCGCGTTGGAAGCTTGATCCCTCTATTGTTTCGCAAGGACTGCAAAACGTGACGTGGCCGGGTCGCTGGCAGCGCGGCCAGGTGGGTGAGCGCCGCGTCGTTTTCGATGCCTCTCACAATACGGAGGGGGCGGAGGTGCTCGACCTCGCGTTGAGCAGGCTCTTGGCTGAGACAGGGCAGGCGCCTATTGTGGTCGTCGCCGCTCTCGGTGCGGCGCGAGCACGCCCGCTGCTCTCCACGATCTGCCGCTATGCAAAGGAAGTGCACCTTATCGTCCCCAAGCAGGCTCGTGCCTGTACTCACGAGGAACTTGAGGCGCTTGTCCCTTCGACCTATTCGGGTTCCGTGCTGCGTGGGACGGTCGAGGCCATTTTCCCCGGGCCGGATCTATGTACTCTGGGCACTCCGTCCGACGTGATTGTCGTGACCGGTTCGATCTATCTCCTTGGCGAAGTTCTCTCACGTTTGGAGCCTGAGCGTGGAAAGGGCGAAGGCAGATTGCAGGATTTCTAGATTGAAACTGAGCTATCGAAGGTGTTGCCAACTGCAATCTTTTGGCGCTAAGGATGCCTTGGGCCTATATCTGCGCTTGCGCTTGGACCGGCTCGTCCACGACATTTTTGAACGTACTCTATGAAACAACGCACGCTCGGCCGAGTGGTTACTATCAGCGGCCATGGTCTGCACACCGGAGAGACGGTGATGCTGACTATGAAACCTGCCCCTGTGAACCACGGCATAGTCATCAAACGCATCGATCTACCGGGAACCCCCGAGATAAAGCCTCATATCAGCCTGATCGGCGATCTCGTGCGCAATACGGGCCTTGTCGAGGGGAACGTGAGGATTCACCTGGTTGAGCATGTCATCAGCGCCCTCAACGGTTGCGGCATCGACAATGTCCTTATCGAGATGAATGCCGCGGAACCTCCCATCATGGATGGTTCCGCCAAGCCTTTCGTGAATCTCATCCTGGATTCCCTGCCTACGGAGCAGGATGCGGATCGCGAATATTTTGTGCTCGATGCGCCGGTCTCGGTCACGCGCGGCAATTCCTCGGTGATCGCCCTTCCCTGCGACGAGTTCCGGATTTCCTGCACTTCCGCGGACGATCGCGGCATCCATACGCAGCATCTTTCCCTGACGATCGACCCCGACACCTACATCAGCCAGATCGCCGCTGCGCGCACTTTTACGGTGTACGAGGACATCGAGGAACTGATCAAGATGGGCAAGATCAAGGGGGGCTCCCTCGATTGCGCCGTGGTGATCAAGGGCGACAAGATCATCTCCAAGGAGCCCCTGCGTTTTAACGACGAGTTCGTTCGCCACAAGATCCTCGATATCATCGGAGACATCCGCCTCCTCGGGATGCCCATCAAGGCGCATATCATCGCCATGCGCCCGGGCCATGCGATCAATGCCGAGCTCACCAAGGCCCTGTTCGTTCGCTTTGAGGAACGCAAAAAGACAGGGAAAAAGAAGCCTGCCCGGCCGGCAACCGTTCTACCGACGGAGACGTCGCTCAATATCCGCCGCATTCTGGACATGGTGCCGCACCGCTATCCCTTCATGATGGTTGACAAGGTCATCGAGTTTATCGGGGAAGATGAACTGGTGGCCGTGAAAAATGTCACCATCAACGAGCCGTTTTTCCAGGGCCACTTTCCAGGCAATCCGGTTTTCCCCGGCGTATTACAGCTTGAGTGCATGGCCCAGGCGGGCGGACTTCTCCTGCTTCGCCGCACTTCCTCGGAAGGCAAGACGGCTCTCTTCATGAGCGCCGACAAGGTGAAGTTTCGCAAACTTGTCCGCCCCGGCGACCAGATCATCATCAACGCCAAAATCACGAAGATGCGCGGCAACAAGCTTGCGACTGCGGAGGTGAGCTGCGCCGTCGACGGCCAGGTGGCCTCGTCGGCGGAGCTGATGTTCGCCTTTGTGGAAGAGGGTGAGGAAGCCTGATCATGGCGTCTCTCATTCATCCCTCTGCAATCATCGAGCCGGGAGCCTGCCTGGGCCGGGACGTGGAGATCGGCGCCTACGCCTTCGTGGGCGCAAAGGTTGTCCTCGGGAATGGCACCCGGCTGCATCACCACGCCTCAGTCGAGGGCAACACCACGATTGGCGAGAGCTGCGAAATTTTCCCCTATGCCTTTATCGGAGGGAAAACCCAGGATCTTAAATTCAAGGGTGGCAACCCGGGTGTGCGCATTGGCGACCGGAATGTGTTCCGGGAATACAGCAGCGTGCATGTCGCCACTTTTGACGGCGACTTCACGATTGTCGGTTCGGACAACAATTTTCTCGCCCATACCCACATCGCTCATGATTGCCTCGTGGGGAATCGGGTGGTTATGAGCAACTACGCAGGCCTTGCCGGTCATGTGGTCATCGAGGACAACGTGGTCATCGGCGGTTATGGCGGCCTTCACCAGTTCTGCCGGGTGGGCGCATTCTCCATGGTCGCCGGCGCTGCGAAGGTCGTTCAGGACGTTCCGCCATTCTTTATCGCCGACGGTTCCCCGGCCACTGTACGCGCCATCAACAAGGTGGGGCTTGAGCGTGCCGGTTTCACTCCCGAGCAAATTGACCGGGTGATGATCGTTTACCGGATTC
>JBAZHQ010000235.1:0-7133 GCA_041652235.1 Opitutaceae bacterium | reverse complement strand
TTGCCGCTCCGCGCCTTGACTTCCTTGACGGGCGCGGCCCCTGTATGCCAGTACTCAGAGGTCCACGTATAATTTGGCGACGAGCCGGTCCGGGTGAGCTTGGTTTCGAGCACGCGGGCAGTCGAGCTGGTCGCCAGATCGAGAATCGAACACGAGATCGTGGCGCCGGTGGAATCGTCCGTACCCGGGGTGACGGTATACGAGGTATATGGAGTGCCGGTAAAGGAGAAGTAATGAGTATTTGGATCGGCGGTGGCCGAGCGCTGGGACGGATGATAGCAGTTCAGAGTGATAACGCCGGAATCCAAGGTCCCGGTGATGTCGACACAGACCTGGGGAGCGATGATCTGGCGAAGGACCCTGGCATCGCCGATGTCGACCACTTGAAGGATTTCCGAAGAGGAGGCGTCGCTGTTGAGCTTCTGCCGAGTTAACATGCCTCTCAAAGTGTCGGCGCCAATGAGATTGGTGAACGACAGGCAGCCGGCGGGGTTGCCATTGGACAACTCGCCCAGTGAAAGCTGCCACAGCACCCGATCCGTGCGCAGCGATGTGGCAAAACCCGCGCGCAAGCCCGGATTGCCACCCAGAGGCCGCAGCCGAACTTTTAACTGCACATTGTTATCCTCCTCAAACACATTCAAATTGATATTGGTCCGATCTCCCTCGACCGGGTAGATGAGGTCCGGCTTTTTCACTTCGACAGCGTAGCCTTCCGGGGCGGAAACCAAAAGCTGGAGGCCGGGTGCGCCGCCTACCAAATATTCCTCCGGATCAAAATTGTTATCGACATGGAAAACGACGTCATAATACACGCCAGGCACAAAACGCGTGTTGAGGCGATTGGTGTATGCCCCCTGGGGTAATGAGGAACCTCGCACAAGATCCACGTGGAGGTTGGCGTCCGGCTGTGTCGCCGCGAGCGCCGTACAAGTCATTGTGGCGTGCGCGTTTTGCCCTGCAGGCGGAACGTTCGGGTTCCCCCAAATCACCTGGGCCTGCATCGAGACGAAGATATCGCCGGCTCCGTCCACCTGTTGCGCCGAAACGGCGCCTGCAAAGCACAAGACCGCTAGAAAACTGTAGAGCGTTCTCATGGTTATTTCCCTCCTTTGACGAAACGCTGGAAGTTGGCTTCCTCGGCTGCGTAATAGGCGAGCATCTGCTTTGCCTGCTCGTTTTCCGGATCGTCTTGCAGGGCCTTTTCAAAGCACTGGCGCGCTCGTGCCCGGTCGCCCAGCAATTCTTCATAAGCATGCCCAAGCTGAACATAGGTCTGAGAGCGATCCGCCGCATGCGCTTCGGAAGCCTTGTTCTTGTATCCCTCCAGGAGAATCTTGATCGCCGCAGTGGCAGCGCGGCGCACGCTGGCGTCGTCCTGTTTGCCCTTGAAGACGTAGGCCTGGCTCACGAGCTCGATGGCGGATTGTTGATACCAGGGCAGGCTCCCTTTCGACGCCGTGTTGTTCTTTCCGGCCTCCTCGGCCGCTCCGGAAATGTCGCCCGCCTCGGCCTTATTGATCGCATTGGCGTTGGCGTTCTCTTTATCGACGGGCACCGCGACCGCGGTCGCAAGCATGCCCGCCAGGATCAAAGTGTAGATGTGCAGCTTTTTCATGGAGTGTCTTATAAAAGGGGAATGTGGATGTTGAGCTGATTCTGGTTGGTGGTGTCGTTTGACCCGCCGCCTGAGGTGACCGTGATGACCAGTGTGGCGGTGCCGGTGCCGCCAGCGTTGGTAGCACCCAGTGAAACGTTGTAAGGATTCGCCGTGGTGGGTGTCCCGGAAATCGCACCCGTAGACGTATTGATTGAGAGCCCGCTGGGCAGTCCGCTAGCGCTAAAGCTCGTCGGTGTATTCGTGGCAGTGATCTGGTAGCTGAAACTTGCATTGACCGTTGCGCTTGCCGTAAGCGCGCTGTTGATCACAGGGGCTGATGGTGGCGCCGCATTCACCGTGAGTGTTGCCGAGGACGAGGTCGCATCAGGAGTAACGCCGTTCCAAGCATAGAGCCGGAACTGGTAAGTGGACATCGAAGTCGGTGGCTGGGTAAGCGTGAGGGTGTTCGTACTGACACCTGAATACACCCCGCCGTTCGCCAGATCTGTCCATGTTGTCCCAGTATTCACCTGCCATTTCACAGAGGGCGTAGGAGAGCCCGAAGCCGCTGCCGTAAAACTCGTGTTCTGGCCGGCTGTGATCGTCTGGGGCGAGGGCTGCGTGGTGATGGTCGGGGCAACTGAAGCTGCGTTCACCGTGAAACTTCTGCTTCCCGAAAGAACCGCGGAGGCACCCTGAGCGTCGTAGGCCTTTGTGCTTATGGTATGTGGGCCGACGCTGAGTGTGCCGATGTTATACGAGAACGAATAGCCGGAATTCGTGTAGTCCGGGCGTCCGTAGGAGCTCGCGACATCGGGACGAGAGCCGCCCAGGGTCGCCTGGCAGGCTGGGACCGGAGGGACGCCGTCAATGAGGATATCGACGTGACTGACCGGCGATCCCGTTTCGTTATCGGCCGCCCAGCCGCTACCTGTGATGTTTTGATTTTGGATAACCGGGCTGGATGCACTGTCCAGCCAGCCAGTGGGGGCGTCGTTGGCAGAGTTGGCAGTGATCGTCGCGTTGCCACTGCCCATTGTGAAGGTGGTGCTGCGCGAACCGGAACTGCCGATCGTACCCGGCCCCGAATTCAGCGTCCAAGAAGTAAAGTGGTATCCGGTTGGCGGGTTGCCATAGATATTAACTTGTGTGCCCGCCGTGTACGAGCCTCCCCCCGTGCCATTGTTGACCGTAAGCGTGTACCACGGGGGACTGATCGACCAGGACTGGGTCGCCGTGCCGGTGTAATTGCCATTCGCAGTTGCCGTCACGCTGTAGCTGCCGGGATTGGTCGCGGAGGCCGTGCCTGAGACCCAGTAAGTGGCATTTGACGGGTTTGGCGTGATCGTCGGCCCTTGCGAGCCGCCGGTATAGGTAAAGCTCGTCGGCGAAATCGTGAATGTCGTGTTTCGAGGAGCGATCGACCAGGATTGTGTCGCTGTGCCGGAGTAATTGCCATTCGCAGTTGCCGTCACGCTATAGTTACCGGCATCAGTTGCGGAGAGAGTGCCTGTGACTGAGTAGGTAGCATTTGACGGATTCGGTGTGATCGTCTGTCCATGCGAGCTGCCGTCATAGGTGAAGTTCGGCGACGAAATCGTGAATGTGGTATTTCGAGCAGTGATCGACCAGGGTTGCGTCGCCGTGCCGGAGAAATTGCCATTCGCAGTTGCCGTCACACTGTAGTTTCCGGCATTAGTCGCGGAGGCCGTGCCTGAGATCGAGAAGGTGACATTCGACGGGTTCGGCGTGATCGTTGGTCCATGCCAGCTACCGTCATAGGCAAAGCTTGTCGGTGAAAACGTGAATGCCGGGTTTTGAGGAGTGATCGACCAGGACTGGGTCGCTGTGCCGGAGTAATTTCCAGTCGCAGTTGCCGTCACGCTGTAGTTGCCGGTACCGGTCGCGGAGGCTGTGCCTGAGACCGAGTAGGTGGCATTTGACGGGTTTGGCGTAATCGTCGGTCCATGCGAGCCGCCGTTGTAGACGAAGCTCGTCGGCGAAATCGTGAATGTCGTTTGTGTTCTTACATTGAGTTGCAGACTAACGGACTCGACCGAGCCTGCGGTGTTGCTCACAACAACAGAATAAGAACCGGCATCGGAGGATGCCACACTTGCAATCGAGAAACCTGCCGCATTGGCATTAGGAATATTCGTTCCGTTCTTTTTCCATTGGTAATTCAGAGGCGTGGTGCCACTCGCAACCACGCTGGATGTATACCAAGAAGAACCTGGAGCAAGATACACGGTCGTGGCAGCGGGTTGCGTAGTGATAGTGGGGGCAATTACAGCCCCGACAATAGCAACGGTAATGGAATCACTTATAGGCTGATGCGTTATGTAATCCGGCATAGTGGCTGTGTAAGTGACAGTCTGGGCGTAGGTGTCGACCGTTGACCCACTTGCCCCTATAGTGCCTGAAGCAAAATATGACCCATTCTTGTACATAGTTACCACGTGGAAGGGAGGGCTTCCCGCAGGCGGATATGTCACCCCGACGCTATAGCTCGTGTTGGCGTTCACAGATGTGGATGGAGTCCAGAGAGCACCGTTTACATTCCATATAAAGCCGTTGGCGGCAAAGACGCTTGGGGCGAAGGCAAAAAGGCCTGCCAGGCAGGCGAGCTGCAATAAAAGAAGTCGGAGGCTGGTGGGCTGGAAGCTATAAGCTTTAAGCTGTAAGTGCTGAGACCAGAAGGCGATCGGTCGGACGTTAGGGTGGCCGGCCAGAACAGGACTGCCGGACGGTTGGGTGGATTGGGTAAAGCGGTTCATTTGGCCAGGAGGGTTTGAAGCTTCTGCTCGGTGTCGATCTGGAGGGTGACAGAGCGGATTATGCCCTGGGCATCAGCCATATAGATCTGGTGGGGAAAGGTCATGCGCATAGCTCCGGCGAGGGCGCCATTAGGCCCTGATGGATCGTAAAATTGGGTTCCCGGAAGAGCTTTCTGGGCGTTTTCAGCCTTGGCTCTGGGAATATTGGGATCCACGCAGATACCTATGAACACGGCGTCTGATGGCAGCAATTTGGCCAGATCGCGAATTTGCTCCATGCCGACGGGGTTCGTTGTAGCCCAAGAATAGGCCACGACCATCTTGCCCTGAAGGGATGAAGCGACAGGGTCCTTGCCGAGGCCGGAAACCAGCAAGGGCATCAGGTCTTTGCCAAGGAGTTTCTGCCGCGCCAAGATTGCCTTGGCCTCCTTGCGAATCCAATCCGGGGTGTCTTTTTTATCCAAGTCCTGAGCTAGGCGCTTGGCTTCGTCGTCGCTGGTCGAGTTGGCAAGGCAAAGAAGCGCCTCATAGCCGTTGGGGAGCTCGGGGAATTCCTTGAGGAGCTGGCGCTCGATCTTCTCAATCTGCGCCAGAATCTCGGGCGTGATCTTCGCGGGAGCACCCAAGGGAAGATGGTCCCAGTTGGCGGCAACGACATAGCGAGAGTCAGCGGGCAGGGAGGCGTCCTTGCGAAGGGAGGATACGAGGGCCTCCGCCCGGGTGTGCTGGGTCTTATCGCCCAGCCGTTCCGCGGCGATGAGCGCTTGCGCCTCATTCGATTTGGCAATGGGCGCGTTCTTCGATGTGGGGTTCTTCACATAGAAATCCTTGTACAAATCCGCCGTAGCAATGAGCGTCGCCGCATCGGGTGCGGCGGTAGCGTCATCTGCCGGAACATCGGCTGAAGCGGGATCTCCACCTGCCTTGGTTTTCGGCAGTAGGTTCTGGACCTGGCCCTGCAAGGCAGTCCAAGAAGAGGCATCATCGTCCGCGGCTTTTGTGACGACAGTGGATGCATTACCGTTGTTTTTAGCGGCATCGGTAGCAAGCGATTGCGCGATGAGGCCCGGGCTTCCGAGCGCACATATAATGGCGAGCAGGAGTAGTTTGTACATGATAGAAGGCTAAAGTCTGACCTTGATGGGCACGCACGGAGGCGTGCTCATGGAAGAGGTGGCTGGGGCTGGGTAAAAGTTGCGATCAGAACGGCAAAGGCCGTTGCGATACGCAGTGCTGACGCAGAGCTTGTAGCAGAAAACCGATGAATCGGCAATATGAGTCTATACAATAAGATGAGTAGATATTCTCCCTTCTTATTCTTTAACAGCTATCTACAAAGCTGTAATTTTCTTCTTTCTCCCTCTTGCTGCTTTTCCTCGCGATCTATTCCTCGCAGAAAGTGCCATCTCGAATCCTGGCCGGTGGACACCTTGGGCAGAGGCTTTTACGAGTCCCAGGCGGAAAGCATGCATAGCCAGCTCGGCCGCATGACGCGCTCCGAGCTTGCGCATGATATGCTTCCGATGCAACAGCACCGTCGTTGGTGCCATACTCATTTCTTCCGCAATCTCGTGCTTTTTATGACCGGCACCAATAGATGCCAATATTAGAGTCTCAGTTTCCGTCAGTGTGTTCAGCGCCAAGCGATCCTTGGATGGTTGCGAGAACAATGCCTGTTTATAGCGAGGGCTAATATAAGTTCCGCCACCAAGAAGGACGCATATAGCATCTAGCATTCCGCATAAGGCATGCGCGTTTATATCCACTATACCATCGAGTTTCGCGTGCCTGAGCTTCTCAAGCATGCAATCATCGTCGTCCCCCGCCAGAATGAGCATTTTATATGCTATCCTTCTATAAAAAGCTTCATCCACAAACTCTGCCCAATCGTCCCGAATATTCCCTGCCTCAAATATGCAAACGTCCACCGGCGACTCATTATTCTTGCCGAAGGCCGCCGAAAGCGTCGCATACCGGCTTACGTGGCACTTGGGATACTGTTGCAGGAGCCATCCTTCCAAGAGTTCCGCAACCAGCCGCTGGGAATGCACGATGATGAAACGCAGGGGAGATGTGGGCATGGGGTCGGCTGTCGGAGCTCGGATGGCGGAAGTCGGCGATTTGAGAGCGTAAGAGAGAAGTCGTTTTCTTTGTTTCGCAGTTCAAAAAGCTTACTGCGGCGCGCGAGCTTCGGACCAGCGGGCGAAGATGCCACAGGGGAGAATCTTGCCGTCGGCTTTGATGGGGAGGCCTATCTCTCCGGCCTCGATCAGGCCGCCATGCGGAGCCATAAGCTCAAGCAGCAGATTGCCGGCGACCGTGGGCGAGAGGCGAGCGGTGTAGGCGTTGATCAGGAAAAAGAGGGGCTTCTCGCTCAGGATTTCGCGGCACGCGAGCAGAAGCTCCCAAAGGCTGTCCTCGAGTTTCCACATCTCGCCGGAACTGCCCCGGCCGTAGGTGGGCGGATCCATGATGATGGCATCGTAGCGATGTCCGCGCCTCTGCTCGCGGCGCACAAATTTCAGGCAGTCGTCCACGATCGTGCGAACGGGCGCCGACGCCAGGCCGCTGAGGGCGATGTTCTCCTTGCACCATTTCACCATGCCCTCGGCCGCGTCGACATGGCATACCTGCGCCCCCGCAGCGGCGGCGGCACAGGTGGCGGCGCCAGTGTAGCCGAAAAGATTCAACACCTGCAGCTCCCGTCCGGCGGAACGGGCCGCCTTGATGCGGGCGGAACACCATTCCCAATTCAC
>JBAZHQ010000234.1:0-7135 GCA_041652235.1 Opitutaceae bacterium | reverse complement strand
TAACAGCTATTAGCTACGAGCTTTCAATCCCATGCCTGACTCCTGGACACCGACTTCAACGCCTCCCGGCGTGATAGACTACTGCGCGGCGGACGCTCCCACGAGCGTCGCGCCGGCGCATACCACGCCCGCCACGCCGACAAGCGGTGCTCCAGGGCACAGCGATCCGGAAGCGCTCACGGCCACCGCACCGATGACTACGGTGGCGCCATCGCTGAGCGCTGTCGCTCCTGGAAACATCGCCGTGCCATCGCTGATAGCAACGGCTCCGGGCCATACCGATGTCGCTGCGCTGAGTAGCACGGCTCCGGATCACACCACGCCCGCCGCAGTGACATCCTCCGTACCGGATCACACGACCACGGCCGTGCTCACCTCGACGGCCCCGGCGCATTCCACGCCTGCCGCTCTCACTGATGCGGCTCCGGCGCACACTACGCCTGCCGCCCTTACAACCGCACCTGCTGTCGCTCTCAATCCTGACGGCACGCCGTCTTCCGTTCCCGCCATGCCTTCCGCATTTCTTCCCGCCTTCATAGGCCTCACTGGCTCCGGCCCCACGCTCGCCACCATCACCGCCTCCGCAGCCGATGCCACCGCTGGAAGGATTCTCCAGGGCACAGTCAACGGCGAACTCAAGAGCTACCAAGTGCGCGCCGGAACGGATGATGAGGCCCTGCCTGGCATCGTGCATCCGTCCAACTACGACGCGCTCACCAACGCCGTCGTCTTCGTGCAGCTCTAACACGACTACCATGAAACGCCTCCTTCTCCTTCTCCTCCTACTCATTGCTGCCACTGCGTTCGCTCAGAACGCAGGCAACGGTCCGGTCACAAAGAAAACGTCCGGAGCGGCTATCAACACGATCAACGAGGATCTGACATTCGGCACCGGCCGCACGCTCACGATCGCCAGCGGTGGCACGCTGACGGTCGCTTCCGGGGCGACTCTGAACGGAGTGCAGCGAGTTGACGCCGATCTCACTGCGCTCGCAGCGCTCGCAAGCACAGGCTTTGCGGCCCGCACAGCCTCCGACACCTGGGTCACGCGTGCGATCATCGGCACAGCTGGCGAGATCGCTGTCTCGAATGGCGACGGCATCGCCGGGGCTCCGACGCTCTCCCTGATCGCGACGGGAGTGACCGCTGGCACCTATGGCAGCGCGACGCAGAGTCTGACCGGAACCGTGGATGCCAAGGGCCGCCTCACTGCGCTCTCCGCGCAGACAGTCACGCCCGCCTGGTCGTCGATCACAAGCAAGCCAACGACGCTCTCGGGGTATGGGATCACCGATGCCGCGACATCCTCGGCGCTCACGACTCACACCGGGCGCACCGACAATCCGCATACGGTGACGAAGGCTCAGGTGGGGCTTGGTAATGTAACCAACGATGCTCAGACGAAGGCGAGCGTGGTCCCAAACACCCCGCCGACAGCTGGTCAGATATTGGTGGGCAATTCGCAAGGGAGTTACGAGCCCACAGACACAGATCAACTACAAATCCAACTACGCCAAGGCACGGACTCCGAACGGCAGACCATCATCCCCGGCCAGGGGGAGCCGATTTGGACTACAGACACAGAGGAGCTTTTCGTCGGTAATGGAACGACGCTCGGCGGCAGGAAGGTTTCTGTGAGTAGCAACCTTGTCATATCATATACAGGAGCCCTCAGAACAGCCTTAGTGCTAACGATGCAACCCGAAAACGTTTTGGTGCCATCGACTCAGGCAAGCGGTGCAGTGACCTATAGCTCTATTCCAGGACCAACCATTTCAACCTTTGCGTATGGAGAGGGTGGCTATGGGAATGGTGATACAGGAGGCCCCAGACTCACATCGCTGACGTTTTTCAATCTTATAGGGGTGGTTAACAGCCTATCTCCAGGCGCTCTACCTTTACTGACTACGCTCTCTTTCCCCGAGCTAGTAACTGTCGGGGCGGATTACAGTCCGAACGGGATGCCAGCACTGACGACATGGACGCACCCGAAACTGGTGGCAATTGGGGGATCTATGAATGCCTCTACACTAGCTTCACTGACTACTCTTTCTTTCCCTGAGCTACTAAGCATAAAGACTGACTGTAACCCCCAGCAAATGGCATCACTGACAACCTTATCCTTTCCGAAAATGGTAAGTACAGGAGGATCTTTCCAGCCAATGACCATGGCGGCATTGACCACATTATCCATACCAGTGCTGGTGAGGACTGGATCATCTTTTGGGCCAAACGGCATGGCCTCACTAACTACCCTTTCTGGTCCAGAACTAGTCACTGTGGGTGGGCCTTTCCAGCCGGGCAGCATGGCAGCACTCACTACACTTTCGTTCCCTAAATTAATGTACTCAGCAGGCATTAGCATCTCTTCAATGGCATCATTAACTGCGATTTCGTTGCCAGAATTTGTCAGTGCTTCAGGGACTGTGGCCATCAATAGTATGCCAGCGTTAACCACAATATCCCTCCCAAATCTGGTATCAACGGCCGGTTACATTTATGGCAACTCAAGTAATGGAAATATCACTACGGTTGATCTGTCCGCTCTAAAAACTCTCGGCACCGGAACGATAATTTCCTTCGCAGGCCAAAAACTTACCCAGGCATCGGTCGATCACATCCTCGCCCGTGTTGCTCTCATGGATGGCACCAACGGAACGATGGTCTTCGGCACCGGGAAAACACTTGTTTTGAACGGTGGCACAAATGCTACGCCAAGCGCCACAGGTCTTGCCAACAAAGCCATCATAGTCGCACGCGGGGCGACGGTGAACACGAACTAGCCATGCCCCTCATCCTCCATGGCGGCTCAATTCTCGGCCTGGTCCGTCCAGTATGGATGGCCGGAATCGTGTGGCATTCGTTCTGGTTCGACGCGGGCTCACCTACGCCCGCTCCCCGTATCGTATCGCCAGCGACATCGGATCAAGTCGCGGTCTCAGATGCCATCTACCGCCGCGACACAGGTCCGGCGACCGTGACGGATTACGTTTGGACTTATAGCATCGCGCATGGGCGGCCGGGAAATGAGACGATCACGCGCCAGACCAGCAACGCCGCCGTCATCGAGCCCGATCCCGCCGATGTCTCCCGCTGGATATATCGCGGAACCGGCACGGCAACAATCACGCTCACTTGCCCGACTCGCACGGTCCAGACTCAGGTGAGTGTAGGCACCGGAGGCGCAGCGATCACGAATACCTTCCTGGGCTACGCTCCCACCTGTCTTCGGAAAATAATCACTGACACCGACGACGGCCGCTTAGTCGGAAAAACTCCCGCCACAGCACTCGGCATTTTCGCGACGCAAAACCATGCGCAATCGATCTACGTGCGCAACACGGCTTGCTGGGCCTATGGCGTGGATCTCACGCCCCTGAGTCCCTGGAACTCCTCGGGAGGACAAAATGAGGCAGGCATCCTCATTTCCCCCCGACATATCCTCTTCGCAGCCCACTACCAGATCCCGGTCGGAGCGACCGTGCGATTTATCACTACCAATAACCAGGTCGTCGACCGCACGATGACCGCCAAGGCGACTCATCCCCAGTATGCGCCATATTATCCCGACATCACCGTCGGCGTCCTCGACAGCGATGTGCCCGCGAGCATCTCCTTTGCGAGGGTGTTGCCCGATGATTGGGCAACCCACATTCCCGGTAGCATTGTCGGCATCCCCGCTCTTGTTCTCGACCAGGAGGAAAAAGCCCTCGTCGATGAGCTTTCATCGATCGGGACGATGGTGAGTTTCCGTGCGCCTGCCGATTTCCTTCGCCGTTCATTCTATGAGGACATCGTCGGCGGTGACTCCGGTAACCCAGCCAGCCTCATCATCGACAACAAACTTGTGTTGCTGAACGTCTGGACCTTCGGCGGCGCAGGCAGCGGCACATCCGTCGCCTACCACCGCGCAGCCATCAACGCCCTGATGACCTCCCTCGGCGGCGGCTACCAGCTCACCGATGCCGATCTGTCGGCTTATCCGTCTTACTAACCTCACGCTTCCGCAACTCTGACGCTTACCCACTTACGCTCCCGCAGGCCCTGAGCCAGTCGAACGGGTTACAACCTTACACCTCTTACGCTCTTAAAACCTATGAATCCCACTCCCACACCCACTCCTCCCCCCTCCATCAAATACGCCAACGGCCAGGAAGAACGCCTGACCTTCAAGACACTCTCGATCTCCGAGCGCATCCAATTCGTGAACCTGCTCTGCGCAGGCGAATCGCCCTCAATCGTGGCTCTGTGCTGCGACCGAAACCTCCAGTGGGTGAACACGCTCGATCTCGGCTGCTACAACCAGCTCATCGCCTACTTCATCAAGGCAAATTTTTCGACGATGGTGGAGATGTCGACCCACGATCCCATCATCGGTCTGAAAGTGGGACCGCTCCTGTACCAGATGGGCAACCTGTTGAAATTGCTACCTTCGAACGACTCTGCGCCTACGCCCGCGCCCGCTGCACCGAGTGGGAACGCCTCGCCGAGCGAGCCTGCGCCCGCGGCTTCTGTGGCTGCGATTGGAGCCGCTGCCTAGACCATACTCCGCGCATCCTCCTACGCTTCCTCGCCGAGCGTGAGAGGGTGGACGCCGAAAGGCAGCTCAAGCTCATGCAGGCCGTGAACCTCGGCTTTGCCGGAGGCGAAGGCTATAGCGAAGTCGCCGACAAACTCCTCAACATAATCCACGATGCCCAGCCTCGTTGAACTCGTATTCTCCGCCGTAGGCACCGAAGCCGCCGCCAGCGCCGTCGAGCGCGTCAACGGCAAGCTCGGCGACATGACCCGCGAGCTCGGCCACATGGCCACCGCCGCGCTCTCCGTTGAGAGCGCATTCGAGGGTGTCAAGGGGGCATTCGAGGATGGTTCGCACTTTAAGCAGCTAGCAGACCGCACCGGTGAAAGTGTGCGCGAGCTCGTTATCCTCGACAAAGCGTACCGAAATGCAGGACTCGGTGCCGAATCCATCGGACATTCCGCCAATCTCCTCCAAAAGGCGCTGGGCGGAGTCAATGACATGGGAGGCCGAACCGATGTCGTCTTTCGCCGCATCGGCACATCGATCGAAGAGCTGAAAGAACTACCTTTTGCCCAGCAGCTGGAGGTAATAAGTGAAGGTCTTGGGAAGGTGGAGAATCAGTCGGAGCGCGCAAACATTGTCATGCAGCTCTTTGGGCGCAGCGGTGGCCAGATGCTGCAGCTCCTCAGCAGTCCCGAGGGATTGAAGCTCGCCGCCGAGCAAGCCGGAAGGCTCGGCGACCGGATGGAACAGAGCGCTCATCAATTCCACGAGGTCGAGGATCGCCTGGGCGTGATCAATAGCAGGCTTAAAGAGATGTGGACTGTTGCCGCCGTGCAGCTGCTTCCGACGCTTACAAATATCGCTCAGCTATTCGAAAAACTGAATCTCTCAGGAGTTGGTGCTTTCATGGGCGGTGCCAGTCCTGGAATTCTCGGAGCGATGGGAGCCGGGTATCTCTTCGATAAAGCCGATAGTTCGCTCTATAGTTTGCTTGGCAAGATGGAGGAGGGAAGCTGCAGAACGATGGTGCGGGGCATCTCGAATGCCATGGGAGCGATTGCATCCTTCGTGCCGGCGATACTGGCTGCAATAATTGCCGGATCGGTCATCAAAGGCGTGCTGGATGCTATGGCTGACTCGAACATCCAGCAATTCCAGCGCGATGCCAACGCGGTGCGGGAGGCAATGAAGGATGCCAGGAAGAAGGCTGGAGGAATCAGCAGCCAAGAAGGAGCTGCCAACACCCTCGAAGCGAGCAAAGCAGAGCTGGACAAGTATCAATCGGAGTTAGCCGACCTGGAAAAGAAAAAGTCCGCAGCCGCTCAGGCTTGGGAAAACTACGGAACGGGAAATGGACCTGCAATATGGAACCTGCCTAAGTTCTCCGACGAGCAAGAATCCAGGCTGGGTGATCTTCCCGAGATCATAAAAAAGCAGGAATTGCTAATACGCGAGCTGCAAGATCCAGGGAAGGTGCAGACGACCATCGCCGAAAATCAGCTTAAAGCGATTAAAGCTGGCCTTGAACCTCTGGTCGCACAGCTACCGAGTCTCTCTGAAAAGAACGACAAGCTGAACCTGGAAAACATGGAACCAGCTGCGCTTGCAAAGGAGCTGCAAGGTCGCCGCACCAGGCTTGAAGGCGAACTATCGAATGCCCCCGCTGGCCTCACGGAAGACGAAACCAAGGCTCGCAGCCTTAATCTCACAAATCAGATTCTTGAACTCAAAAAGCAGGAAGCCGAGGTCGGAAACAAGCTGGCCGATCAGGCGAAAAAGCTAAACGAGGAAGAGGTAAAACGCTCCATCTACGCGCTTGAGACTCAGATGAAAGTCGCGCAGGCCGCAGGCGATAATCAGCTCGCCCAGACCTTGAAGGAGGAAATCGAGCAAAGGCGTGCGATCGCGGAACTCTCCGGGCTCGACCTTAAACTCGCCAACGAGCGCCGAGATGCTGAGCACAGAATTTGGGAAGAAGAAGAAGCCCGGAGAAAGGCGAAGAGCCAGATCGAAAGCCAGCGCACTGCGCTTGAGAACTCTCTCACGGCGATCCGTACGAACTTAGTTGATATCGAGGCCGACTATACGCGCACCGAGGCGGAGAAATGGAAAAATCGAAAAGATGCGCTTGAGCAAGAAATAGCCTTGCTGCGGGAAAAGGCCCGAATCGAGAGGGAGCTTGCAATCAAAGCCCGCGCTCCAGGAGGAGCTGGAGAGCAGGTTGCTTTGATGCACAACAAGGCTGGCGATACTTATAGTAAGCAAATGGTTGGAGCACAGGGAGAGAAAGGACGCCTTGGCCCAGATCCAAACAATTGGGTCCAGCAGACCAAGAAATCCCTTACCGAACTGCGCAACGCCTGGGGCACGACCTCGCAGCAGATTGCGCACAACATATCCAGCGTGATCGGGGGTGCGGTGAATTCGATTACGAGCAACATCACCAGTTGCATCATGGGAGCACAGACACTCGGTCAGGCTTTCGCCCGCATCGGCATGGCGATCTATGAAGCCATTATTACCGCCATCGTCGAAATGGGCGTAAAGTGGGTGGCGACCAAAATCATGATGGCCATAGCGGACAAGGGTATTGCTGCAGGCAGTGTAGCT